>NZ_CP043420.1:302051-604103 GCF_008247605.1 Kushneria phosphatilytica | reverse complement strand
TGCAGGCACCCGATCCACCAGCGACTCCGGCAGCAGATCAGTCATCAGTTCAGCTGCCGAGCGCTCACGACTGGAATCGCTGACCGCCAGCTCGGGCGCTACAGCCCACCAGACCAGATGAAAGTCGGCACGATATTCGGGGCAGTATGTGCGGGCCTGTTCAAGCGTGAAGGGAGCCCGTGACTTGGGTGCAGGGTGAAAGTCGTGGCCCGCCAGCACGCCCTGTTCAGCGTGCAGGAAATCCAGTGGCCCCCGTGCCAGTTCATCAGCATCGTCACGTCGGGTCAGTGAGTCGGCGATGTTATGGCGACTCTCCTGCACCCTTTCGATGAAGGCCTGGCGCTGCTCCGCCTCGACGCCATCGAACAGGGGGGACTCCCCCATCAGCCGCTCGACGGCGGGCAGAAAATCGATCGGACGACGGCCCTGATCGGTCTCCAGCTCAAGAGGCAACAACAGCCGGCAACGGCCACTGTGGCTACGATGTTGCAGTGTCAGGCACAGCTGCTCGCCACCGTTCAGTGGCAGACGTACCGTCCCTCCTGCATCGGTGCCATCGGCCGTCATTTGCCAGTCGGCGGTTTCACGCAGCAGCGCATTGAAAAAGCTCGTTGCCGCGAGCAGATCGGGGTCCGGCAGCAGCGCCATGTTGCAGAATCTCCTTGTCCGTATCGATTCCAGTCTCGACGCAGGGCGTCACTCACCGGCTCGGCGCGCATCCAGCGCAATTGGCCAACCGAGAAGGGCAGCGCACCCACAGGCCAGCAGCGCCAGAGGCAACAGGGTAGTGGCCGGGGAAAGCGCCACGATGGCCGTTGCCAGCCCATAGCCCAGGGTATGCATCATCCCCATCAGACCGGAACCGGTCCCCTGCCCCTGCAGCTGACCGGCGCGGCTATTGTACCCCGGGACCGCCAACGCGATGCCAATACTGGTCATCACCGTACCCAGTGCCAGCCAGGCGGCCGTCCCGCCCAGCGTCAGCAGCAGGGTGCCCGCTGTGGCCGCCAGAATGCCACCGGCCACCAGCCACGACCACGGCAGACGTCGTCTCCGTACGGCCAGCACCTGGACCAGCAGACTGCCCAGCGCACCCAGCGATAGCATGATCCCCATCAGATGACTGGCCTGATCGGGCGTAATGGCAAGGCGATGTTGCAGTGCATCGGGTAATCCCAGCTGCATCAGTGACAGAGCCACCGAAATGGCCAGTGCCAGGCCGATATAGGGCCATAACCGAGGATTGAAACGACGCCCTGACCATGCCCCGGGCGTCTCCTGCTGCTGCATATCGTGGTGGGGATCGGCTACGCCCAGTACCAGCACCATGGCAAGCACCCCGGCGATGACCATGATGACAAAGGGTGCATAAAGCGACAGGGTCAGGCTGGCACTGGCGACCAGCGGTCCAAGCAGCCGGCCACTCGACAGCCCGGCACTGATCGCGGCCAGGGCGCGGGCCCGGTGGTTTTCCGGTTCCAGCGCCACGGCCCAGCGCTGACAACCCGGCACCATGCCCGCCACGGTCAGACCATAGATAATACGTGCCACGGCCACTACCGCGATCAGCGTCATTCCCTGCAGCCAGCCTGCAATGGCAGCTGCCAGCGCCGAAGCCACCAGGGTAAAGCTGATGATATAACCGCCCAGCGCCTGGAGCACGACCGGGCGACTGCCGTGCCGATCACTGAAGCGCCCCCAGAAGGGACTGCCGACCACAAACAGCATCGAACCCAGCAGTAAAAGCCCTGCCCACTGCTCCAGCGCCAGTCCGGACTGCGCCACCAGCATGGGCAGCGCCACCAGAAAACCATTCTGTCCCAGCCCCAGCAGAGCAGCGGCAGCACTGATACGCCAGACAGCCATACGTTGACCGGCCAAACGGGGCACACGCTGGCTCATGATGATAAAGACACTCGCAAAGGGTACGGCATGAGACTCATCTATCGATTATCACGACCCGTCAGAGGCCAGTACAGCGGGGTGGGAGGCGATCATGGACAAGCGTAGCCTTGGCCACCGAAAGCACCAGCCGCCTCGTGGGAGACCACGCCGGAAATGCGTTTGATAATACTTCTCATTATCGCGAAAGTAAATCCTGCATCCCGGTCAGTCCACCACCACAGGGTCGTGGCGGAATAAATGTTTTCAGTTATTGTCGTTGTCCTGCATGCCGGGTCGGGAAACAGTGGCGTGCTCCCCCATCAGTCATGGAAGCGTTGTAATGAATGAAGCACACAGAGGATTCGAGCTGCATCACCAACTGGCCGAGGACAGCGTGTTGATCCGCGAACTGCCACTGTGTCAGTGGCGCATGATGAATGATGCTCGCTTTATCTGGACACTGCTGATCCCACAGCGCGCGGCAATCAGTGAAAGTTTCCAGCTGCCCGCGCCGGAGCGCCAGCAGTTATGGCAGGAAGTGGATGCGGTCGGTCAGGCGCTGCATGACGCCTTTCCTGCAGACAAGGTCAATATCGGCGCGTTGGGTAACAGAGTCACGCAATTGCACGTGCATGTGCTGCTGCGTCATCGTCAGGATGCCGCCTGGCCCGGGCCGGTATGGGGCTACGGTCAGCCGGAAGCATTGGGCAGTCTTCGGCTCCATGAACAGCTGGAAGCCCTCAAGGCACTGCATCTTCATCTGTCATGAGCCCGGTGAGGAAAAGATCCCCTCCCCCAGGCGCTCATGGATAGCCGTCATCAGATTATCCAGCTCGGGGGGTGCCAACCCCTGGCTACCTCGCCTTCCCGTGACCGAGAGGCGGCTGCCAGTGGCCTCATCAATGACGCGGGCATCCAGTGTCAGCGCCGGTCGTCCCGGATACTCTGCAGTCAGTCGCCCCAGCGTCTGATCGCCATACAGGATGACAAAACCACGCTCGGCCAGGGTAGCCTGCGTCGCGGCCAGCACCTGCCGAGCAGACGCCTGAAACGGCTCCACCCTTGGCTCGGCCGGCATCGATGCCGTAGCGCAGCCACATAGCCAGGCGATCATCACCAGCAGTGGCCAGAGCCGCCATGACCGCCAACCGCCAGGTAATATCGGGCGTCTTCTCATGAGGTCGGTTCCATGACACCAGATCCCGCATGCAGGAGCTGGTCGATCGACTGATGCAGTTGCTGGCAGAACTCATCAGGTAGCTCAAGAGCGCGATAACGCACGTACCCATCGGGCATGACTACCGAGACTTCCCGGGTCACCGCGAGCGTTGTATCCGAAGCGTGGCTTTCGGGCACGCTGAGCGGTGCGACGGAGACCTGCTCGACCCTGACAGGATCTCCGCGAAAAACACCCCACGGGCTGTGGAAGCCGCCGAATCCGGCGCCGAAACCGAACCCGCGACGGTAGTGTCCCCCCCACCCGCTGATAAAAGGCTCATCGACCGCGCCCAGGCCCGGCATGGATGTACGCCGTTCGGCACTGACCAGCCCCAGACCAGCATCGGTACTGCGAACCTGATACCCCATTTTCTCCAGCGCTTCGGCAGCGGCAGCCACCTGCCTGATCAGCGGCCCAGCGTGAGATTGCTGGCAGCTGGCGGACAGTGTCCGGCTACCCTCGAAAGCCAGCGGATCAGCGGTACGATAGCCTGCACATCCGCTCAGACTCATTATTGTTACGACCAGCCACCCCCATGCATGACGCATTGCATTTCTCCCGGCAGGCGGATCATCTCAGGCCATGTGTCCCGCAACCCACATGGGTATCAGCATGGCAGGTAGCAGCAGAACTTCCCATACGTCCTTCGCCACCCTGGCTGTTCGGGCACAACAGAAGAGAGATATAACCAAACGCCATGGGTTTGCAGCTACTCAAAAGTTGACACGTCATCTATGGTGGTGAAGGCAATTTTGACTTCGTGTTCGTTGCGATTAATAAGTTATAATTATCATCTATAACCCTTAAACAGGATGCTTTCCTTATGGCAGAAGCCGAAAAGCCTACCAAGGCGGGGATTAATCCGCCCGTTTTCTTCCCTTCTGCAGCTGTAATCCTGGCGCTGGTACTATTCGGGGTCATTGCTCCGGATACGGCCGGCAAGGTGTTCAGTGCTGCTCAGGGCTGGATTATCGACACCTTTGGCTGGTTCTACCTGCTCTCGATGGGTGTCTTTCTGATTTTCTCTCTGCTGCTGGCCTTCTCCCGACTCGGCCAGTTCAAGCTGGGGCCGGATCACAGTGAGCCCGAGTTCAGCTATGGCTCATGGTTCGCCATGCTGTTTTCGGCCGGCATGGGTATCGGCCTGATGTTTTACGGTGTGGCCGAACCGGTCATGCACTATGCCAATCCCCCGATGGGCGATGGCGGCAGTGCCGAGGCAGCCCGACAGGCCATGCGGACCACCTTCTTCCACTGGGGACTGCATGCCTGGGGTGTGTATGTGGTAGTAGCCCTGGCACTGGCCTACTTCGGCTTCCGGCACGGTCTTCCCCTGCGCATCAGCTCAGCGCTCTATCCGCTGATCGGCAAGCGCATTCATGGTCCGATCGGCTATGCCGTCGATATCTTTGCCGTATTCGGCACCATGTTCGGCGTGGCTACCTCGCTGGGGCTGGGTGTCATGCAGGTCAATTCCGGTCTGAACTATCTGTTCGACATTCCACAGAACATCTTCGTTCAGTTCATTCTGATTGCCGTAGTGACCGCAATGGCAACCACTTCGGTGGTACTCGGTCTGGACGGTGGTATTCGGCGACTGTCCGAGTGGAACCTGTGGTTGGCGGTGATCCTGCTGGTCTTTGTGCTGCTGGTCGGGCCGACCCTGTTCATCTTCCAGTCGCTGGCTCAGAACATCGGCACCTATTTCTCTTCGGTGGTTAACGAGACCTTCAATCTCTTTGCCTACACCGGTAATAGCAGTACCGACAGCTTCATGAGCAGCTGGACCCTGTTCTACTGGGCCTGGTGGATTGCCTGGTCGCCCTTCGTTGGCATGTTTATCGCGCGTGTATCACGCGGTCGTACCATTCGTGAATTCGTGCTTGGCGTACTGTTCGTACCGGTGGGCGTTACCTTCGTCTGGCTCTCGGTCTTCGGTGATACCGCTCTGCACGGCATCATGACCGGCACGACCAGCCATCTGGTTGAACAGGTACAGGCCAATACCTCCACGGCGCTGTTCCACTTCCTGGACGGTTTCCCGCTGGCCTGGATTTCATCGATCGTGGCTACCGTGCTGGTCGTAACCTTCTTCGTGACCTCTTCGGACTCCGGTTCGCTGGTCATCGATATGCTGACCGCCAAGGACGGTGAAGAGTCGCCGGTCTGGCAGCGGATCTTCTGGGCTGTTTCCGAAGGTGTGGTGGCCTTTGCGCTGTTGCTCGCCGGCGGACTGACAGCTCTGCAGGCTGCATCGCTGATGTCGGCGCTGCCCTTTGCACTGATCCTGATGGCCGTATGCTATGGGCTGTTCAAGGCGCTGCGTGTCGAGGCGCTCAAGCAGGACAGCATGCGCCACATGATGAACACGCCCAGCAACGTCTCGCGTGTCGGCAGCGGCCCCGGTCGTAGCGACTACTGGCAGGATCGTCTGCAAACGCTGGTTTCCTCGCCGCGTCGTCAACAGGTCAACAAGTTCCTGCATGAGACAGTGGCACCGGCCATGAAAGAGGTCTGCCAGGAGTACGAGAAGCAGGAACTCGATACCAATGTCACCGTAGAGGACGATCGCTGTTATCTGCGTGTGGGACATGGTGACGAGATCGACTTCGTCTATGGCGTTCGCGTGCGCTCCTATGCAGCGCCCTCTTTCACGCTCAATAGCGTCCGGCGTAACACCAGCAACGAGAAGCGCAGTCACTATCGTGCTGAAGTCTTCCTGCGCGAAGGTGGCCAGCAGTACAACATCATGGGCTACTCCAAGCAGCAGGTGATCGGGGATATTCTCGATCAGTACGAGAAGCACCTGCACTTCCTGCATCTGATCCGCTGATCATCAGTGGTATCGCTTGCTCCAGCCCGCGGCCAGGCCGCGGGCTTTTTTATGCCATTCGGTCTGCCGGCATCCTCCTGAGCGGCACGTCTGCCATCCGGGTGTTATCCTGGACAAGAGTCAGACGACCCACAGAGCGAGTTCATCATGCATGTATTGATTGCCCCCGACAGTTTCAAGGATGCCCTTTCAGCCCGGGAGGCCGCCGAAGCCATTCGTCGGGGGTTGCAACGCGCTCTGCCGGAAGCGGCACTGACCACCTGTCCGCTGGGCGATGGGGGGGAAGGGACACTTGAAGCCGTGCTGGCCGCCACTCGGGCAGAGCGACGCAATTGTCAGGTACATGATGCGCTGGGCCGCCCGCGTCAGGCCGGCTGGGGCTGGATCGGAAAGACCCGCACTGCCATCGTCGAACTGGCCGAAGCCAGTGGCCTGCAACATCTGAGCCGGAATGAGCGCGACGCTACCCAAGCCTCGACCCTTGGCGTCGGAGAACTGATTCTGGCGGCTTTGGATGAAGGCGCCGAGCATCTGATTCTGACGCTTGGGGGCAGCGCCACCAATGATGGTGGCACCGGCATGATGACGGCACTGGGCATACGCTTTCTGGATGCCAATGACCAACCTCTCCCGCCGGGCGGGGGCGCACTGACCGAACTGCATCGCATTGATGATACGAATCTCGATCCACGTCTGGCACGATTGACCGTGGAAGCGGCTGTCGACGTCGATAATCCGCTGTGCGGTGAACGCGGTGCCAGTGCCGTTTTCGGACCACAGAAGGGCGCTGACGCCGATACCGTGCGTCATCTCGATCAGGGCCTGGCACAATTGGCCGACTGCATGGCGCAGCGTCTCGAACAGGATCCGCGGAACACACCTGGCGCCGGCGCTGCAGGCGGCATGGGATATGCGGCATTGGCCTTTTTTGGCGCCCGGCTCAAACCCGGCATCGAACTGGTCATGGAAACCGTCGGTTTCGAGCAGCTGCTGCAGCAGGCAGATCTGGTGGTGACCGGTGAAGGTCAGCTCGACGGTCAGAGTCTGGCCGGCAAGACACCGATCGGCGTGGCCCGTCTGGCCCATCGTCACAGCGTGCCAACGGTCGCACTGGTCGGCCGACTCGGTGAAGGCTGGCAGGCCGTGCACGAAGCCGGGATCACTGCCGCTTTTGCCCTCGCCGACGGCCCATTGTCACTCGATGAGGCGCTCTCTCGTTGCTCCGAACTTCTGGCCGACAGAGCCGAATCGATCGCGCGTCTTGTTATTGCCAGTCGTGAACGAGGGCCCTTGAGTTGCACATAGCAGCATGCGGGTATCCGCGTTAGTGGCGAAGCTACAGGCCACTCGACCAGGCTGACCAACCGGCACGCCAAAGCCATCCCGGGAAGCGAGCTCCACGCGTTGCGCACAACGACGCTCGAAATATATTGTCACCGGGAACCGAGCTCGGTGACATGGTGGTGGATCTCTCCCGGGGTGCTCCACCACAGCAGGCCGCGATCGCGGTAGTTCGCCAGGTGCTCCAGTAACAGACGCAACTGGGGCAGCCGAAACGGCTGACCCACGATATAGGGATGCAGGGCGATACCCATCACCAGCGGTTGATGACGCGACTGTTCGAGCAGTTCATCACACTGATCGCGCGCCATGGTGACGAATTCCGTCATGCTGATGCGATGCGGCACGATGGAGGGGATGTCATTGAGCTCCTGGGGATAGGGAATCGACCAGAGTGTGCCGTGCCTGGTCGACAGGGGCACGGGACGTTCGTCATGCGCCCAGTTGAGGGTATAGTCGAACCCGCTCTCGGCGAGCAGATCGGGCGTGTGCTCGCTTTCCGAAATCCACGGCGACAGCCAGCCTCCGGGCGCCCGCCCGTAACGGGCATGCAGCCGTTCGCGACAGCGCTCGATCAGCGCCCGCTCATCCTCGAACGCCAGCTGTCCCTGACGCTCGGCGTTGGTATGACCATGCGCGATAATCTCGTCGCCGCGCGCGTGAAAGGCATCCAGCAGCTCCGGGCAATGATCGAGAATGGCAGTATTGGCGATCGCCCCTACCGGCAGCCCCAGGCGCTCAAAAAGTTCCAGACAGCGCCAGGCGCCGACCCGGTTGCCGTACTCACGCCAGCCGTAGTTGAGCACATCGGGCTCCCCTTCCGGGGCCGGCGGCGCGATACCGGCGCCGCGCCCGCTGCCGAAGGCGAAATGCTCGAGATTGAAACCGATATAGACCGCCAGCCCGGTTTCGTTGGGCCAGCGCCAGTGATCCCGATCGATAATCGGTCGATAATCAAAACGACCATGATGACGCAATCCCGTTGACATGAAGCGCTTCCTTGCAGTGGATACGTCCTGAACCGAGCGGAGCCCTGTGAACGTGGCGCATGCAACCATGAAAAACCGCAGGCGCCAGTAGCAGCCTGCGGCGGTAGTGGTCTTTTCCCGAAACGGTTCAGGCGCGCTGCGGTTCGGGAATATTCTCCATCAGCTTGTCCTTGGTGATCGGCAGCTCGCGTATCCGCTTACCAGTCGCGTGATAGACCGCGTTGGCGACTGCCGCCGCCATGCCGGTGATGCCGATCTCGCCGATACCACGGGCGCCATACTCGTTGAACTCATAGTCCGGATTATCAAGCAGGATGACATCGATCTCCGGCTGATCAGCATGAGTTGCCACCAGATATTCGGCGTAGTTGTTGTTGACCGGACGAGCGTTGCGGGAATCGTAATCGGTCGCCTCGAAGTGCGCCATGCCGAGCCCCATGACCACGGCGCCTTCCACCTGATTGCGAGCCGTCAGCGTATTGATCGCTCGACCTACATCGATGGCACTGACCACCCGGCTGACCCGCAGGTTGGAGATACCGGGATCCCAGCGCACCTCGACAAAGTGAGCCCCGAAGGAGCGAAACGAGTACTTGCTGGTGTCTGCCCCGCCGGTATGCGCCTCGCCGTCGGCACTGGCCAGCCGCTGGGCATTGAGCACCTCGGTATAATTCATTGAGCGGCCATTGTGACTGAGCTGACCATTCTCGAAGCTCAGGTCTTCGGCAGCCACATCACCAAACTCGCCCTTCCCGGAAGTGGCATGGCTCTTGAGCTGCTCGATCGCCTTGCGGCTGGCTTCGGCCACTGCCGGCAGCGTAGTGGCGGTGGTCCACGATCCGCCCGACAGCGGCCCCTCGGGGTAGGACGTATCGCCCAGTTTGACGGTGATCCGCTCCAGCGGCAGGCCGGTCACATCGCTGACCGCCTGAGCGACGATGGTATAGGTGCCCGTCCCGATATCCTGGGTGGCACAGGTCACATAGGCCGTGCCATCGGCGCGCAGCGAGACCCGGGCATCACAGGGAAAGCGCATCGCTTCCCAGTTGCAGGCTGCCATGCCATAACCAACGATCTCGTGGCCATCACGCATTGAACCCGGCTCGGGCGTGCGCTTCGACCAGCCGAACTTCTCGGCGGCCTGCCGAGTGGCATCCTTGATGTGGTTGCTGGAAAACGGCAGGTCCTGACTCTCATCGCGGTCGGCATAATTGTTCATGCGAAACTCGAGCGGATCGATGCCAGCCTCGTTCGCCATTTCATCGATTGCCGATTCCAGCGCAAACAGCCCCGGTGCGGCGCCTGGTGCGCGCATCGAGGTCGGCGTGCCACGATTGACCCGGGTGGTCTCATGACTGACCAGTACATTGTCGCAGGAGTAGAGACTCTTGGTGACGCTGCCACAGGTCTCGACATACTGATCGGTAAACGAGGTGGTGTTGATCGATTCATGTCGAATCGACACCAGCCGGCCCCGGTCATCCGTCGCCAGGCGCAGCCGCTGCCGGGTCTCGGGTCGATGGCCGGTCGTGGTAAACATCTGCTGTCGCGGCACCACGACCTGCACCGGACGACCGGTTTCTCGTGACGCGGCGGCTGCGGTTACGGCATGAGGCCACATCCACAGTTTGCTGCCGAATCCCGAGCCGATGAAAGGCGACTCCACCTCGACCTGATTGGGGGCAATACCAAAGATCTTCGCCAGTGCCCCCTTCTCCTGCAGAACGCCCTGGGAGGATTCATACACATGCAGCCGCTCGCCCCGCCAGGAGGCCACGGTGGCGTGCATCTCCATCGGGTTGTGGGTTTCAACCGGAGTGGTATAGGTGTAATCAATGCTGTGAGCGGCGCCCGCGAAGGAGGCTTCGGGATTACCACGCGAATGGTTCCCCTTGCCCTTTTGTGTACCGTGCGCCTTCACACCCTGATCGAGATTGGCAATCGCCTGGTCCTCGTCGTAGCTGACCTTCACCTTGTAGGCCGCAGCCCGGGCGTTCTCCAGATTGTCTGCCACCACCAGGGCCACAAACTGCCCTTCGTAGTAAACGCGGTCATCCTCGAACGGCAAACGGGTTTCTTCAACCTTGTTGCCCTGCATCATCGAGGAAGGCGTGTGATAGAGCGAGGGAAAGTGGCCGTGATGGTAGATATCGATCACGCCCGGCGACCTGCGGGCCTCACTCAGGTCGAGATTGGTGATCCGGCCGCTGGCAATGGTACTGAACACCCCATAGCCCACGGCCATGTTGTCGGGATAGTGGTCAGCGGCATAGGGCGCTGCACCGGATACCTTGAGGCGCCCGTCGATCCGTCTGGGGCCGGCGCCGATAATGCTGTCACTCATGACATGACTCCTGTAAGTGATGAATCGGCTCAGGCCGTCCGGGTGGTCAGATTGCGGATGACCGCCTGCTTGCCCAGCGGGATCTTGAAGGCATTGTGCTCATACGGAGTGGCATCGCGCATCACGATATCCGCAGCCTTCTGAAAGCTCTGCTCGTTCGCCGGTTGCCCCTTGAGCGCCTGTTCCGCCTCTTTCGCCCGCCACGGTTTGGTGCCAACACCTCCCAGGGCGATTCGGGCCTCACGAATGGTGTTACCTTCAAGTGCCACAATTACCGCACTGGAAGCCAGGGCAAACTGATAGGACTCGCGATCGCGCAGCTTGAGATAACCGGAGCGACTGTCCCGGATCGGCGCCTCGAGGGTGACATGGGTGATCAGTTCATTCTCTTTCAGCGCATGCTCCTGCCAGGGGGTATCACCCGGCAGCAGGTGAAAGTCGAGAAAATCGATCTCACGCTCGCCGTCCGGGCCTCGTACATGAACTGTCGCCCCGATGGCCGCCATGGCCACGCACATGTCGGAGGGATGTGTGGCAATGCACTTGTCACTGGTCCCCAGCACGGCATGCACGCTACGGTTATAGCCTCCAATGGCCGCACAACCCGAACCCGGCTCACGCTTGTTGCACGGCGAGACGCCATCGCGGAAGTAGGGACAGCGCACCCGCTGCATCACGTTGCCGGCGGTGGTGGCCTTGTTGCGCAGCTGGGTGGACGCCCCCGACAGCAGCGCCTCGCTGAGCACCGGATAGTCCTTCATGATCCGCTCGTCACGCGCGAGATCCGTGTTGGTCACCAGTGCACCAATACGCACCCGGCCATCATCGAGCTGTTCAATACGCTTGAGATCGAGCCGATTGACGTCGACCATCCGATCGGGCTGCATGACATCGATCTTGACCATGTCCAGCAGATTGGTGCCACCGGCGAGATAGGCAGCTGCTTCGCCCTCCCGGTGAGTAGCGACCGCCTGATCAGGGCTGTCGGCACGGGAATAGTCGAAGGCTCGCATTAGCTCGCTCCCTTCATGTTGCCACGGGCGTCCTGAATGGCCGCCAGAATGTTCTTGTAGGCACCGCAACGGCAGATATTGCCGCTCATCGCTTCGCGTACGGTCCTGTCGTCGGTGTCCACCCGGTCATCATTGATGAGTGCAACCGCGCTCATGATCTGCCCTGAGGTGCAGTAACCGCACTGGTAGGCATCGTGCTCCCAGAACGCCTGCTGAACCGGATGGAGCTGATCCCCCTGCTCGAGTCCCTCGATGGTGGTGATCTCGTCACCATCATGCATCACCGCCAGCGACAGGCAGGAATTCACCGCGACGCCGTTGACGTGCAACGTACAGGCACCGCACTGCCCCATGTCGCAGCCCTTTTTGGTACCGGTCAACCCCAGCCGGGAACGCAGTACATCCAGCAGCACGGCATTGGGCGTGACATTAAGCGTATGCTGCTGCCCGTTCACGGTCAGATGGATCTGCTGCTCGCCCTCGGCCGGCGCGCCATCCTGTTGCGGTTCACTCGCGGCTTCGTCCTGCTGGCCGGCATAGGCGACCTGCGCCCAGGCGGGCGCCGTAGCGGCTGCCAGTCCAGAAGCCCCCATGGATTTGAGGAATCGTCGCCGGGAAGGCGAGCGGGCATCAAAGGTTTCGACTCCGGATGAGGATTTCTCATCCGCAGGCGTGTAATCGTCCTGATCGGCCATGGCCATCACCTCATCATTATCGATGCGTCTTGTTTCGCGCAGGTCAGAGCACGAAAGGTCATCTGTTGTCATCGGTTCCTGCCGAGCGGCTGGCAAAGCGCCGAACGGCGGTTATGGCATGACTGCGACGGGCGTCGCAGCCAACTCGTTCGTTGGCAAACGAATTCAGCCTGGTTGATACGGGCGGGGATTGCGAGCGTCGTTCCCGACGACGCTTCAGCAAAATTTCAACGGCAAGGGTAACGAAACTACGGCCGCCAAAGCATCACTTCGGCGACCGTACTCGAGCGTCTTACGCTTCGGCTGCGAGCAATTTTTCGATGCTGATCGGCATATCGCGAATGCGCTTGCCGGTCGCGTTATAGACGGCATTGGAGATGGCCGCTGCAACCCCGGTCAGGCCGATTTCGCCGACCCCACGGGCACCGAACTCGTTGTGCAAAAAGTCCGGATAATCCAGCAGTTCGACGTCGATATCCGGCATGTCAGCGTTCACCGGCAGGATGTAATCGGCCAGATTGTTATTGTAGGGATAGCCATGCTGATCGAACTCGGCCTGCTCGAACATGCCCATCCCCATGCCCATGACAATGCCGCCCTCGACCTGGTTGCGCGCCGTCAGCGGGTTGATGGCTCGGCCGATATCGATCGTTGAGCAGACGCGCGACAGCTTCAGACGCGTGATCTCCGGATCCCAGCGCACCTCGACGAACACGGCCCCGAAGGAGCGGAAGCTGTACTGGCTCTGTTCGTCACCGGGGGCGGCGTTGCCTTCGCCATCCACCAGACCGATGCTGTTGCGGTCCAGCAACTCGGTGACTGCAATCGACTGATCACCACTGATCAGCTGCCCGTTCTTCATGCCGATGGTATCGGGCTGGGCATTCTCGAACACGCCGCCCTCCGCGGTGGCCATATCCGCAAGCTGTGACAGCGCATTGCGGAAGGCCGCTGACACCGCCGGCAGTACGGTAGAGGTCGCCATCGACCCGCCGGACAGCGGACCACTCGGCAGCGAGGAGTCACCCAGACGGACATCGATCATCTCGATCGGCACACCGGCCAGCTCGCTCGCCGTCTGCGCCACAATGGTATAGGTGCCGGTGCCGATATCCTGGGTCCCGCAGGCGACCATGATCGAACCATCAGAGCGAAAACCGAAGCGAGCACCGCAATGCATGCGCATCGCTTCCCAGCTCTGGGTCGCCATACCATAGCCGATGATCTCGTCACCCTCGCGCATGGCGCCGGGGATCGGGTTACGCTTCTCCCAGCCGAAACGCGTCGCAGCGTTATCCCAGCACTCCTTGAGATGATTGCTCGACCAGGGCAGTCCGGCGGCCGGGTCGACCTCGGCAAAGTTCCGCTTGCGCAGCTCAAGCGGATCCATATCGAGCCTGACCGCCAGCTCATCCAGTGATGTTTCCAGCGCGAAATTGCCGGACGCTTCGCCGGGAGCGCGCATGGGACACGGCGGACACTTGTTGACCGTTACCAGCCGATTGGTCACCGCTACATGGTCACAGTCATACATCTTGGGCGTGGCGCCGCTGACAGTATCATCGTGATTACCGGCCGGCGAGGTTTCATTGCAGCCGTCGTGATGGATCGACAGCAGCTTACCGCTCTTGTCTGCCCCCAGTCGTACTCGCTGCAGCGAGGTCGGCCGGTAGCCGGTATCAAGATACTCCTGCATGCGCGATAGTACGGTCTTGACCGGTCGCCCCAGCCGACGCGAGGCCACGGCGGTCATGATGGCATGGGGCCACATGAACAGCTTGCTACCGAAACCGGAGCCGATGAAGTGCGAAATGACCCGCACCTTCTCTACCGGTATGCCGAAGATCTTCGCCAGTGCATTACGCTGGAAGATCACGCCCTGGGTGGATTCATAGACGGTCAGCATGTCATTTTCCCAGGTCGCCACCGAGGCGTGCATTTCCATCACGCTGTGGTTCTCCTGGGCAATCGAATAGCGCTGATCAAGTTGAACCTCAGCCCCCGCATAGGCGGAATCGGCATCCCCGCGGGAAGCAGCATCGCCGGGCACTTCTTCGCCGGGCAGCGCCCCCTCTCCGCGATCGAGACTGGCGATATTGGTCAGTTGTTCATCATTGCGCTCGTAGTGCGCCTTGACCTTGCGCGCCGCTGCACGGGCGTGCTCCAGGGTATCGGCCACAACAAAGGCAATGTACTGCCCCTGATAGTGGATCTGGTGATCCTCGAACGGCAGGCGCGCTTCACTGGTCAGATTCTCATCGGCGAAGCTGTTGGGTGAACGACTCAGCTTGTCAAAATTGTCATGGTGGAAGATGTCGAGCACCCCCGGCATCTTCATGGCCTCATCCAGTTCCAGCGATAACAGTTTGCCGCTGGTGATCGTGCTGGTCACCGGATAGCCATGCACCTGATTGGGCAGATTGCGGTCGGCCGCATAGTCGGCCCCACCAGTCAGTTTGAGGGTGCCGTCGATACGGGGCTTGGCAACCCCCATGGTTTGACCGGTCGTCGCGCTCTGCCGAGTCCGGCTGGATTCCGTAGTCATTGAGAACTCTCCCTGTCAGGCTCGCGCGCGATTTGCAGCATCGCGCAGGGCACGAGCCACCGCCTGCTTGCCCAGCGTGATCTTGTAGCCATTGTGGCTGTAGGCCACCGCATCCTGCATGACTGCCTCGGCAGCACGCTCAAAGGTCTCGCGGGTCGCCGGCTGCCCCTTCAGAGCTTCTTCGGCAGGCGTGGCGCGCCAGGGTTTGGTGGCCACGCCCCCCATGGCCACCCGGGCCTCGGTAATGGTGTCACCATCGAGATTGACGATCGCCGCGCAGGAGGCAAGCGCAAACTCATAGGAAGAGCGGTCGCGTAGCTTGAGGTAGCTCTGGCCGCCACCGCGGGGCGGATCGAGTATCACGTGGGTAATCAGCTCACCCGCCATCAGGTCATGCTCCTGCTCGGGCGTTTCGCCGGGCAGCAGGTGATACTCCTCGAAGGGAATCTCGCGAACGCCCTGGGGCCCTTCCACCACAACCGTGGCACCGGCGGCCACCATGCCAACACACATGTCGGAAGGATGAGTGGCAATGCACTTGTCGCTGGTACCCAGCACGGCGTGGTTGCGGTTGATGCCCTCGATCGCCGAGCAGCCGCTGCCCGGCTCGCGCTTGTTACACGGCATGTCGGGATCGCGGAAATAGGGGCAGCGGGTGCGCTGCATCACGTTGCCGGCGGTGGTGGCCATGTTGCGCAGTCCTGTCGAGGCACCAGCCAGCAGCGCCTCGCTGACTATCGGATAGTCACGCAGAACACTGTCATGGCGTGCCAGATCGGCATTACTCACCAGAGCCCCGACCTTGAGCCGGCCATCTGCCAGCGACTCGACCTGCCTCAGCGGCAGATGAGTGACATCCACCACCTTTTCCGGACGCATCACATCCAGCTTGACCAGGTCCAGCAGCGTGGTGCCGCCGGCGATCAGCGCATCACTGCTGCCGTGGCGGTTGATCGCCTGCTGGATGTCGCTGGCCTGTTCGAATTCGAATCCGCGCATCTCAGCCCTCTCCCGTCATTCGGGCCCTGGCGCTCTGGACCGCTTCAAGAATGTTCTTGTAGGCGCCACAGCGGCAGATGTTGCCGCTCATCGCCTCGCGCAGCGAGACATCGTCGCCCTCGACATTGCCTTCATTGATCACTGCCGCGGCCGTCATCATCTGACCGGCAGTGCAGTAACCGCACTGGTAGGCATCATGCTGCAGAAAGGCCTGCTGGACCGGATGCTGACCCTGTTCATAACCGGCACTTTGCGCCAGCCCCTCGATGGTGGTGATCTCGACACCTTCCTGCATGACGGCAAGTAGCAGGCAGGCGTTCATTGAGCGGCCATTGACATGCACGGTGCAGGCACCGCACTGGCCGTGGTCACAGCCTTTCTTGGTGCCATGCAGGCCGAGAATCTCGCGCAGTGCATCAAGCAGAATGACATTGGGCTCGATATCGAGGGTGTGGGAACGGCCATTGACGCGCAGGGTGACCCGCTGCTTTCCCGCATTGACATCACCACCGGTAGCGGGTGTCTCCTGCGGGGCAGTGGCTTGCGACGGTGCAGCCATACCCGGATCGGCATGGCCCACAGGCGATGCCGGAGAGCTGTACTGAATGGATACCATGGAAGCCTCATCAGGCCATCACGCACGGACGGCTCTACTGTTGGAGTGAATAAACCCCTGCCGGCACAGGTCAGGCGCCGGGCGGGCATCACGAATCACTTCCTCAAGGTAGGCAAGGCACCTGTATGCATCAACACGATTTTCCAGAGGCACGAGCAGCACATGAAAAATATACAAACCTGGACGTATAATTACCTCATGTGTGGATGAACCGGGCCATGACCCATGGCATCATCCCGTCCCATTTTCAGGTCAACGTCGAGAGACGCCCATGCGCAAGACCAAGGAAGAAGCCGAGCGCACCCGCCAGGCGCTGCTCAATGCTGCCGAGCATCTGTTTATCGAGAAAGGGCTGACCCGGACCACGCACAACGATATTGCCCAGCGGGCAGGCGTGACCCGCGGAGCCCTGAACTGGCATTTTGCCGAAGGCAAGCTCGAAATCTTTTCCGAGCTGTTCGAACGCAAGCGCCAGATGCCCGAGCGCCTCGCCGAACACATGGCTCGCTGCGAACGCAGCGCTGCACGCCCGGCGGCTACCATGCGTCGCATTCTGATCAATGATCTGCAGGAGCTGCACCATGATGCTCAGCTCCAGCGCATTCTGCTGATCTGCGCTCAGCACTGCGAGTTTGCCGGTGAGTTCGCCTGGGTGCGCGCCCAGCTGGATGCCAGCGTCGATCGTTTTCTGGAAATCGTCTGTGACACCCTGAACCGGGCCCTGCAGCACGATGAGATCCGACTGGCGGACTCGTTGACCACCACGCAGGCAGCACGGCTGATCTACATCTATCTCAAGGGAATGATCGAGGCATGGCTGCATCGCCACGAGATGTTCGATCTTGAACACAATGCCGAACTGCTGGTCGACAGCGTGCTGCGCAGCGTCATGATCTGGCAGCAACCACGCGATATCTGTCTGCCGAGCCAGTGATCCGCCCCCCGCAATCGGCAGATCACTGTCATGGGATAGTGCTCAGACGAAGCCTACCACCTCGTGCGGCACATAAGGGCTTTCCAGCTGCTCTACCTCTTCTTCACTCAGGGTAAGCTCGAGCGCGCCGAGCGCCTGATCAAGATGACGCGACTTGCTGGCCCCGACGATAGGTGCGGTAATGCCGGGCTTTTGCAGCAGCCAGGCCAGCGCGATCTGCGCTGATGATACCCCACGAGCCTCGGCAATACGCTGCAACGCCTCGAGTACCGGACGATCGCGCTCCAGCCCCAGCTTCCAGTTGCGCATCTGTTCATCGCTTTTGGCCCGGGTCGTCTCCCCTTCACTGCCAACCGGTTTGCTGCCGGCGAGAATACCGCGTGCCAGCGGGCTCCATGGGATCACTCCCACCCCCTGATCGATGCACTGCGGGATCATTTCGCGCTCTTCTTCGCGGTAGATCAGATTGACCATCGGCTGCATGGTCGAAAAGGGTGTCCAGCCATTTTCATGGGCCACCCGCTGCGCCTTGGCAAACTGCCAGGCGTGCATGCTCGAAGCACCGATATAGAGCGCCTTGCCCGACTGCACTACCTCGTGCAGCGCTTCCATGGTCTCTTCGATGGGGGTGTCATAATCCCAGCGATGCGTCTGATAAAGATCGACATAATCGGTCCCCAGCCGTGAGAGCGAATCATCGATGGCGTGCCGAATGTGCTTTCTCGACAGGCCACGCTCATTGGCGGTCTTGTGGCCGGTCGGGTTGTATACCTTGGTGGCAATGACCACTTCCTCGCGGCGGGCAAAATCGTTCAGAGCCCGCCCCACTACCCGCTCGGAGGCGCCGTCGGAGTACATGTCGGCGGTGTCGAAGAAATTGATGCCCGCTTCAAGCGCCCGCTTGATGAAAGGGCGACTCTGCTGTTCATCAAGCACCCAGTCCCGCCACTCGGGGGTGCCGTAGGTCATGGTGCCCAGGCACAGCGGGGATACCTTCAATCCCGTTCGACCCAGATTGCGGTAATCCATTGCGTACTCTCCTGATGAGATGGGGTGCCGCCTATCGACGAAGCGTCCGTATTGTCATACAGGCTAAAAAAAACGCCCTGTTACAGGATGTAAGGACAGACGGGCTGTGCTAGTGTGTGCGGCAAAGTGCCACACCCTTCAGTGTCGCTTAAGTCCTGCCGATATGCATCGGCGGAACAATGGTCGATCCCGCACAAGCCTATTTTTAGCAGACTAATTGTTTGCACGACAGGTTTGATCGTGATCGACAGTGGTATCCACCAGCTCTCTCATTTTCACGGCATCGAGCCATGGGGCTCAAAGCGCCGACAGCAAGAGATTTTCTCATGTCATTTCATACTCCACAGGAAACTGCCGGGCTGACCATCGCGGCTGGCGTCAAGAAGGATCAGACCCCGATGTCATCGCTGCTGGTGCTAGGCTTTCTGGCTGGCGCCTTCATTGCCTTCGGCTTTCTGCTCGATATCCGTGTTACCGGGACCATGCCCGCCGAGTGGGGCTCCTTCAAGAGTTTCATTGGCGCTGCCGTATTCCCGGTCGGACTGGTACTGACCGTTCTCGCCGGCGGTGAACTGCTGACCGGTAACATGATGGCGCTGCCCATGGCACTGTTCTCGAAAAAGGTTGGCGTCGCCGGACTGGTTCGCAACTGGGTAGTGATCACGATCGCCAACTTCGTCGGTAGTGTCTTCGTGGCCTATTTCTTCGGCCACTTCCTGGGCCTTACCGAAGGCGCCTTTCTGAAGTCGACAGTCGGCATCGCCCAGGCCAAGGTCAGCGCCGATTTCGCTCACGCCTTCGTTTCTGCCATCGGCTGCAACTGGCTGGTCTGCCTGGGTGTCTGGCTGGCCTACGCCAGCAAGGACTTCGCCGGCAAGGTGCTGGGTATCTGGTTCCCGGTCATGGCGTTCGTGGCCATCGGCTTTCAGCACGTGGTGGCCAACATGTTTGTAGTCCCGGCTGCCATTTTCGCCGGCGCCGTGACCTGGGCAGAATATCTGCCCAACTTCATCGCTGTCTTCCTCGGCAATGCCGTGGGAGGCGCTGTTTTCGTTGGTCTGGCCTACTTCGTCTCCTATCGGCCGCATCAGGCCGAAGCGGCCAGCGCTGCCGTCTCTCAGCAGTCACTCGATGCGCGTCCGCTGGGACATGGCACCGAAGCCATCTCGAAGTAAACAACGCAGCAGGCACCAAAAACCCCGGTCATGACCGGGGTTTTTTCATGCGCCTGACACGGACGTATCAGGGTGCTTTCAGTTCTGCCAGATCCGGTGTCATGGTGGGCATCCGACGCGAGATCAGCACCGCCAGCGCAATACCGAGTACGGTCAGCAGCGGCGGCAGCAGCTCCAGCGTGACCGCCGAGGAAAGATAAAGAAACAGAAAGAACACCATCATCACTACCGATCCCATGATGCGCCCTGCCCTCGGACCCGCCAGATAGATGGTGGCCAGCACACCCAGACACGGAATGGCCACGCTGAACAGATTGATCATGACCAGCCGGCTACTCCCCGCCTCACGGGGCAGCAGCATATCGGCAGCCAATTGCCAGAGCACCAGATAGAGCAATGGCGCCGCCAGAAAGGCGCCAATAAAACGAGCCAGACGAATCAGAGCATCAGAAGAGTTCGGGGAGCCTGGGGGTTCGGACATCGGACTTCGTCTCGCTAACGGAAATGAAACATCGGGGCTGATGCCCCTGCCTCAGCATGACGGCGCTCCAGGGAGCGCCGCAAGTGAAAGGACTCAACGCCTGGCGATAATCTCCCGCCATTTGGCCGGCCCTTGCTGATGAACACTGGTACCCTGACTGTCCACCGCGACAGTGACCGGCATGTCCTGTACCTCGAACTCGTAGATGGCTTCCATCCCGAGATCTTCGAAGGCCAGCACTTTCGAGGCCTTGATCGCCTGAGCCACCAGATAGGCAGAGCCTCCGACAGCCATCAGATAGGCCGCACCGTGATCGCGAATGGCCTCGATCGCCACCGGGCCGCGTTCAGCCTTGCCGACCATGCCCAGCAACCCGGTCTGCTCCAGAATCGGGCGGGTAAACTTGTCCATGCGGGTTGCTGTCGTCGGCCCCGCCGGACCCACAACCTCATCGCCTACCGGATCGACCGGACCCACGTAATAGATGAAACGCCCCTTCAGATCGACCGGCAGGGCTTCTCCGCGCTCGAGCATGTCGACCATGCGCTTGTGCGCCGCATCTCGGCCCGTCAGCAGTTTGCCGGAAAGCAGCAGGGTGTCACCCGGCTGCCAGGTGGCG
This sequence comes from Kushneria phosphatilytica, assembly GCF_008247605.1. NCBI lineage: Bacteria > Pseudomonadati > Pseudomonadota > Gammaproteobacteria > Oceanospirillales > Halomonadaceae > Kushneria > Kushneria phosphatilytica. Next base: position 583,387 of record NZ_CP043420.1, on the reverse strand, counting down.
ACTTCTTCCGGCGTAATGCGGTCAAGATCGACACGCCGCACGCCCTCACCCGCTTCCCAGGCAATTTCCGGCCAGTCGTCGATGTTGGGCACCGGCAGTTCGGCAGGCCCGCTGCCATCCAGTGTGAAATCGACATGCCGGGTGGCCGCACAGTTGGGAATGATCGCAACCGGCTTGTTGGCTGCATGGGTTGGATAATCCATGACCTTGATATCGAGCACGGTCGTCAGTCCGCCCAGCCCCTGCGCGCCGATGCCCAGCTGATTGATCCGGTCGAACAGTTCCAGGCGCAGCTCTTCCGCCCGATTTGAAGCCCCTCTTTCCTTGAGCTTCTGAATATCGATAGGCTCAAGCAGTGACTCCTTGGCCATCTTCATCGCCTGTTCGGCAGTACCACCGATGCCGATCCCCAGCATGCCCGGAGGACACCAGCCGGCGCCCATCTTCGGCACCTGCTCGAGCACCCAGTCCACCACGCTATCGGAAGGATTGAGCATGGCAAACTTCGTCTTGGCCTCACTGCCACCGCCCTTGGCAGCCACATGAATTTCAACCTGATCCCCGGGTACCAGCCGGTGATGAATGATCGCAGGGGTATTGTCTCCGGTATTGCGCCGCGCACCGTCAGGATCGGCCAGAATGGAAGCGCGCAAGACGTTATCCGGATGCTGATAGGCACGACGCACGCCTTCGTTGATCATGTCATCAAGACTCAGGTCGGCTTCCCAGCGCACCGCCATACCCACATTGACAAACACGGTCACGATGCCGGTGTCCTGACAGATCGGACGATGGCCGGTGGCACACATGCGTGAGTTGATCAGGATCTGGGCGATGGCGTCCTTTGCGGCGGGATTCTCCTCGCGCAGATACGCCTGATGCATGGCGTCGATGAAATCTTTCGGATGGTAGTACGAGATGTACTGCAGCGCGCTGGTCACGCTGTCGATGAGATCAGCCTGGCGAATCACGGTCATGAGCGGCTCTTCTTCTGGTGGGCCCGTGCAACTGCCATCAGTCGGCAGCGGGCCCATCATACGCCCGTTCGCCCGCGGCGGCGAATGACTGCGGCGGGCGAACGTTGTACGAACCGATCAGTGACGGTGGCCTGTGCTCATGGCATGCCCAGCCAGTTCGGTAACCCCAGCGAGAGCGCCGGCCAGTAGGTCACCAGCATCAGGAAGGCGAACATCAGGATCAGCCAGGGTGCCACGGCGCGAATCACCGTCGTCAGCGGCTGCCCCGTCACAGCTGATGCCACGAACAGGTTGAGGCCGGTCGGCGGCGTCAACAGCCCGATCTCCATGTTCACCACCATGATGACGCCGAGATGGATCGGATCGATGCCCAGCTGCGTGGCAATCGGAAACAGGATCGGCGCCAGAATCAGGATGATGGCCGAGGGTTCCATGAAGCTGCCCGCGACCAGCAGCAGCACGTTGAGTACCAGCAGGAAGGTAATCGGCGAGAAGCCCTGCTCGACCACCCACTGGGTAATCGTCTGCGGAATCTGCTCGGTCGTCAGAACATGGGCGAACAGCATCGCATTGGCAATGATGAACATCAGCACCACGCTGAGCTTGCCGGCATCCAGCAGCACGCGCGGACACTCCCTGATACCGATATCGCGATAGATCACCAGCGAGACGAAGGCCGCGTAGACCGCCGCCACGGCAGCCGCTTCCGTCGGAGTAAACAGGCCGGAATAGATGCCGCCAAGAATGATCACGATCAGCAGCAGGCCCCAGATCGACTTGCGCGCCGCGGTCAGCCACTCACCGAAACTGGCGCGGGGCTGCGCCGGCATGTCCTTCAGCCGCGCGATGACATAAATCGCCACCATCAGCAGCACGCCCAGCAGGACCCCCGGCACCACACCGGCCATGAACAGCTTCCCCACTGAAGTTGAGGTCGCGGCAGCGTAGACCACCATCACGATCGAGGGGGGGATCAGAATGCCCAGGGTACCGGCATTGCAGACCACACCGGTGGCAAACGACCGGGTATAACCGGAGCGCACCATGCCGGCAATCACGATCGAGCCGACGGCAGCCACAGTGGCCGGCGAAGAGCCCGACAACGCGGCGAACAGCACGCAGGCCAGTACCGAGGCAATCGGCAGACCACCCTTGATATGCCCGACAGAGGCATTGGCAAAGTTGATCAGCCGACGCGCCACGCCGCCGCTGGTCATGAAGGCGCCGGCCAGCAGGAAGAACGGAATCGCCAGCAGAGTATAGTGATCGGCCGTCGCAAACAGTTTGATCGACAGTGACTGTAGCGAATCCTGACTGAACAGCATGATGGTCAGTGCGCTCGACAGCCCCAGCGAGATCGCGATCGGCACGCCAATGGCCATCAGCGCGAACAGCGCCACAAAAAGAAAGGCGATGGTCATGAACGCGGCTCCCCGCTTTGTTCGTTGTCTTCGGAGAGTTTGAGTGCGTCACTGGTCTCGCTGGACAGATCCAGTCCTTCCTGACGCCCTCGCAGAATGTTGATCAGCACTTCAACCAGTCGTGCAATCACCAGCGCAAAGCCGATCGGCATGACGATGGCGACATGCCACTCCTTGATACCGAACTGATCGAGGTCTTCGACACCGACCTGCCCTTCCATCAATGAGGAGACCCACTGGTAGCTGGAAGTCAGCATCAACACGGCATAGGCCATGAAAATCAGACAGGCAATGACGCCAAATACCCGACGCAGATGCGGTGGGAACAGCCTGACCACCAGATCGACCCCGATATGCGCGCCCAACCGTACACTCCATGCAATACCGATGAAGATCAGCCAGGCGAACAGCGCACTGGTCATGGCCACATTCCAGGTCATCGACTGGGTCAGGTCGAGCAGAAAATCTCCAACGGCAAAGGCCGGGGTTTCCAGCCATGGTACGGCATCGGCCAGATCGTAGAAGACGTTGTAAAGATTCGAGATTGCCACGTAGGCAAAGGTTACCAGGGTCATCGCCGCCAGCAGGAGGGCCACCAGGCCCTCCTCCAGTCGGTTCCAGACACGCATCACGATGGACATGTGCGGCTACTCTATTATCTGACGCGTGATCAGTCGGCCGACGTCTGATTGGACTGCTGGGCAGCCTTGATCAAATCGTCACCGATTTCATCGCGGTACTTGTCGATGACGCTGTCGGTGGCGTCACGCCAGTCGGCCAGCTGATCGTCCGAAAGCGTGGTGATGGTAGTGCTGCCGGAATCGGCAATGGTCTGACGCGCCTGCTCATTGAGTCGATTGGCATTGTCGTTCACCGATTCGGTCACCTCACCGATGATCTCATTGAGCTCGGTACGCACATCGTCCGGCAGGCCCTTCCAGAACTTGTCGTTGGTGATCAGTACATAACTCAGTACACCGAGATTGGCCTCGGTGACGTACTTCTGTACCTCGGGCCACTTCTGGGTCTGGATATTGGACCAGGTGTTACCCGCCTGACCATCGATAACGCCGGTCTGCATGCCCTGGTAGACTTCACCGAACGCCATCTTGCGTGGAATGGCCCGCAGCGCCTTGACCTGATCGGCCAGTACGTTCGAAGGCTCGACGCGCAGCTTCAGCCCCCGCATGTCACGAGGCTCCTGCATTTCAGTATTGGAAGTCGGCTGACGCATGCCGTTATGCCAGTAGGCCAGCCCGAGAATACCGTGGCCCTCCATTGATTCGAGCAGCTTCTTTGCCTCGGGCGTCTGCTCAAAGCGCGATACGGCCTGCATGTCATCAAACAGGAAAGGCAGGTCATAGAGCTGCATGCTCTTGCTGTACTGCCCCAGCTTGGCCATCGAAGGCGCCAGCAACTGCACATCACCGGTCAGCAGGGCATTGAGCCCCTTGGTGTCATCATACAAAGACGAGTTGGGGTAGACCTCGATCTTCACCTTGTCTCCGAGACGCTCCTCGACCAGTTTCTTCAGCATCTGTGCGCCCTCTCCCTTGGGCGTGTCATTGGCAACCACATGGGAGAACTTGATCACGATCGGATCGGCCGCCAATGCATGAGCAGAGGTCATCAAAAGTAGCGAGCAGCCTGCCAGGCCGATGGTGCGCTTGAGAGCGGCTTTGGACATGGTGTTATTCCCTGGAATGATTGAATATCCCCCGATCGGCCAACGTCAGCCATCGAACACGATCGGTTCGCTACAGCGTGTATCACGGCCATACAGCTGAAAGTATTAGCCTTTGGCGAGTAGACTTTGGTCTAAACAGAGAGGCCACGCTGGGCGCATCCCCCGCCATATCCGCCTTCAGAAGGTATCGGGTTCTCCCTTGTCATGGTGAAGAGGGGGAGGTCTTTCGCACACTGCCGCTTCTGGCCACCAGACGTTTGGCCCGATGGATCAGCGAAGCACTGATGGGTTCACCATCAACCATGAAGTCAATGGTGTCAGCATCGGCCAGCACTCGCCGAGCCCAGTCCAATTGAGCTGAGCTGGGTGTAAACGCTTCGTTGATCGGACCGGGTTGGGCAGGATGTGAACACAGCATGCCGCCAAATCCCATGTCGAGCGCCCGGCGTGCCGTTGCCCGCAACGCTTCGCTGTCACCAATGATCGGCGAAACCTCTGCCAGTGGCGCCAGCAGACCCGCCAGGCGCGACTGCATGATCAGTGCGAAGCGGGCCTGATCCAGCAGGCTCTCGCCACCGGAAGTGCCCACGGCCATATCAAGATCAAGTGCCAGCTCCTGGGCGCCGAAGCCCAGCCGCTCAACCCCGTCGGCACTGGCAATCTCTCTCAGCGCTCCAAGACCGGCGGCGCTATCAATCAGCGGCCAGATCGGTCGTCCCAGCGCAGCCACCGAGACCAGTGAAGCAATCGAATCAATGCCGGGCACCACCACGGTGGAGATCGCCTCGAAGCGCTGGCAAAACAGCAGATCCTCGTCATGTTCCGGGGTATCCGGCGGACTGACACGCACCGCCAATGGAGTGCCGGGATGCTCATGCAGAACCCTCGCCAGTGCCTCCCGCGAAGCTTGCCGATCAGCCGTCGGTACCGGGCTACCGAGATCGACGATGACCATGTCGGCCCTGCCGGCCAGCGCCTTTTCAACCCGATCGGATCGAACGGCCGAAACAAGCAGCGCCGAGCGCGCCGCCTTTCGAGGACAGGAATCGGTCTCGACGTTCATGGGCACTCCTTGCGTCATGCACGGGGATATCCCCTGTTATCGTTATGGTTCATGACATCGAGACGGCGGCGCATGGTCTGCACCCAATGCCTCATGGACTGATTCATGGGCCGATCGACAGGTCTTCCGATACCGGGTCACCTGCCGTTTCAAGCAGGATAACCGGGCACCACCACGCACGTGTCGGGTCTACATGCCAAGGCTTCCAGCATGGCCGATTCGCAGATTGATCGACATTCGCTTTTAGCCAGGCCCAACGAAAGGAGCATTCAGCCTGCGTGCGGCACAGCCATGTTCAATGATCGGCGGGGCGTGAGCGCAGAATGACCGAGGTCATTGACTCAACCAGGCGAAGCAGTGGCGCCACCAGCCAGCGGTAAGCGATACCGATCAACCACAACAGCGGTGTCAGGATGACTGCCCAGACCATGAACTGAACCAGCTTCACCGGCCAGCCCAGCCAGTCTGCCAGGGTGGCCCCGAAGGCACTGACCAGTGAGGGATGACGCACTACCAGCCAACCGGTCGCGCCGAGGGCGGCAAACTTCGCCGGGCGCGACAAACGAGCGAATTTCAAACCCGGCAAGAGCCCTCGTGAAGCTCGTGAACCTGTTCTTGCAGTACGCGCTTCACCACCGGCAGCCTTCAGACCGCGGCCGACACGCAACACCTTGACCACGCTGGTCATGGCCAGCAGATCGACCCCCGCCCAGGCGACATCACTGGCCCGCACCGGCTCGCCCTGCTGCCACTTGCGATCCAGATCGCGAATCCCGCTGGTAAAAAAGTCGCTGACATCGCTGAGCACTCGCTCACTCTGCAGCCATGCCACCTGTTGATGTTCATCGACCACAAACTGATCGAGCACGCCATGCCCTTCACGGTTGAGCCAGGCGACGGCATAATCGCCGCGTTGATGCGGCGTCAGGCTGCCCTGCGAGTGAGGCTCGGTCGTCTCTGAAGACCCTGCAGTCCTGGCATCGGCAGATGAGGTCGAGGATTGCGAGGCGTCTTCATCCGCCCACCAGGCAGCAAGCGCATTACTGGCCTGTCGATAGCGCTGGCTTGCCCAGTGGCGCAGATTCAGCGTAGCAATCTCGTGATCGTGAAAGTAGGCTACCGGCAGCACCGCATCGGCGCCGAAGCGGCTCAGCGCCTGCTGAAAATCTTCGTCCAACCCGTATTCTCCGAGGACCTGGCGGGCAATATCACCATGACGCAGCAGCGCCAGCCGAGCGGCCAGCAACAGGGTTGGCTCATTGGCGTAGGCGAGAAAGACGGTTTGCAATGCCGTCGACTCATCCCTCAGTGATCGCGCCATCGGCGATGGCAGGGAATCATCAAGTTCGGCATCCAGCAACTGCTCGCGAAAGGGTGTAGAGGTCGCGGTGGCGCCGAGCACACCGGCCATCAGTAGTGCGATCAGGGCGCACAGGGCAAGACGTTTCATGGCGACCGGCTCTCTGCCTGCAAAGCGCCAGTATCCCATACTCGTCCCAACCACGAATCAACCCATGATGGGCCGCCCTCAACATGAATAAAAACGCCCCGCTCGATAGGCGGGGCGTCAGTCACATTACAATGAGGGAATCAGTCTTCCAGCCACTCGGTATGGAAGGTGCCCTCTTCGTCGATGCGCTTGTAGGTATGCGCGCCGAAGAAGTCACGCTGAGCCTGAATCAGGTTGGCCGGCAGCGTCTCGGAGCGATAGCTGTCGTAGTAGGCGATGGCCGAGGAGAAGGTCGGCACCGGCACACCATTTTGCACCGCATGGCTGACCACATCGCGCAGTGCCTGCTGATAGCGATCGGCGATATCGGCGAAGTAGGGATCCATCAGCAGATTATCGAGCTTCGGATTGTTCTGATAGGCGTCGGTAATCTTCTGCAGGAAGCGGGCACGGATAATGCAGCCGGCACGGAACAGCTTGGCAATCTCGCCGTAGTTCAGGTTCCAGTCGTGCGCATCGGAAGCTGCGCGCATCTGGGCAAAGCCCTGGGCATAGGAGGCGATCTTGCTGAGATAGAGCGCCTTGCGCACATTCTCGATGAACGCTTTCTCATCACCGCTGAGCGGCTTCGGCTCCGGCCCGGAGAGTACCTTCGAAGCCGCCACACGCTCCTCCTTCAGTGAGGAGATGAAACGAGCGAAGACCGATTCGGTAATCAGCGGCAGCGGCACACCAAGATCGAGTGCACTCTTGCTGGTCCACTTGCCGGTCCCCTTCTGGCCGGCGGAGTCGAGAATGATGTCGACTACATCCTGGCCGGTTTTATCATCCTTTTTGGTGAAGATGCGCGAAGTAATATCGATCAGATAGCTGTCGAGTTCGCCTTCGTTCCACTCCGAGAAGATCTCTGCCAGCTGGGCATTGGAGAGCCCCAGTGTCCCCTTGAGAATAGAATAGGCTTCGGCGATCAACTGCATGTCACCGTATTCGATACCGTTGTGCACCATCTTGACATAATGGCCGGCACCATCGGGGCCAACATAGGTCACACAGGGTTCACCATCTTCGGCACGAGCGGCGATCTCTTCAAGAATCGGCGCCACCATGTCGTAAGCTTCCTTCTGGCCGCCCGGCATGATCGACGGCCCCTTGAGCGCACCCTCTTCACCGCCGGAGACGCCCGTACCGATGAAGTTCAGACCCAGTTCGGAAAGCTCCTGGTTGCGGCGGATGGTGTCCTCATAGGGCGTATTGCCACCATCAATGAGGATATCCCCATTATCAAGATGCGGACGCAACGCCTCGATGGTCTTGTCGGTGGCCTCGCCGGCCTGAACCATCAGCAGGATACGACGCGGCTTTTCCAGTGAATCGACAAACTCTTCGATATCGTACAGCGGCACCAGTCTGCTATCCGGGTTTTCCGCCATGACCTCATCGGTCTTGGCGCGCGAACGGTTGTAGATCGACACCGTATAGCCCCGGCTTTCGATATTGAGCGCCAGGTTGCGCCCCATGACCGCCATGCCGATGACACCGATCTGCTGTTTCGCCATTGAACATTCACTCCATGATCCGAAAGTGACCACCCTCCGGGCGGTCGGTCATTGATCCGAGCAGTGTAACGCACTCGTGGCCTCCGGGCGCGGGCCGATTGAAACGATAATCATCAGCAATGACAGACATGGCTGCACATGCCACACCAGTGGCTCCTGCAGCACGGCTCCCGTGAGTATCGGGCAACATGAAAAACCGGGCTCAGAGCTTCGCCATAACCTGGATCAACGGCATGCAGCGCAGGCATTCATTATGCTTGCCTTCCCGCGCAGGCATGACCACAAAACAGCCCGCGTGAACCCTATTGATTTGACATTCGACACACCTCGGAGCGCTCAGGGAGGAACGCCGTGGCACATTCCCAAAGCTGCATGGTCAGCCAACTGCAGCATTATGCTCGTTTCAACGAACGCGAAGTCGAGCTGCTGAATACGCTTGAGCGCTCGCCGGAAGATATTGCGGCTGGAGAAGACCTCTGGCGAGAAGGCGATTCAGCGGGTGACATGGCTGTGATCAGCAAGGGCTGGGCCTGCAGCTACTATTCGATGGAAGATGGAACTCGGCTGATTCTGGACATTCTGCTACCCGGTGACATTGCCGGTCTGCGTGAATTTGCTCAGTCGGAGCACCAGGCGGGTGTCAGAACGGTGACCGACTGCACGGTCTGCCGTTTTCCCTATCGTCATTTGACCGAAGTCTTCGATCAATCCAGCAAGCTGACCCGCGTCATCTTTGCGGCAGCGGCGACCCAGCAGTCCATTCTGGTCGAGCGAATGATCAATCTGGGACGGCGTGATGCCGCCACACGCATTGCCCACCTGCTATGCGAGATGTATACGCGACTACAGCGCATGAATTCGAACATGACATCGCAGTTTCGACTGCCACTGTCACAGGAAATTCTGGCAGATGTTACGGGGCTCTCGGCCGTTCATGTCAGCCGAACCTTTACGCATCTCAACACTGAAGGCCTTGCCCGGCGCTACCGGCACCAGGTCGATATCCCCGATCTGGCACGCCTTAAAGAATTCGCCGGATTTTCGGAAGGGTATCTGGGCGCCTCATCGGTTATCGATACACGCCAGTAAGCGAGTCCGGTTCATGACACCGGCCGATGCCGATAACCATGCTCAGCGCGGGCGATACCGCCGATTGCGCTGATGCGTCACCATCGCATCCGGCTGCACGCTGAATGCCCCCTGGGCGTTTTCAAGCAGAAAGCGCCGCCGTGCTTCCAGGTAGCGCTTTTCGGCGCCGTGAAACACCCCCAGTCGCAATTCGACCTCATCAACCCGCAGCTCCGGATGGTGCAGCGGGTGTTCCTTGTCTCCCCACGTCACGCCATGCGCTTCGGCTGCCCGCCGGATCAGGGTGTTGAAGGTGATACCGGCCAGACACTGTCCCTGGCTGAGCGTCCGTCGCCGGGTTGCCCGCTGGGAGCGATCCCCTTCAAATTCATCGATGACGATATCCTCTTCGAAGATATCGGTGATATCCAGTTCCCAGACGCCCTGCGAGGTCCCGACCCGGGCAATGATCGAATCGACAAACGCCTCGCCACTGCTCATGTTACCGATCAGAAAATAGGCGTTGATGTGATTGCCGAGCACGCGATTGATGATCAGCCTGGGACGTCGGGCAATATGGACCTGATGCAGAAAGACCTGCAGAAAACCGGCCCAGACGAGCAGCGTGGCGAAGGTCGTTAATGCATTGAAAACCTTGACATTGGCCAACAGCCAGTGCCAGGGCAGGTTCAGCCAGTTGAGCACCTGATGCCTCTGCAATCGCGGGAACATGAATCGATGGAAGGATTGCAGAGAAAAAGCCGGAACGCGCTAAAGCAGGTTAGATGAGTAAAAACAGATTCAGATCGCGCCCCGACCTTCTGCTGATCTCGGCAGAGCCAGGGAGATGGCGCCTGCAAGGGCCGGTACAGGGCCTATTCAGCGACCGATGGCATATCCCTGCATATGACGGGGTGTAGCCCCGGCATGAATCATACCGTCGCGGCGGGAAACAGCGCATACGCGCCCGAGTGCCCAGTCGTCCTGAATGCGTATCTCATGGCCGCGCTCGCGCAGTGAGCACAGGGTCGAGGGGGGGAAACGGCCTTCGATGATGAGCCGGTTGAGCACGTGTTCACGCGGATGGAACGAAGCCGGAAAGTGGCGCATCTGAAACAAGGGGGCATCGATCGCCGCCTGCAACCCCATGTGGTAATGCACGTGACGCAGAAATACGATCAGACTCCACTGATCCTGCTGGTCGCCTCCAGGAGATCCGAGTGCCATGTAACCCTCGCCATCGCGCGTTACCAGCGTGGGGGTCAGCGTTGTCCGGGGGCGCATGCGAGGTCGAAGCGATGAAGGAAGACCCGGGGTCAGCCAGGTCATCTGTGCCCGCGTTGAAATCGAGAACCCCAGCCCGGGTACCGCCGGTGAGCTCTGCAACCAGCCACCGCTGGGCGTCGCCGACACCATATTGCCAAAGCGGTCAGCCACATCGAGATGAACCGTATCGCCTTCGACTTCCGGTAGTGGAGCAAACGTAGGCTCACCGCCCCCCGGCCCTATCGTCGGCTCGCTGCCGGCAAGCGCCAGCATGGCCTTCAGGTTTGTCTCACCACCGGGGAGCCCGGGGCGCATGGCGACTGAAGCCGACTCGCTCAGCAACTGCCTGCGCTTTCGATTATAAGGCTCGCTCAGCAGTTGCTGTATCGGCACATCACTGAACAACGGGTCACCATACCAGGCTTCCCGATCAGCAAAGGCCAGTTTGGCTGCTTCAGTGACGGTATGGACAAATTCGGCGCTGTCCCCCGTCATGGCATCAAAATCAATGTCCTTCAGCAGCGCCAGCTGCTGTAGAAAGACCGGCCCCTGCCCCCATGGACCGGTCTTGTGCACCGTATAGCCGGCATAATCGTAGCTGAGCGTTGGCTCGTAGCTGGCACGCCACTGCGCCATATCATCTCCGCTCAACAGTCCCTGATGACGCTCTCCGGTGCTGTCCATTAACGCTTCCCGGCGATAGAAGTCATCGATCGCTTCGGCAACAAATCCCTCGTAGAAGCAGGCCCTGGCACGCTCGATCCGGGCTTCCCTGCTCCCTCCTGCCGCACTGGCTTCGTCGACAATACGCTGGTAAGTGGCAGCGATCGTCGGTGAGCGAAACAGCGCATCCGGCCGAGGAGCACGACCGTCTACCAGCCATTGCTCGGCCGAAGAGGGCCACTCACGTTGAAAATAGTCGACCACCGGAATAATCGATGACACGGCCCGTGCCAGCAGTGGAAAACCGTCGCGGGCATAGCCGATGGCAGGGGCCAGCACCGTTGCCAGAGGGAGCGAGCCATAATCACGCAATAGCAGCATCCAGGCATCGAAGGCCCCCGGCACTACCGCCGGCAGCAGCCCCGTACCAGGCACCGTGCCAAGCCCGAGTGCCGCGAACCGTTCCGGCGTAGCGGCCGCCGGCGTCACGCCCTGACCACAGATGACGGTCGGTGACTCGTCTCCCGGACGCTTGACGATAATGGGCACTTCACCACCCGGGCCGTTCAGATGCGGTTCGACAATCTGAAGCACAAATCCGGCAGCCACGGCGGCATCAAAAGCGTTTCCCCCCTTTTCCAGCATTGCCATGCCAACACTGGACGCCAGCCAGTGTGTACTGCTGATGGCACCGAAGGTCCCCTTGATCTCGGGTCGGGTAGTAAAGGGGGAGGATATCGCCATCGACTCTCTCGCTGACAGGAAGGTTAAGCGCCCGGGATCAGCTTCAGCCAGGCGCCGGAAAAGGACTTGAAGATAGCATGAGGACTCGGCACTATCATAGCTATATAGCTATTTAGTGAATAGCGCTCCCGGAAACGATAGCGGGTTGTACCATGACACTCGATAAAATCGTGGAAGTCTGCCTTCCGCACTTCGAAAACACGCGCCTGGGCGTCCCGAAGTACGCTCGTTTCTACAATGCCATACGCGATGCCATCGAAAGCGGCCGGCTCGTTGCGGGAGACAAGCTGCCCTCCGAACAGGAATTATCGACGCGCCTGCCCGCCAGTCTCGGCACGCTGCAAAAGGCACTCAAGGCACTCGCGGATGATGGCATCATCGTCCGCCAGCATGGTCGCGGGACCTTCATTCGTGACCAGGCCATCCGCTATGAAGACATTCGAGTGTTTCGTTTTCTCGATTCCGGCAGACCGTTACCACTGACCCTGCAGGGTGTTGGTATTCAACGGCTGCCCATCGAGGGAGAACTGGCCGAATTCTTCGACCGGGACGAGTGTGCCGTCATAGAGCGTCTGGTTCAGGTCGAGGGTGAACCATGGACGTTCAACGCCTTTTATCTGCCAATAACACTCGCCGACGAACTACTAAAGATGGCGCCCGCCGATTTCGACGGTTTCTCACTGCATGAATACCTCCATCGCTCAAGACAGTTACTGACCGCCCGTTTTGAGCATCAGCTCTGCATGCGTCATTTCAGCAGTGCTGCCTGTCAGGCCCTGGGAATCGAAAAAACGCCTGCACCCTGTCTGCAATGGCAGGTCTACGGCTATACCCGGGAAGGCAAGCCAGCCACCTTCCAACGTTTCGAACTTCACCCTGAGCACCGACCGATCGAGCTGAAAACACAGCTTGAGCGGTGATATCGCGCGACCCGAACTCCAGCAACAACAACTCAAGAGGGCTATCGACCATGTATCAGGATGACCATAACGCCAAAAGACGTCAGCTACTCAAATTCGGTGTAGCCAGCGCGGGCCTGTTGATGATGCCCGGGCTGAGTTACGCAGCAGGCAGACCACGCGAACTGAAATGGGGCTCGGCCTCCCTCGGCTCCACGGGATACATCATTATCGAAGCGCTGGCCCAGGCAGTGCAGCGACACAGCGATATCCCGACCTCAACCCTGTCGACCTCCGGCGGTGCCGAGAACATGGCACTGATCCAGCGTGGCGAGATCGACTTCGGGCAAACCACATCTACCGATTGGCCCGTGGCAACCCAGGGTAAAAAACCCTTTCGGGCACCGGTCGATGCGCGTCAGGTCTGCGCCTACACGGTATGGAATATTCCGTTGATCGTACGTGCGGACTCGAATATCCGGAGCTACGCCGATCTGGCTGGCAAACGCATCATGCCTTCCTCGGCAGGCGGTGCGACGGCGATCATGTATCAGGCACTGCTACAGGCAGCTGGTGTGGCCGACAGTGTCGACTGGACCTATGGCTCCTGGAACGACACCTTCAACGCCTTCAAATCGGGCGCGGTCGATGCCATCCCCGCCGTGTTGACCAATGGCCGAGCCTCGCCTTCGCTGGAAGAGATCAATACCTCGACGCCCTTTCGTGTGCTGCCGATCGAGCAGGAGACGCTCGACAAGGCCAGAGGCATCAATGGTGGTCTGCTCAAGAGCACCGTCAGCAGTGAACAGTGGAAACACGTTGAGGGTGAAATGCTGATCCCGGCGATTTCGGGCGTACTGGCAGCCAGCCCGGATGTGACCGATGACGAAGCCTACCAGGTCTGCAAGGCCATCTTCGATAACAGTGAAGAGGTGCGCAAGGTAGGCAGTCAGTTGAAGGACGTCAGCGCCGGGTTCGCTACCCGATATCTGCTGCCCGATTATCCGGTCAACGCCGGCGCGGCTCGCTACTTCAAGGAAAAAGGGGTCTGGGACGAGCAATTGATCATTGCTGATCCCGTCTCTGCATAGCCTGCATGCCCTCTTCCTCTGACCGGGAGAGGGTCGCGGGTATTTCTCCCTGAGACACTTGCCAGGCGGTCAATGCCATGAACCCACCCCTGCTTCATGCCGAACGCGACTACTGTAATGCACATAACCTGGTGCTGTTGCTGACGCTCGTCATGGTCGCTACGCACCTGACGCAGACCTTTGTCTTCTATTTGCCGGCGGGACAATTCAAGGCTTTGCATCTCGGCCTGTCACTGCTCATCGTCTTTGCCCTTGCCGCTGGTCAGAGTACTCGCGCCCTCGCACGCCTCGCTTTCTCGCTGCTTTTCGTGGCTGCTGTCGTCAGCGCCGGCTACGTCCTGGTCGAGTATCAGGGGCTGACGACCGAGCGGGTCTTCGGCCCCGAGCACCGGGACGTCGTGGTGGGCTGCGCGCTCATCGTTCTCGCTCTGATCGCTGCCTGGCAGCAATGGGGCGCCACCATCCCCATCATCGGCGCACTCGGTCTGCTCTACGGCTACTATGGCAACCTCATGCCAACCGAGGTGCTGCATCACTCCGGGCTGAGCTTCGAGCGTCTGATCTCTTATGCTTCGATCCCCAATTTTCAGGGGGTACTCGGCTCGCTCACTGCACTCTCCGCCGGTACCATTTTCGCATTCATGGTGTTTGCAGGCCTGCTGAAATCAACCGGTGGCATCGACTTCATCATGGGCTTCGCCACCAAACTCGCGGGCAATTCCCGCGGTGGCCAGGCCAAGATTGCAGTACTCGCCAGCGCATTCATGGGCATGATATCGGGCAGTACGGTGGCCAACATCGCCAGCACAGGCACCATGACCATTCCCCTGATGAAGCGTACGGGCTTCAGAGCGCCCTTCGCAGGCGCCGTCGAGGCAGTCGCCTCGACCGGGGGGCAGATGACGCCACCGGTCATGGGGCTGACAGCTTTCCTGATGGTCGGTGTGACCGGTATCCCTTACGACGAAGTCATTCTGGCAGCGACCCTTCCCGCCCTGCTTTACTATTTCTACCTGCTGTTCTCCATCCACCTGCAAGCAGTGCGTGATCAGGATCAATTGCAGGGTCAGTCCATGGACGATATTCCCCCCGCCAAAACCCTGCTGGCACGCTACGGACATCTACTGTTCGCGATCGCATTGCTGGTCTATCTGCTGATGAGTCAGATGCCACCGGCCTATGCCGCTGCCTATGGCTGCCTGGCGATCATGGTTCTGGAACTCATCAGTGCCGCAGCCCGGCATCACCAACAGCCACTGAAAGGGCTCCGGGCAGCTTTCGTGCGTCTGCTCGAGGGACTACGCGAAGGGGGCACAAGCGGCGCCAGCATTGCCGTTATCGTGGCGGTCATTGGTATCTTTGTCGAAGTCCTCACAGCGACGGGATTCGCTCAGAAGCTGTCTTACCTGATGTTGAGTGTCGCAGACGGCAACCTCGCCATCATGCTGGCTATCGCCGCTCTGGCGTGTCTGGCTTTCGGACTGGGTCTGCCAACATCAGCCGCCTATATCCTGGTGGCCCTGCTGACCGCTCCCGCATTGATCGATATGGGACTGAGCATGATGGCAGCCCATATGTTTGTACTTTATTTCGCAATCTTCTCTGCACTGACGCCGCCCGTGGCAGTGGCGTCGCTGATCGCAGCACGCATCTCCGAAGCTCCGTACTTCGCCACATCAATGCAGGCCGTCAAACTGGGTCTGCCGGGATTTTTCCTGCCCTTTTTATTCGTGGCACGACCGGAGCTCTTGCTGATCGAGGGCTCGCTTCCCGAACAGATCGGAATCGCAATCGTCAGCCTTCTGGCAATGGTGGCACTCAATATCGCCATCGTCGGTCAGGGGTTCGGTCGCGCCGGCTGGCCACTTCGTCTCCTGTTACTGCTGGCCGCCATGGTCATTCTGGTTCCGGGGATCACCGGCACTCTGCTGGGAACAGTCACTGTCATTGCCTTGTTGACCGGCCAATGGTGGGTGACACGGCGTCATCACCCGATCTCTTCGCGGACAACCTGACTGGACTTTCAGACGCATCCTTGTATGTTCATGCTCGTTCATTAACGCTCAAGGGCCTGGAGCAACCTACATGCCAACATTTTCATACAAGGTTTTGCGCTCGCCATGGATGCTCGGCGGTTTACTGCTCACCGGCGTGGCACAAGCTCAATCACCCGGCTGGGAAGGCACCATTGGCGCCGGGGGACTCTACAGCCCCGACTACCTGGGTAGCGACGACTACGAGTGGAAGGCCAGGCCGGCACTGGATGTCAGCTACGGTGATACCTTTTTCGTCAGCGTCACCGATGGCATCGGCTGGAATGTGGTGCACCAGGACAAGTGGCGCGTTGCACCGTTTATCGGCTACACGTTTGGGCGTGATGATGATGGAGACCTTGATGATCTGGACAAGGTCGACGGCGGCGCAACCGCCGGGCTGCGTGTGAGCTATCGTGACGATGCCTGGCGCTACAAGGCTTCTGTCGAGACGCCTTTCACCGGCGATATCGATGGCTACAGGTTCAGATTTGGCGCTACCTACGTAACGCGCCTCGGTGAGCGCGCCGCCTTTACCCTTGGCCCACGTGTCAGCTATACCAGCGCGGCCTGGACTGACGATCTGTTCAGTGTTTCGCAACGTGAAAGCACGCGCTCGGGCATCGACGCCTACAATCCGGATAACGGCTACTTTTCGATCGGCACCGATGCCTCGCTCAGTTACTACATTACCCGCCAATGGTCGATCACCGGCCTGGTCGGCGTAGCCCGCCTGACCGGTGATGCGAAAGACAGCCCGATCGTTGACGACATCGGCGATGCGACGCAGTGGCGGGCCGGGGCGTTCATCAATTATCACTTCTAGTATCGGCGCCACCAGCATACCCGGACTCAGGCCAGTGTCAGTGCGCCTCATCCCAATTGTCGCCGGCATTGGCTTCCACCAGCAGCGGTACATCGAGCCGGGCGGCGCCCTGCATGTGCTGACGTACCGCCTGCATGAAGGACTCGGCCTGCTCGCTGCGCACCTCGAAGATCAGTTCGTCATGAACCTGCATCACCATCACGGCATCGAAGTCACTCGTCTGTAGCCAGCCATCCACGTCGATCATGGCACGCTTGATGATATCGGCGGCGGTGCCCTGCATCGGCGCATTGATGGCAGTGCGCTCGGCGGCCTGGCGGCGATTGTGGTTGCTGCTGTTGATATCGGGCACATAGAGCCGACGGCCGAACACGGTTTCGACGAAACCATCCTCCGCTGCCTGCGCCCGAATCTGCTCCATGTAGCGCGCCACGCCGGGATAGCGTTCGAAATAGCGTTCGATGTAAATCTTCGCCTGCCCCGGCTCGATGCGCAGCTGCCGCGACAGCCCCCAGGAACTCATGCCGTAGATCAGGCCAAAGTTGATCGCCTTCGCGCTGCGCCGCTGCTCACCGGTCACGTGCTCGACCGGCTTACCGAATACTTCGGCGGCCGTCGCAGTATGGATATCGCGATTCTCGGCGAACGCTGTCAGAAGCCCGGCATCGCCGGAGAGATGCGCCATGATGCGCAGCTCGATCTGGGAATAGTCCGCCGCTACCAGCCGGTAGCCCGGTTCGGCAGTAAAGGCCTGGCGAATCTTGCGCCCCAGCTCGGTACGCACCGGAATGTTCTGCAGGTTGGGATCGGAGGACGACAATCGCCCGGTCGCAGTCACCGCCTGATGATAGCTGGTATGAATGCGCCCGGTGGTGGCATTGATCAGTTGCGGCAACTTGTCGGTATAGGTCGACTTCAGCTTGGTCAGCCCGCGGTGCTCCATGATGGTCTTTGGTAGCGGGTAGTCCAGTGCCAGTTCCTCGAGTACCGCCTCCGCAGTAGAAGGAGCCCCCTTGGGGGTCTTCTTGATCACCGGAATCTTCTGCTCATTGAACAGGATCTCGCCGAGCTGTTTGGGTGAGCCGAGATTGAACTCACGTCCGGCCTGCTCGAAGGCATCGCGCTCCAGCAGGCGCATGCGTTCGTCGAGTTCGCGGCTCTGACTGCCCAGCAGGGCCGTATTGATCGACACACCAGTACGCTCCATGCGCGCCAGCACCGGAATCAGCGGCCGTTCCAGCGTATCGAGCACTTCAGCCAGACGCCCTTCGCGCTCCAGCCTCGGGCGCAGATGCGCGTGCAGACGCAGCGTGACATCGATATCCTCACAGGCGTATTCGCCAGCGGTATCAAGATCGATCTGGTTAAAGGTGAGCTGCTTGACCCCCTTGCCGGCAATCGACTCGAAACTGATGGTCTTGTGCCCCAGCCACGCCTGCGCCAGCGAATCCATGTCATGCCGGGTCGCGGTGGAGTTGAGCACGTAGGACTCCAGCATGGTATCGGTCAGCGCCCCTTCAACGCTGATGTCGTAACGCGCCAGCACTTCGATGTCATACTTGAGATTCTGACCGATCTTGCCGATCGCAGCGTTTGCCAGCAGCGGCCGCAATGCAGTCAGCACCCGCTCACGCTCGAACTGCTCGGGGGCATCGAGATAATCATGCGCCACCGGCACGTAGACTGCCTCACCGGGCACCAGGCCCAGTCCGATACCTACAATCTCGGCTTCCATATAGTTGAGACTGGTGGTCTCGAGATCAAAGCAGAACGCTTCTGCCTGCGCCAGCCGTGCCAGCCATGACTCGAACTCCGACCACTTGAGCAGGGTGCGATAGTCGCGGTGCTCGCTGGCCAGTGCGGTGGCCTCGCTGGTCATCGCCCCCCGGTCGTACTCACCATCGCCGGTCGGCACATCAGGCGCTGGCGCCCCTTCGCTGCCGCCCTCCAGCAACTCGTTGAGCCAGCCCTTGAACTCGAGGCGCTGATAGAGGGCCAGCAGCGCTTCACGATCCGGATGAGCAATCTCCAGATCGTCGAGCCCGACCGGTAACGGGCAGTCGGTACGAATGGTGGCCAGACGATGAGAGAGCCAGGCCTGCTCGCGATTGTCCTCGAGCTTTTTCGGCATGGTTTTGGCCCCGCGAAAACCCAGCGTGGTGACCCGTTCAAGGTCACCATAAATGGTTTCCAGACCGCCCTCCATACCGGTCAGCAGTGCCAGTGCCGTTTTCTGCCCCACGCCCGGCACCCCGGGGATGTTATCCACGCTGTCGCCCATCAGCGCGAGATAATCGATGATCAGTCGAGGCGGAATACCGAACTTCTCCTCGACGCCGGCTACATCAAGCGTCTCGTTCTTCATGGTGTTGACCATGGTGATGTGCTCGTTGACCAGCTGCGCCATGTCCTTGTCGCCAGTGGAGATGATCGCATCACGGCCCACTTCGGTGGCCATCCGCGCCAGCGTGCCGATGACATCGTCGGCCTCGACGCCCTCGATGCACAAAAGCGGTATGCCCAGCGCCCTGACACATTCGTGCAGCGGCTCGATCTGTGCACGCAGATCGTCCGGCATCGGCGGGCGATGCGCCTTGTACTGTTCGAAGAGTTCATCGCGAAAGGTCTTGCCACCGGCATCGAAGACGACCGCCATGGGGCTTTCCGGATACTGCTTGATCAGGCTCTTGAGCATCGCCACCACGCCGCGCACGGCGCCCGTGGGTTCACCCGTACTGGTCGTCAGCGGTGGCAGGGCATGAAAGGCGCGGTAGAGATAGGCGGAACCGTCAACGAGGACGATCGGGGCGTCGGCCATGAGGACTCCAGCATCAGGCAAAATCGGAGTGACATGATACGCAAGCGAACGCGGTGTGGCGAAGTCAACGCACGCTTATCGACTCGCCAGTCCAATTACAATCGGATAACATTTACGCATCTTTCCCGGATATCTCCGACCCGCCAAAAGGGGTTGTCATGATTGCCTTGCACCATCGCCTGCCTTTCACCATGCGACGGCCCTGGTCAATACTGCTGCTATGCCTGCTGCCCGCACTACCGGCGGCGGCGGCCGACAGGGCGCCTCAGCCCCAGGTGACGACACAGCATGACCAGGGGCGGACCATCCGCGAATATCGGATCGATCATCAGCTCTATGCCCTCGAGATCATCAGCGATGGCAAGACCCTGATACTGATCGACCATGATGGCGACGGCAATTTTCAGCGTACGGACACCCGCGAAGGCCCTCCCCCGATTCCCCCGTGGGTGATTGGCAAAAAATGAAGCGTTCGGATCACGTGCACTGCGACTTCCGGCAGCATTCAGCCTTCTGACAGGAGAGTGTTAAACTTCGCTGCGACAGCACACAGCGATGTGCCCGATTTCCGAGCAGCAGCCCTTCAGGAGTCCCATGGCGGTCTTTACTCCCCTGAGCGACGATCAGGTCGCCGATTTTCTCGAGCGTTTCGATGCCGGCCGCCTGATACGGCTTGAAGGCGTGAGCGGTGGTACCGAAAACAGCACCTTCTTCGTCACGACCGATCGCCATGCCCTGGTCCTGACCCTGTTCGAGCAGGGCGACCAACGCGAACTGCCCTTCTTTGTCGAGCTGCTCGATCATCTTGCCGCGCATGATCTCCCCGTTCCGGGTCCCCTGCATGATCGCCAGGGTGTCGCCCTGCAACGGCTTGCCGAGCGTCCGGCACTACTTTTCCCGCGTCTGCCCGGCGAACATCCCGAACAACCCACGCAGGCGCAGTGCCGGGCCATCGGTCACGCCCTGGGACAAATGCATCGTCTGACGCGTGAGTTCCCGGTTCAGCGCCCCAACCCGCGTGATCTGAGCTGGATCGAACAGGCCGCCGAACGGGTCATGCCGTATCTGGACGATGACGAGCAGCAGCTGATGCGTGAGCAGATTGCCGACTTCGAACGCCTGCTGACCCCGCATGAATTGCCTGGTGGCGCCATTCATGGCGATCTCTTTCGTGACAATACCCTGTTTGATGGAGAGCAGCTGGGCGGGATCATCGACTTCTACAATGGCTGCACCGGTGATCTGTTGTTCGATCTCGCCATCGTCATCAACGACTGGTGCACCACCTCACAGACAGCCCTGCACGAATCCCGCTATCAGGCCATCCTGGTGGCCTATGCGGCAGAGCGCCCCTTTACCACCGTCGAGCGTGAAGTCTGGCCGGTCATGCTGCGCATGACGGCCCTGCGCTACTGGCTGTCTCGCCTGCTGGTGGTACATGTCGATCCGCCGGCGCATACCCTGACGCCCAAGGACCCCAATGAGTATCTGACACTGCTGAAGCGGCGTATCACGCACGCGGTTCCTCCACTACCCACAGCTGGCCCTTGAGAGTCTCGGATACCAAAAGTTACATCACCGGTACCGAACTTTCATGAAACATTAAGAGACTTCGCGCACTCTCATGAGACTCTGACCGGTCAATGGCTTCAAGCCGAGAGGAATTTTCCGTGATGCAACGATTGATGAGTCGCTATGCACTGTCTCTTCTGGGCAACCATCGCGACAGCCTGTCACTGGCCCTGTTCGGTGTGATTGCACTGAGCCTGTGGCAACCGCTCTATCAGCTGACTGATGTCCTGTCGCTTCAGGTACTGGGAGAAACCGACCTGTTCGAGGCGCTGGAGCACGGGGCCGCGCCCTTCGATACAGCTGAGGTCAACTGGTTGACTGCAGCGGCAGTCTTGCTGACCACTCTGCCCTTTCATCGCATCATGCGTCGCTTCGGCTACATTCGACGCACGGCGGTTCGTGCCAGCTGTGTGTGGCTGGTCATGCTCTCTCTTACCCTGATGGGCGGCGTATGGGCCTTCGATGTGCTGTTTGTCGGTGCCATGCTGGCCGCCACTGCCCCACTGATGCGCGGCGAGTTTCATCGTCGCCGGGCCATCGAAACCGGCTGTTGGCTGATGCTGGCCATCATGCTGTTCGGCCCGGGCGCAGTTCTCATGCTGCTGATGGCGGCACTCTCGGCGCCACTCTGGCGGCGCACTGCACTCAAGCACACCGACTGGGTCAATCTGCGCCGTGCCTGTGCCGGCGCCGTAGTGGCCGCTCTACCACTGCTGCTGAGCTGAACATGCCGGGGCGCCGTCCATGCGGCGCCCCACCTCAGGCGCCCGCGTATTTCCCGCTACTGCTTCCGAACAATCGACACACCTGCATTGTGCGTTCGATACTATCGACCTTCTGCTTAATAAGAACTTAAGTCGCTCTCCATAGGCTGGTCGTGTTTCGGATCGGGTGTCCTGCCATGTCTGTCGCTACGCTTTCTGTATTGATTCCGGCCCGCAATGAGGCCGCCAACCTGCCCACCCTGCTCGATGAGATCGAGTCGGCCCTGCAGGATATCGCCCATGAAATCATCGTGATCGATGATGGCTCGACCGATGCCACCTGGCAGCTTTTGACCGAGCGTGCCACGCGGCAGAGCAACCTGCGCCCCTTGCGACATGCCATCAGCGCCGGGCAGAGCACCTCGATGTGGCAGGCCGCGTGGCTGGCTCGCGGCACCTGGCTTGCCACCCTGGATGGTGATGGTCAGAACGACCCGGCCGACCTGCCAGGCATGCTGGAGCGGGCACGCGGCAGCGAGGTGACGCTGGTCGCCGGCCATCGGACGCAACGCCATGACAGCTGGGTCAAACGCTGGTCATCGCGCATAGCCAATGCCATTCGCAGCCGACTGCTCAACGATGCCACCCCCGATACCGGATGCGGCATTCGCATCATCGAACGGGATGCCTTCCTGCAATTGCCCTATTTCAATCACATGCATCGCTTTCTACCGGCACTGATTCGCATGCAGGGGGGTCAAACCCTCTCCTGTGCGGTCAATCACCGCCCCCGTCAGGCCGGTCATTCCAACTATGGCACCCTGGATCGACTCATCGCCGGGCTGGCCGATCTGATCGGTGTCATGTGGTTGAACCATCGCAGTCGTCTGCCGGCGATGCTCTACAGTGAACCCTCTTCCCCTTCACCGGACGGGCACCCCAGCAAACCCGGCCCCACAGGCGAGCAGGCCAATTTTTCCGATCATGGAGCCGACCGGAATGCACATTGAAGCCCTCTGGGTCGCCATCGGCTTTTTTGGTCAGGCCCTGTTTTCGGCACGTTTTCTGATTCAGTGGCTGGCCAGCGAGCGCGCTCGACGCAGCGTGATTCCCACCCTGTTCTGGTACTGCAGCATCGGCGGTGGCGTGGTATTGCTCACCTATGCCATCTATCGTCAGGACCCGGTTTTCATTGTCGGTCAGGCTTCGGGATTGCTCATCTATGCGCGCAATCTGGCCCTGATCCGACGCGAGAGAGACACCGGGGATACTCCGCCGGATCGTGGAGAAGGCGCGTGACCGTCTCGTATCGCATGCAACAGCTGTGGGCGTGGTGCCAGCGTCACCCGGTACTGGCCCTGCTCCTGCCGGGATTGCTCCTGTGTGGCCTGGGTATCGGGCTGCGCAGCCCCTGGCCGGCCGATGAACCGCGTTTTGCCCTGATCGCCCAGGAGATGCTGACCACGCACCAGTGGCTGATCCCGCATCGCGCCGGCGAACTCTATCCCGATAAACCGCCGATCTTCATGTGGGCGATTGCCGCGGGCCTGTGGCTGACCGACAATCTGCGTGTTGCCTTCCTGTTGCCTTCATTGCTGGGTGCGCTGGCGACACTGGCCATGACCACGGATCTTGCCCGACGGCTCTACTCTCCGAAAATCGCCCTGCTGACCGGCCTGACCCTGCTGGTGACCGTGCAGTTCACCCTGCAGGCGCGCACTGCCCAGATCGACATGCTGGTCACCGCCTTCATCACCCTCGGGCTTTATGGTGCCCTGCGACATGCGCTGACCGGCCCTCGCCCGGGCTGGTGGTATGTCGCCTGCATTGCCATGGGGCTGGGGATTCTGACCAAGGGCGTGGGATTCCTCCCCCTGCTGCTGCTCCCCGCCTGGTGGTGGCTGGGCCGTCGACCGGGGGGCGGATTAACCGTCATACCGCTTCGATGGCATCAACTGCTGATCGGTTTGCTGTTGCTGCTGGCCACCCTGGCCGCCTGGGGCGTGCCGATGATCCTGTATACCTCTTACAGCAGCGATCCGACGCTGGCCGCCTATCGGGATAACATCCTGTTCAAACAGACCGGACAGCGCTATGCCGATAGCTGGCACCACCTCGAACCCTTCTGGTACTACGTGATCGAGGTCCTGCCCTGGGCCTGGCTGCCGCCCATTCTGGCACTGCCATGGAGCCTGCGCGGTTGGAAGCAGCGTCTGGGCGCGCGCGATCCACGACTGTGGCTGCCACTCTCTTATGTAGTCCTGATGGTGGCATTTTTCTCGCTCAGCCCGGGCAAGCGCGGGGTCTACATGACACCGGGCATTGCCATGTTCGTGCTGTCGCTGGCGCCACTGTTGCCACAACTGCTGGAACAGCGACTGCTCAACCGGCTCGCCTGGGGGCTTGGTGTGCTGCTGGGTAGCCTGGTTGCCCTGGCCGGCCTGCTTGGCGCGCTGGGGCTCCCGGCACTGACAAGGCTGGCCGCCACCCAGGGCTTCACGCCCTGGAGCTGGTGGCTGACGATCGGTGCATTAACGGCCGTGATTGCCTTCTGGTTACCGCCACGCCGCGGGCTTGTCAGTCTGGCCGTCTGGCTGATGATGTTCTGGGTACTGTGGTCGACCTGGGGCTATGACGTAATGGACGCCGCCCGCTCCGAACGGGCCCTGATGAGTACGGTTTATCACCATACCGGGGATGCCCCGCTGGCCCTGATCGATTTTGATGAGGCTCAGGTACTGCAGGCACGACAACCCATCGTCCAGTTCGGCGACGCTACCCCCTCGGATGCCCAGTTCGTTCGTATGACAGCGTGGCTTCAGACAGCACCGCAGCAGCGCTGGGGCCTGCTGACGGCAGGCGAGCTCGAGGCTCATCCCTGTGTCTCCAGCGATCAGGTCATTCAGCTGACAGTGCCTGATCGTCACGACTGGCGACTGTTACCGGGAACGGCTGTAGCCGATTGCCCGGGGGATCGCGACGCTGCGCCACTGTTTCAGGCACCCACCACGACGCCCCTGGGCGAAGGTGAGCGATGAGTACGCCTACCCTGCCCACCAGAGCCCGCCTCGAATGGCGCGCTCTGGATCGACCGGCCCTGGTCGAATCAGCCCTGCTTGGCCTGCTCTGGGGGCTGATCGTGCTGAATGCCTTCGCCCGCCCCTTCATGCCGATCGATGAAACCCGTTATATTTCGGTTGCCTGGGAGATGTGGCGCGATCACAGCTGGTGGGTGGCACACATGAATGGCACGCCCTATGCCGACAAACCGCCTCTGCTGTTCTGGCTGATCAATCTGGGATGGCAGTGCTTCGGCGTCTCGGTCTGGTGGCCCAAACTCATTTCGCCTCTCGCTTCCCTGCTGGGGGGCGTGCACCTCTATCGGTTCGCCCGGCGGCTGGGACACACACGTCATACCGCACGACAGGCAGTACTGATACTGATGTCGATGTTGCTGTGGTCGCTCTATAGCGGCGCACTGATGTTCGATGTACTGCTGACGGCCTGCCTGCTGGGCGCTCTTGTGCCCCTGATCCGTGGCGAACTTACGCGCCATCGCATGCTGGAAAGCGCGCTCTGGCTGGGGCTGGCACTGCTGGCCAAGGGGCCGGTGGCGCTGCTGACCTGGCTGTCGGTAGCGCTGAGCATGCCACTGTGGCGCACGTCGCCTCTCGGCTCGGGAGGACGCGTGCGGCTGTGGCTGAGTCTCGCGGGCGCTGTGGCGATGCTGCTCGGCTGGGCGCTGATCTCGGCCTGGCATGGTGGGCCGGCCTATGCCGACCAGCTGCTGTGGCATCAGAGCGTCGATCGGCTGGGCCAGACCGCCGATCACGCCCGACCGTTCTGGTGGTATCTACCGGTACTGCCTGCCCTGCTGTTTCCCTGGGCGTTATGGCCACAAGCCTGGCCCTTCTGGCGCCGATCCGCGCTAATACCGACCGAACGACCGCGACTTCGACGCCGCCGACTGCCCTGGATCTGGGCCGGGGCACTGTTGCTGATGTTTTCAATGATCGGCGGCAAACAGATCCACTATCTGATGCCGATGTTGCCGGCCACGGCCCTGATCATTGCCGATACCCTGCATCGTCGGACGCAGTCCGCCACGGTCACACTGCGGCTGATCGCTCTGAGCCTGGCCATACTGGCGCTGACCATCATCGCACTGAGCCTGTTGCAGCCTGAAGGCAGCGGCGCCATGGTGGCGCCATCGGCTGCCGTGATCATGCTGCTCGTGGCTGTGGCCCTCTGGCTCATGCGGCTTTCATTTCGTCACGGCATGATGGCAGTTGTGCTGTTGGCCGGCGTGATACCCACCCTGCTGCTGCAATGGGCTCTGGCACCGCTCTGGCCCCGCGAAGATCCTGGCCCTCCGGCCGCGATGCTGGCCCGACTGGAACAGCAAGGGTATCCTCTCGCCTGGTTGGGTCACAATTATCAGGCCACCTTTCAGTTTGCCGGCCGACTGTCACAGTCGCTTGATGAAATCGGCGATCGGCCACACCAGGTCTGTCAGTGGCAGCAGCAACATCCAGCAGGCTGGGTCATCGGTGACAGTGATGAGCTGCCTGATACCATGACGCCACCCGCGAGTCTGCATCGTTTCCCATGGCGCGGCCATCAGCTGATGATTCTGCCTGCCGCCCCCTGGTGCGATATCAGCTCCGGCACCGTTCAACATCAACAAGACGATATGCCATGAAAGTGCTCGTAACAGGTGCCGCCGGTTTCATCGGAGGCTGGCTGATGCAGCGCCTGCAGCAGAAGGGTATCGATGCCGTGGGCATCGACAACTTCTCCGATTATTACAGCGTGACCTATAAGCGGGCCCGCCTCGAAGCGCTAGGAGTCACCCCCTGCCATACCCTGTTGATCGAGGATCAGCCGGGACTGGAGGCCCTGTTTGCACGCGAGCACTTTACCCATGTGATCCACCTGGCGGCTCAGGCCGGCGTCCGCTACAGCGTCGAGCATCCCTATGTCTATGGTGATGCCAATCTGTCCGGTTTTCTCAATGTGCTCGACACCTGCCGTCGTCATGGCATCGAGCATCTGATCTACGCCTCATCAAGCTCGGTGTACGGGCGTAGTGAAGCTTCGGTCTTCCGCGAGGACGATCGGGTCGATACACCGGCCTCGCTCTATGCCGCCACCAAGCGTGCCAATGAGCTGATGGCGCGCAGCTATGCCGATCTGCACGGCATGGCAGCCACCGGACTGCGATTCTTTACCGTCTACGGTCCCTGGGGGCGTCCGGACATGGCGCCAATGCTGTTCGCGCGCAGTCTGATGAATGGACGACCCATCGAGGTGTTCAATCATGGCCGCATGGCACGCGACTTTACCTGGATCGGCGATGTCGTCGAAGGGATCACTCGGCTGATCGACTGCCGTCCCGGTCCTGACAGTCACGGCGCCTGCCATGCCATTTACAATATCGGCCGCGGCGCCCCAACCGAGCTGATGCGTTTCATCGAACTGCTGGAACAGTCGCTCGGCCACCAGTCCGAGCGCCACTGGCGACCCATGCAACCCGGTGATGTCGAGCGCACCTGGGCGGATACTTCACGCCTGGAAGCGGTTACCGGCTTCAGCCCCCAGGTCTCACTGAGCGAAGGCATTGCCCATTTCGCCGCGTGGTGTCACGCCTATCCACAATGGATCGGCGATTGACGCTACGCTGTTCGCTACACTGATGTCATCGTTACCGTGACGCCGCATCCCTTGCGGCTGTCGCCACCCGATTCCCATTCGGAGTACCCATGTCGGATTCCCAGACCTCCCGTTCCCTGCAGGAAGCGCTACGCACCTGGAATATCGATCAATGGGGCAGCGGCTATTTCGACATCGACCCCCAGGGTCGGGTGGTCGTACGTCCGCATGGCAATGCCCCGGAACAACAGCGCCCGGCACTGCCGATCACGGAGCTGGCTACTCGGCTGCAGCAGGCCGGCCTGCGCCTGCCGGTACTGGTGCGCTTCACCGATATCCTCCATGACCGGGTCGAGCAGCTCTGCGCTGCCTTTGATCGTGCCATCCAGGAGCAGGGCTATGACGCTCACTACACCGCCGTTTACCCCATCAAGGTCAATCAGCAGCGCCGCGTGGTCGAAGAACTGCTGGCCACTCCCGAGCGCGGTCGCGGCCGGGTAGGACTGGAGGCTGGCAGCAAACCGGAACTGATGGCCGTACTGGCACTCTCTTCCGAGCATCCCTCGACCATCGTCTGCAACGGCTACAAGGACCGTGAATACATTCGCCTGGCGCTGATGGGCGAAAAGCTCGGTCACCATGTCTATCTGGTGGTGGAAAAGCATGCCGAACTGGAACTGATCATCGAGGAAGCCGATCGGCTCGGCGTAGAGCCCCGCATTGGCGTGCGCGCCCGGCTCTCCTCGATCGGCAAGGGCAACTGGCAGAATACTGGCGGCGAAAAATCCAAGTTCGGTCTTACTGCCCGTCAGGTGCAGGCCGTGGTCGACCACATGAGAGCGATCGGCCGGCTCGATGCCCTTCAGCTGGTGCACTTTCATCTCGGTTCTCAGATCGCCAATATCCGCGACATTCAGCGCGGTTTGCGCGAGTGCACCCGTTTTTATCAGAGTCTGCGCGAGGCCGGTGCAGCAGTCGAGGTGGTCGATGTCGGCGGTGGCCTGGGCGTGGACTACGAAGGCACCCGTTCGCGCAGTTACTGTTCGATCAACTACTCGATGGATGAGTACGCCAACAACGTGGTGGGCGCCTTTCAGCAGCTCTGTCAGGCGACCGGCCTGCCACATCCGCAGATCATCTCCGAGTCCGGTCGGGCCCTGACAGCGCACCACGCCGTACTGATCACCAATGTGATCGACGAAGAGCGCCACGATGATGCCCTGCCGGAGCGCTCCGACAGGGGGGATGCCCAGCTGGATGTACTTTGGCGGACCTGGGAATGGCTGGGCGAGTCTGCCGATCCACGCCTGCTGGTCGAGTATTATCATGACATTCATCAGGCCATGACCGATCTGCAGGATCGCTTCGTGCTGGGCGATGCCTCACTGGCCGTCCGCGCTGAAGGTGAAGCCGTCCATGCGGCAGCCAGCCGGCGTTTGCGCGCCCGGCTCGATCATCGCAACCGGGCCCATCGCGAGATTCTCGATGAACTCGACGAGAAGCTTGCCGACAAGCTGTTCGTCAATTTCTCACTGTTTCAGTCGGTCCCGGATGTGTGGGGCATCGATCAGATCTTTCCGGTCATACCACTCTCCAACCTCGACCAGCCGCCGGTACGACGCGGAGTGATTCAGGATATCACTTGCGACAGTGACGGTCGTATTGAGCGCTATGTCGATGGTCAGGGCGTGGAGACCACCCTCCCGCTGCCGGAGTGGAAAGCCGGCGAGGAAAAACTGCTGGGGCTTTTCCTGGTGGGGGCCTACCAGGAGATCCTGGGGGATCTGCACAACCTCTTCGGCGATACCGATTCGATCGATGTCAGTCTTGATGATAACGGCCAGTGGCGTCTGGGCACGCCGATTACGGGCGACAGCGTGGCCAATGTGCTGCGTTACGTGAACTTCGATCCCGACCGGTTACGTAACCGCCTCCAGCGCCAGCTGATCCGCAGTGATGTCTCCAGCCGCGAGCGCGAGCAGTTTCTCGAGGAGTTGGAAGCGGGTCTTGAAGGATATACCTATCTGGAGCAATAGCAGGCGCACCACTCGCGCATCAAACGAAGTGGTACGCCTTCCTCTCAGGACCAGCGCCGCAGGATCAGGCTGGCGTTGACCCCACCGAAACCAAAGCCGTTGGAGATGGCGTAATCGAACGCCATCTCCCGCGGGCTGCCGTATACCAGATCCAGCCCTGCTGCTTCATCATCGGGAGTTTCCAGATTGAGCGTGGCCGGCACGATCTGATCGCGCAGTGCCTGCAGCGTGAAAATCGCTTCTATTCCACCGGCCGCTCCCAGCAGATGGCCGGTCGCTGACTTGGTCGCGGTGATCGCCGGCCCGCCGTGCTGACCGAACAGACGCTGAATCGCCTGCAACTCGCCAACATCACCAACCGGTGTGGAAGTGGCATGGGCATTGAGATGACCAATGGCCTCCGGCGCCAGACCGGCCTGGCGTAGCGCCAGAGCCATCGCCCGGCGTGCGCCCGCGCCTTCCGGCGCACCGGCCGTCATGTGATAAGCATCCGAGGTCGTACCATAGCCGACGATCTCGGCCAGCGGGGTAGCACCACGCGACTCGGCATGTTCGAGCGACTCCACCACCAGCAGTCCGGCACCCTCGCCCATCACGAAGCCTTCACGCGCCTGGTCAAAAGGTCTGGAAGCGCTTTCGGGCCTGCCCTCGAACCCGGTCGAGAGCGCTTTCGCAGCGGCGAACCCACCCAGACTGACCGGTTCAATGCAGGCTTCGGCGCCACCGCACAGGGCAATATCGGCCTCGCCCGAGTGGATCAGACGAGCCGCATCGCCAATCGCCTGCACACCCGCAGCACAGGCCGTAACCGGTGCGCCCAGCGGACCTTCGAAGCCGTGTCGAATGGAGACCTGTCCGGCGGCCAGATTGACCAGGAAGGAAGGAATGGTGAAAGGCGACAGCCGGCGACTACCACGGTGTTCAACCGTACGTACCGCATCTGCAATGGCAGGAAAACCGCCGATGCCGGAACCAATAATGGTCGCCGTCCGCTCGCGCTGGTCCTCATTCTGTGGCTGCCAGTTGGCCTGCTCAAGTGCCTCCTGCGCTGCCAGCAGACCAAAATGGATGAAGCGATCCATGCGACGCAGCTCGCGGGCATCCCCGACCCGCTCGGGATCGAAGCCGCCATTGGCATCCTCGGCAATATCCGGCACTCGTCCACCAGCGTGTACCCTCAGATCACCTCGCAATTCAGCCGGCAGCTCGCGAATGCCGGACATCCCCGACAATAGACGCTGCCAACCCGTTTCGGCACCGCAACCCAGCGGCGAGACACTGCCCATACCGGTGACGACAATTCGTTTCATGAGACGGTTTCCGTAAGGCGGAGAGAGAAAGACATCATGGTCGAACCGATCATGCGTCCTTTAAGGAATCAGCATGACGCAAACGAGCCAGACGATCGAGTACGGCGGGGCCTGCCTGGGGGCCGGGCGCCAGAGTGGAATTAGCCACGGTCACCGGC
Organism: Kushneria phosphatilytica; assembly: GCF_008247605.1. Classification (NCBI taxonomy): domain Bacteria; kingdom Pseudomonadati; phylum Pseudomonadota; class Gammaproteobacteria; order Oceanospirillales; family Halomonadaceae; genus Kushneria; species Kushneria phosphatilytica. The sequence goes on along the minus strand of NZ_CP043420.1, from coordinate 552,393 downwards.
TCGAGCGTGTGGCGATCGACCACCAATGGTGACAGCTCACGCTCACTGTTGCGATCAATCAGACAAAGCTGACGCCCCTGGTCACTCATGTGCTTCTCGCCCCAGGCAAACAGCATCACGATAACCGGATAGAGCTCTTCCCCCTTGGGGGTGGGGATATATTCATGACGAACCGGGCGGCTCTGATAGGGCCGTTTCTCCAGCAATCCTTCATCGAGCATGCGTCGCAAACGACGTGACAGCATGTTGCTGGCAATGCCCAGGCTCTGCTGAAGCTCATCGAATCGCCGCAGCCCCTGGAGGGTATCGCGCAGAATCAGAAGACTCCACCACTCACCGACGCAACCCAGTGCACGTGCTGCCGGACAGGGCATGGCGGTCAGATCGGTAGGTGTCATGGCAGTGGCAATTCCAGGTAACTTTCATCATGAAAGCTACCTGAGAAGGCAGATCATGGCAACCAGACCATGGAAAGGCAGGATAATCAGCCGTCACGATCGACGGCAAAGGGCGACCAGGCCTGGCGGGTGGGCATGACTTCCAGCCGGTTGATATTGATATGGTCGGGCAATGTCGCAATGTAGTAGAGCTGTTCGGCAATATCGGCCGCTTCCAGCGGCGTGGTATCGCGATAGAGCGCATCGGAGGCAGTCTGATCGCCTTTGGTGCGTACCAGGGTGAACTCGGTTTCGGCAATCCCGGGCGCCAGATCGGTGACACGTACTCCGGTGCCCAGCAGATCGCAGCGCAGATTGTAGGAAAACTGCTGCACGAATGCCTTTGAGGCACCATAGACATGGCTACCGGGGTAGGGCCACTGGCCCGCAATCGAGCCCAGATTGATGATACTGGCACCGGAACCGGTGGCGATCAGGCGCTCGATCAGTGCATGAGTGACGTTGACCAGCCCGGTGACATTGGTATCGATCATGGTATGCCAGTCCTCCAGCGCAACCCGCTGGGCAGGTTCGGGCGCCAGCGCCAGACCGGCATTGTTGATCAGGGTTCTGATCGAGCCGAACGCTTCCGGCAGCGACTCGACCGCCTCACGTACGGCTTCGGCGTCACGTACGTCCAGCGTCAGGGTATGGACACGAGTCTGCCCTTCCAGCTCCTGCTTCAGTGTGTGCAGCCGTTCGCTGCGACGCCCGGTCAGCACCAGCGGCCAGCCTGACCGTGCAAAACGACGCGCCGCCGCCCGTCCGAATCCGGAAGTGGCACCGGTAATGAAGACAACGCCCTGGGTCATGCCGAACTCCTTGTATTCAATGATTGAGTGATACTCCCCTGCTCCCGGATTTCATGGCGTGTTGATGGGGAGCAGCATCCATAGCGACAGGAGGATCAACAACGGGGCGACCGTATAACGCAGCGAGATCGGCCCGGCGCGATGAAAGAGCCACTGGCCGAATGCATTGCCCAGCCATGCCGGTACGATCAGCCATCCCACCCAGACCAGACTGCCTGCCCCCAGCACACCGCTCAGCCCCAACCCCAGCAGTGAACAGCTGCTGCAGATGGCAAAGAACACAATCGCCGTGCCACGCAGCTGTGCCGTCGATAGTCGAGTCGACAGCAGATAAAGCATCAGTGGTGGCCCGCCGGCCGAGGCCATGGACATCGCCAGCCCGGAGACTCCGCCGGCCCAGATCGCCCACCGCCCTGCTGTAGCAGAGCGCCCTTCTTCGGGCACCACATCCCGTCGTCCGACGCGGCACAGCAGCGCCATGCCACCAGACAGTGATAGCAGCGCGATGACCATGCGCATCGGAGCTGCCGGCATTCGAGAGAGCAGCCAGACACCCAGTCCGACCGCCAGCAGCATGCCCAGCACCAGTCGTCCCAGCACCCTGCGATGCGCATGACGTGCGGCCACTTGCAGCAGGCCAGCCGCCGCCAGCAGATCCAGCAACAGCGCCACCGGCACGGCTTCGACTGGCGCCATGAATCCCGACAGGCCCAGTGCCACCAACATGGCAAAACCGAAACCGCAATAACCGCGGGTTACCCCGGCCAACAGCGCAATAGCCATCGCCGTGACGATCGTGAGCGGCTCGGCAGGCATCGACAACTCCGTAACAACAGATCGAAGACGCACTCTAGTGCGCGTCGTTCAACGACTCCTAGAGCCAGATCAGCAAGAGTGGCGGGACATGATCCTACCCGACCGGGACTGTCCCGGCGGTGGAATGCGACTGGCTCTACGGATCGCACTATCGACTGTTACAGGCTGAGTCGAACACTTGCCTCTCCTGTCATCCAACGCCCGTGAGGAGCCCCCATGTCCGCGACATCAATCACCAACGAGTACGTACGCCAGCTGGATCGTCAGCATGTGTTCCACTCCTGGTCTCGCCAGTCGCAGCTCGATCCACTGGTCATCGCCGAGGCGGCCGGCTGTCGTCTGCACGATTACAATGGGCGTGAATACCTCGACTTCAGCAGTCAGCTGGTCAATACCAATATCGGGCATCAACATCCGCGGGTAATCGAAGCCATTCGACACCAGGCCGAGCAACTCGCCACCATTGCCCCTGCGCATGCCAACCTGGCACGCGGCGAGGCCGCACGACGCATTCTCGAGCGTGCTCCGGCCGGCTTCAGCAAGGTGTTCTTTACCAACGCTGGCGCGGACGCCAACGAAAACGCCATTCGCATGGCGCGCAGCTTTACCGGACGCGACAAGGTGCTTTCCGCGTACCGCTCCTATCACGGCAACACCGGCGCGGCGATCGCCGCTACCGGCGACTGGCGGCGGGTGCCCAATGAGTTTTCCCGCGGCCACGCCCATTTCTTCAACCCCTTCCTCTATCGCAGTGAATTCTGGGCAACCAGCGAGGAAGAAGAGTGCGAGCGGGCACTGACCCATCTGCGCCGGGTCATCGAGTGCGAAGGACCTGATGCGATCGCTGCCATCCTGCTGGAATCGATCCCTGGCACCGCCGGTATTCTGGTGCCGCCACGGGCCTATCTGCAGGGCGTGCGTCAGCTGGCCGATGAGCATGGCATCATGCTGATTCTCGATGAGGTCATGGCCGGCTTCGGCCGCACCGGACGCTGGTTCGCGTTCGAGCACTTCAATGTGGTACCGGATCTGATCGTGTTCGCCAAGGGCGTCAATTCCGGCTATGTCCCGGCCGGGGGCGTGCTTATTTCCGAACCGATCTGTCGCTACTTCGAGGATCGTTTCTTTGCCGGTGGGTTGACCTACTCCGGCCACCCACTGGCGATGGCCGCCATTGTGGCGACGCTCGATACCATGAGTGACGAGGGCATTGTCGAGCACGCCGATCGCATCGGCCGCGAGCGACTCACGCCCGGGCTGGCCGAACTGACGAAGCGCCATGCCATCATCGGTGAAACCCGTGGTCTGGGCGTCTTCCACGCCCTCGAACTGGTCAGCGACCCCGAATCGCGAGCCCCATTGCCGGCGGCCACCATGGCCGACATCAAGGCCGCGCTGCTGGAGCAAGGCCTGCTGCCCTTCATGGTCGAAAATCGCATCCACGTAGTGCCGCCCTGCATCGTGTTACCCGAGGAAGTCGATCAGGGGCTGGGTATCCTCGATGACGTTCTGGGACGTTTCTCACTCACACTTTGATCGCGCCGGGTCAGTGACCGAAGGCCCGGGCGAGCTGCTCGATGCCGGGAGCGATACGCTCAGCATCGATGGCCCCGAATCCCAGCCGCAGAAAATTGCGCGGCGGGACCCGATCGAAGAAATGCTGGAAGCCGGGCTCTATCAGCACCCCGTACTGCGAGGCGCGCCAGGCCAGGCGCTGGGTATCCATGCCAGCCGGCGCCTCCAGCCAGAAGACACTGGCATGCTCGGTGCTGATTCGACGACATTCGGGCAGATGCTTTTCCAGCGATCGATTCAGACACTCCCAGCGTCGTCGACTCTCCTCGGCATAGAGTCGCAGATGACGATCATAGTGCCCCTGGGCCAGAAACTGGGCCAGCTGATGCTGCAGAAACGAAGGGGGATGGCGATACATCAACCGACGCAGCGCCCGAAGCTCATCGATCAGATCGCTGTCCGCTACCAGATATCCCAGCCGCAGTCCTGGTGACAGTGGTTTGGAGAGACTGCTCAGATAGATGATGCGCTGACTGCCAAGCCCTGCCCTGAGTGCCGGCAGTGCATGACGATCGAAGTTGATCTCGGCATCGTAGTCATCCTCGATCAGGATCTGGTCATGCTGGCCCAGTTGCTCCATCAAAACCCGACGACGCGCCGCACTCAGGGTCACACCGGTGGGCACCTGATGGCTGGGAGTGACATAGAGGTAATCACTCTCGCGGGTGCCGGCATCCAGTCGCATGCCCTCGTCATCCACCTCGTGAAACTGTAGCCGGGCTCCCCGGGATTCGAAGACATTGACCGCTTCACGATAGCCCGGGTTTTCGATGCCCACCCGGGTGTCGTGGTCGAACAGCAGTTGAGCGATCAGGAACAGGGCATTCTGCGACCCAAGGGTGATCAGGATTTCATCACTGCGAGCGTGAATACCGCGACGCGGCAGCACCCGGGTACGCAGTTGCTCGATCAGCATGGGGTCATCCTGATCGATTCGATCGCTCAGCCACTGGCGATCACGCCGCCCACCGAGCATGCGCCGGGAAGCTTCACGCCACTGCTCCAGCGGAAAGCGTCGGTTATCCAGCTGACCGTAGATAAAGGGATAGGCGTAATCCTGCCAGTTGCTCGGCTTGAGCACCCCCTGACAGTGACTGGGCCGATGGATGAAGCGTCGTTGCCAGTCCGGTGCCTCTGTCGACGACCCTGCACTCTCGTGGTGCATGATCACCGATCTCATGCGCTCGCCATTGTCATGATAATCGTCATGCAGGTAGTAACCACTGCGTGGCCGGCTGACCAGATAGCCATCTTCGACCAGCCCTTCATAGACCAGCGCCACGGTGTTACGGGAGACCCCGAGACGGTGAGAAAGCCGGCGACATGAAGGAAGCGCCTCGTTAGCGGGGATGGTACCTGCCAGGATGGTATCCAGCAGCGCCTGACGCAGCTGCTCCTGCAATCCTCGTTCGGTATCGAACTCAAGATGGAAGTGATGATCCAGCATGTCGGCCTCCCGGGAGCATGAACGCATCATCGGTGATGCAAATAACACGCCACTGGAGACAGAACTCGTGAACTGTCCATGTCGGATCGAGTAACTGGTCCTATCCGTCCCGATGACACTCACTCCAGCATGAGTCATCACCCTCGATCGGGGTGAGCAGCCCCAGGATTCAATCGCTGCCATCACACCCCGCACAACAATCATCACATCGGAGGATCCCGCCATGGGCAGTACCTTTCACGGCGTCATTGCCTTTGCCCTGATGGCTGCACTGCTGGTCATCGGCAGCCTGTTGCGCAGCCGTCTGCCATGGTTGCGCACCGCCATGGTCCCCGGCAGCATTGTCGCCGGCCTCATCGGTTTCATGGGCCTGTCACTGGGGCTGATTCCGGGTTACGGCCCGAAGGATTTCACCAGTCTCGCCTTTCACTTTTTCACCCTGAGCTTCATGTCGCTGTGTCTGACCGGCAGCCCGAAGCGTCAGGACGACGGACAGCGTTCGGGTGTCACCATGGGCGGCCTGTGGCTGACGCTGATCTGGACCGCCAGCCTCGGCGCTCAGGCGGTGATCGGTTACGGCCTGATGGCCGGCTATGATGCACTGAGCGGTCAGCACCTGAGCCCGCTGCTGGGCGCCATCGTCACTCACGGGTTCACCCAGGGCCCCGGCCAGGCGCTGACCTACGGCAACATCTGGGAGCAGGGCTACGGCATTACTCATGCTGCTCAGGTCGGCGTAATCTTTGCCTCACTGGGCTTTCTGGCCGCCTTTCTGGTAGGCGTTCCAGTGGCTCGCTACTGTCTGAAGAAGGGGCTCAATACCAACCGCGACTCCACCCTCAACGCCGATTTCGTGGCCGGATTTCATCCGCTGGCCAATCAACCCTCTGCCGGCCGTCAGGTATCGCACTCCGGGACCGTGGACTCATTCGCCTGGCACATCGGCCTGCTGGGTATCGCCTATGTCATCACCTATCTATGGCTCTCAGCGATGCAGCCGTTGGTGGCCGGCAATCGGGTACTGTCGGTCTTTTTCAGCTACAACCTGTTCTTTGCCCACGGCCTGACCGTCTGCGTCCTCATGCGATTGGCAATCGACCGGCTGGGCTGGTCGCACCGGGTCGATGACGACACACTCAAGCGGATTACCAGTGGGTCGGTAGACTTCATGGTCGTGGCCACCCTGATGAGTATTCAGGTGGCAGTACTCTCTGCCCTGCTGGTGCCAATCCTGCTGGTGGCCGTAGCGATCACTCTGGTAACCCTCTGCGGGGCGCTGGCAATCGGGCGCATGAGTGGTCGCTTCGGTCCCGAACGCGCGCTGACCGCCTTCGGCTGCTGTTGTGGCTCGACCGGTACCGGGCTGTTGCTGTTGCGAATGCTGGATAACGACTTCACCACTCCGGTGCCCAAGGAGCTGGCGTTTTTCAACATTGCCATCATCGTCGTCAACATTCCCACACTGTTCTTCTTCGCGCCCATTGCGCCCGCGCTGGGGGCCTGGACCTATATCGCCATCTTCGGGGGCTACGCCCTGCTGGCGCTCGCCTGCATCCCGCTGCTCAGACGCTGGCAGCAGCGCACCGACGCTGCCCAACCCATTACACAGGAGCCTTCCCTGCCATGAGCTGCCGCATCTTTTCCGCTCGGCGAGTCATGACCATGAACCCTTCCCAGCCGGAAGCCACTCATGTGGCGGTGCGCGAGGGCCGCATTCTCGGGGTCGGCACACTCGACAGCCTGGCCACGCTGGGTGAGTACGAACTGGATGAGCGTTTCGCCGACCACGTGCTGATGCCCGGTTTCGTCGAAGGTCACAGTCACGCCCTGGAGGGCGTGATGTGGAACTACTGCTATACCGGTTATTTCGAACGCCTCGACCCCGAGGGTCAAAGCTGGCCGGGGCTGAAATCGATCGCAGCGGTCATCGAACGCCTCCAGCACTGGCAGCGCGATCTCGACTCGCAGGCGCCACTGATCGCCTGGGGCTTCGATCCCATCTACTTCGATGGTGAGCGGCTCGATCGTCACGATCTCGATGCCGTCGCTGCCGAGCGACCGGTGGTGGTGCTGCACGCCAACCTGCACATGATGACGGTCAATAGCGCCATGCTGCGTCTCTCCGGACTGGACCGGCATGCCGGCATCGATGGCGTGCTACAGGATGATGCCGGCCAACCCACCGGCGAGTTGCTGGAAATGGCAGCCATGCATGCCGTGTTCGATACCTTCAACGAGGATCTGTTCGAAAAGGCCAATGACCCCGAGACACTGCGACGCTATGCCCGGGTGGCCCGGCGTACCGGCGTGACCACCCTTACCGATCTGCACAATCCCATGAGCGATGAAGGTATCGCCACCATGACGACCGTCACCGCCGAACCGTCGCTGCCGATTCGGCTGGTGCCGGCACTGCGAGCGTTGACTCATGTGCCGATGGAAGGTGTCGAGCGGGTGATGGCTGCCCGCGAGCACAATCATGACAAATTGCATTTCGGACTGGTCAAACTGATGACCGACGGCTCCATCCAGGGGCACACCGCGCGACTCAAGTGGCCGGGCTATCATGATGGCGCTCCCAACGGCATGTGGAACGCCACGCCCGAGGCGCTGACCGACATGGTGCATCAGTACCATCAGGCCGGTCTGCAGTTGCACATTCACACCAATGGCGACGAAGCGGTCGAGCTGATGCTCGATGCCATCGAATCGGCGCAGGCACTCTGGCCACGTCCGGATCATCGCCACACCCTGCAGCACTGCCAGATCATTGATCACGCCCAGTTGCGTCGCGCCGCCCGGCTGGGGGTTTGTCTCAACATGTTTGCCAACCATCTCTACTACTGGGGCGATATTCACTATGAACGCACCCTCGGCCATGAGCGCTGTCAACGCCTCGAGCCACTGGCCTCGGCTGATCGACTGGGGATTCCCATCGCGGCCCACTGTGACGCTCCGGTCACCCCGCTGGCGCCGCTGTTCACCGCCTGGTGTGCGATCGCACGGCGCACCGCGAACGGCCGTGTGCTCGGCAAACAGGAAGCCATCACGGTTGAACGGGCGCTGCGCATGATCACCCTTGATGCAGCATGGACGCTGCGACTCGATCACTGTGTGGGCAGCCTGGAGATCGGCAAGTTTGCCGACATGGCCGTGCTGGCCGAGGACCCACGCGAGGTAGAGATCGACGCCCTCCCGAAGCTCAGGGTGGTCGCCACGGTGCTGGGTGGGGAGGTCTTTGCCAATGAATGAGCGGGCGAGCACCCCGATTCCGGTGACCCTGATCACCGGCTACCTGGGCGCCGGCAAGACCAGCTGGCTCAACGCTCGCATCCGCCAGGGCATCCCATATGGAGCACTGATCCTGGTCAACGACTTCGGCACCATCAATCTTGACGCTGATCTGATCGAGTATCGCAGTGACCGCATGCTCCGCCTGAGCAATGGCTGCATCTGCTGCTCGCTGGGCGAATCGCTGGCCATGGAGCTGACCCGCATCGCGCGCTGGCCCGAGCGGCCCTCGGCGCTCTATATCGAAACCAGTGGCGTGGCCGAGCCGGCACGTATCATCGATCTGATCACGGTCGCGCGTCATTTCGAGCTGCAGGCGACGATCTGCCTGATCGATGCGGCTTCAATCAACCGTACACTTGCCGATCCACGGGTGGGAGAGCTGGCAGCCGGCCAGATTCGCGCCGCCGATGAACTGTCAATCAACCGCCATGCCCGGCTCGATGACGGCGAGCGCCGTGTCGTATTCAATCAGCTGCGACGGCTCAATCCTTCCATGAGTGCCAGGCTGACCCATCAGCTCGCAAGCACTGCAACCACGGACGATAACGCCCCACCGGGCTCCGAGAGTGCATCCGTTACCCATGCCTGGCTGACGCCGGCGGCCAACAGCCGTTGGGATCGATTTTCCATTCGTTTACCCGACGGCATCGAGCGCCATCGACTGGAAGCCGTGCTGAATGAGTACGCCGATGTGCTGGCGCGTGCCAAGGGCATTCTGTGCGATGTCTCCGGGCGACGACAGCTTTTCCAGTGGAGTGGTGGCCAGGCGAACTGGCACCCCACGGCCGCTGCCGGCCAATGCGGCACGCTGATCGGTATCGGCTTCGAGGGAGAGCGGTTTCGCACTCTGGCAGCGTCGCTTGAAGCGCTCTCCCGCTGACCCGGTCTTGTCTGGCCAGACAAGGCTTCACAACTGGCCCAGGGCTTCAGCCGGCATCTGCTTCAGGATGACAGGGACGATAGTTGGCGCGTCATCTCCAACCATGCCATCTCCAACAACAAAGGCAGGGAGTTATCGCAATGAGACTGAAGGTCCCGGGACTGCAGGCCCTATCCTGCAAACTCATGCTGTCTGCAGCAGTCGCCACACTTGCCTTCACCCTGACCCAGCCTGCCACTGCGGATCTGAGCGACATCAAAAGCCGTGGCGTGATGAAGGTAGCAACCGAGGACAACTACGCTCCCTTCAACTTCATGGAAAACGGCCAGGCGAAGGGCTTCAACGCGGACATGCTCAAAGAGCTGAAGCAGTACGCCCCTTTCTCGATCACCCAGGAGATCATGCCCTGGACCGGTTTGCTGGCTGCCGTTTCCAGCGGCCAGTACGACATGGCGCTGACCGGTGCACTGGTCTCCACCGAGCGCCTGCGCGTGTTCAACTTCACCATCCCCTACGCCTCGGCACAGGATTTCTATGTCAAGCGCGCCGACGATGACAGCATCCGGAGTGTGGCCGATCTGAGTGGCAAAAAGCTCGGTGTTCAGGCCGGCAGCGTGTTGCTGACCCGTCTGCCCGAACTGAAGGCGATGCTCGACAAGAGCGGCGGTCAGCTGGGAGAGGTGGTGAAGTATCAATCCTACCCGGAGGCCTATGCCGATCTCGCCAACGGTCGACTGGATTACGTGATCAACGCCGAAGTGCCCGTCAACACCCTGGTCAAGGCCAGACCCGATGTGTTCAGCAAGGGACAGGCAGTGTCGGGCCCCGGTTTCGTCGCCTGGCCGGTCCCGAAGAGCGATCCCGAACTGCTGAAATTTCTCGATCAGTTCATGACCCACATGAAACAGAGCGGGCGTCTGGCCGAGCTGCAGAAGACATGGTTTGGCGAGGCCTTCCCCGACCTGCCGCAGCAGCCCATCACCGAGGTGGATCAGTTCAGGCAGCTTGCCAACCTGAACTGAGGTCGGCACCGCCACTCCCAGCGGGTCGGCAACAGACCGACCCCGTCGATCGCCGTGCTGTCATGGAGAGCGTCTATGGATGGCAACGCATGGTTGCAGCTGCTCAATGGCGCCTGGACCACTGCCTGGATCTGCGTTATCTCGATCGTCATCGGCGTGCTGGCGGGGTTGATCCTCGCCCTGGTGCGCATGATGCGACTGCCGCTGATCGATCAACTGCTGGTGCTTTATATCAGCCTCGCACGCGCCACACCGCTGGTCACCCTGGTACTGTTCATCTTCCTTGCCGCGCCCAACCTGGGACTGGCACTCGAGCGCAATACCGCCGCCATACTGGCGCTGACCCTCAATACCGCGGCCTTCAACGCTGAAATCTGGCGGTCGGCATTTCGCAACTTCTCCCGCGAGCAGCGTGAGGCAGCACTGGCAGTGGGCATGACGCCGGCACTGAGCTTTCGCCGCATCATGCTGCCGCAGATGGTACTGACCAGCCTGCCGGAACTGGTCAATGAGATGTCGTTTCTGATCAAGGGCAGCCCGGCCATTGCGGTGATTGGTGTCGTTGATCTGACCCGGGTCACCAATCGTATCGCCGCCGTTACCTATGAGCCGCTGCCACCGATGCTGGTCGCCGCGGCACTCTACATGCTCATCATCGGTCTGCTGGTCTGGCTGCAACGGCTGGCGGAACGTCATGCGGCCCGACTGGCCGCCTGATCCCGAGAGGACGACGGATACCATGAGCAACTGGGATATCATCTGGTCGGTACGGGATATTTTCTGGCAGGGCTTTCTCAACACTTTGGCCATCTTTGCCCTGTCGACCGTGTTGGCGGCGCTGATCGGCATGGCCACCGGTCTGGCACTGGAACTGGGTGCGCGCCCGATAAACCGGCTGCTGCGACTTTTCATCGACGGCCTGCGCATGCTGCCGTTTCTGATGCTGGCCTATCTGCTCTACTACGGTTTGCCGAGTGCCGGAATCCGGCTCAATGCCTGGTGGGCAGGTGTGGGCGCACTCGCTGTCTATCACGGCGCCTATGTCGCGGAGATCCTGCGCGGGGCGCGAGCCAATCTGGCCCCGGGGCAGATCGAGGCGGCGACTGCGCTGGGGCTCTCCCCTTACCGCACCTATCTGCGTCTGATTCTGCCGCAACTGCTGATCCGCAGCCGACCGCTGATGGGCAATCAATTGATCATTGCGCTCAAGGACACGGCCTTTCTGATCATCATCACCGTGCAGGAACTGACTGCCGCCGCCAACACCGTGCAGGCCACCTATTTTATTCCCATGGATGCCTTTGTCGTGGTCATCGCGCTCTACTGGCTGATCAGTATCGGTCTGGAGATTACGATCCGCGGGCTGGGTATCTTCGGTCGCAAGAGAGGGTTCGACAATGGCTGAAGCCCCTGCCGTGATCATCGGCAAGCTCTCGAAAAGCTTCGATGGTGTAGAGATTCTGCGCGACATTGACCTGGAGGTCGGCCGTGGCAAGGTAGTGAGTATCCTTGGCGCCTCGGGATCGGGCAAATCCACCCTGCTGCGCTGCATCAACTGGCTGGAAACGCCTGATCGCGGCACTATCCATATCGATGGTCAACGCATCGGCATCGATGACCGCACCGGGCGCCCCATGTCCCGACGCGCGCTGGCCAGAATCCGTGCCATGACCGGCATGGTCTTCCAGGGCTTTAATCTCTGGCCTCATCTGAACGTGCTGCACAATGTGACTGAAGCGCCCATTCACGTGCGTGGAATGAAACGCCATGACGCCGAGCAGCTTGCCCGACAGCTGCTGGAGAAGGTCGGCATGGATAAGCGCATGCATCAGTATCCCTATACGCTCTCCGGTGGACAGAAACAGCGCGTGGCCATTGCCCGAGCTCTGGCGATGCAGCCCCGGGTCATGCTGTTCGACGAACCGACCTCCGCTCTCGACCCCGAACTGGTCGGTGAGGTGCTCTCGGTGATTCGGGATCTTTCGGGCGAGGGCTACACCATGATCATCGTCACCCACGAAATGGCATTTGCCCGCGCAGTCTCTGATGAGGTGGTCTTTCTCGACAAGGGTCTGCTGATCGAGCGTGCCGACCCCGAAACCTTCTTTACCCGCCCGACGACAACACGAGTCCAGCGCTTTCTGGAGCGACATGAGTAAGCCGTGGCTCACTCACGCGGTCGCGATATAACGGGCCAGCCATGGACTCTCCTCTTCTCCCTGCCTGGACGAATGGCGAATAGTCTCCGGATGGAGATGGCTTCTATGTTGTATGACATCACACATTAGCCTTCACCCATCGACCCGGCCTCCGGGAGGTAGACATGTCACCACATGATATCTGGCTGATCGGTCTTACCGCGGCCAGTATCGTCGTTCTCTTGATTCTGGTCATGGTGGTCCGGATTCATGCCCTGGTTGCACTGCTGCTTGCCAGTATCTGTGTCGCCGTCGGTAGCGGCATGCCGCTGGCCGATATCATGGAGACCGTTGAAAAAGGCATGGGGAGTACCCTGGGATCGGTGGCGATCATCATTGGCCTGGGCGGCATGTTCGGCAAGATGCTGGAGGTTTCCGGCGGGATTGATCGACTGGCCTCCGGCATTACCGCTCGTCTGGGGGAGGATCGGGCTCACTGGGGCATGGGGATCGCCGGGCTGCTGGTAGGGATCCCGGTCTTCTTCGATGTGGGGTTCATCATCCTGGTGCCCATGATTTATGCGCTGCAAAAGCGGACCGGCAAGTCACTGCTGTTGTATGGCATTCCTCTGCTGGCCGGTTTTTCGGTAGCCCACAAGTTCATCCCTCCCCAGCCCGGGCCGATTACCGTCAGCGGCATGCTGGGGGCGGATCTGGGGCTGGTGGTACTGTTCGGCGTGATCACCAGTCTGCCGGTGCTGGTGTTGTGCGGGCCGATATTCGGCCGCTTCATTGCCAACCGCATGCATGTCGAAGTCCCTGATTACATGTTCAGCACCAGCAATGAGCGTGTCAGTGACAAAAGCCCCGGGCTGGGTACGGTAGTCGGACTGATCCTGCTGCCTTTGGTACTGATTCTTCTTCATACGGTTTCCAATGCGGCCCTGTCCGATACGAGCGCGCTGGCCCATTTTCTGATTTTTATCGGCGATCCCATTTCGGCGCTGATCATTACGGTGCTGGTGACAGTCTATATGCTCCGCCACCGTTTCAGGATGCCACGTGAACAAGTGATGGAGGTCTGTACGCGAGGACTGGAGCCGGTGGGCATCATCATCCTGGTAACCGGTGCCGGTGGGGTTTTCAAACAGACACTGGGCGACTCCGGAGTAGGCGATGTCATCGGTAACGCCATGGCGGGCACCCATTTGCCACCCTTGCTGCTGGGCTTTCTGATCGCAACCACAATCCGGGTTATTCAGGGCTCGGCCACCGTGGCAATGATCACGGCGGCAGGGCTGATTGCACCACTGATGAACACCCTTGAGCTGGATGCGCCCATGACGGCATTGATGGTCATTGCCATCGGCGCGGGTTCAACCGTGCTCAGCCACGTCAACGATTCAGGGTTCTGGCTGGTCAACCGCTATCTCGGACTTTCCGAAAAGGACACCCTTAAAAGCTGGACCGTCATGGAAACACTGATCGGCCTCAGTGCCCTGGTGATGGCCATGCTGATCGCCCTGTTTGTATAGCAACGCATGATGAGAGGCAGCACAGCACGCACGTCATCACCATTGATGCAGCGATATTTTCAAAAGCGTTTCAGGCGCCTTCGATACCGCTGAGGCAGCTTGCCGGGTATACCATCAGCTCTGACTGAAGCGACCGGCCGGCCGGGTTACTGCATCAACGCGCCCGCTGCGTCATCGTCCAGGCAAATGCCCTCGACACCGATTTCCTCTGCCAGTGCCAGCAGATAGTGACGCAGTGCCCGTCGAGTCGACTGCTCGTGGAGTACCCTGCGAACCCGATCCCGAACTGTTTCGAAATCAGCGGGTTGGCCATCCAGACGCTCATCGAGAGAGACCAGATGCCAACCATAACGCGAGGCCAGTGGTCGTTTGCAGAGTCCTTCGGGCAGGCGCTTCAGGATGTTGTCGAGCTCGGGTACGGTCTGACCGGGGCGCAGTTCCCCCAGTGCTCCGCCGCTCTCTTTCGAGGGGCAGGCCGAATAGCGCTGCGCCAACTCGTCAAAGCGTTCGGGATTGTGTGACAACTCGGCCAGCAGCTCATTACCCAATGCCCGAGCCTGATCACGTGCCATCTGATCATCCGGCGCCGCCGGCAGCAGAATATGACGCACGCGATACCGAGGCGGCTGTGAAAAGCGATCGCGGTTAGCCTCGAAGTAACGACGACAGGCTGCGTCGTCCGGCTCGGGCACATCGATTTCACATTCCAGAAGCTGGCTCACGCAGTGTTGTTCATTCTCTTCGGTGATCCTGAAGCCAAGCATTTCGGCACGCCGGGCCATCAACTCCCGCACCACCAATGCTCGAGCAGCCTCCAACTGAGCTTCATGCGACGATGCAGCAGGATGATACTGCATTTCCGCGGCGATCATGGCGGGCTCGAGTACGCGCCCCCCCACCCTGATTTCAGGCAGCGACAGCGTCGGTTCAGCTGGTAACGAACGGGTTTCAATCAGTTCCATGTGAGCTTCCTGACACCATGACTTGCGTTTCAGGCACGCCGACGTACCAGTTGATAACGGCGACCGACATACCACAGCGGTGCGCTCCAGACATGCACCAGACGGGTAAATGGAAAGACCAGAATAATGGTTAATCCGACGAAGATATGAAGCTTGTAGATCACGCCAACCTCGGAGAGGTGCGCTGCCGCATCGCCACGGAAGAAGACGATCGATTGCGCCCACTCGGCCAGCTGCAGCATCACGCTACCGTCCAGGTGGTGCACAGCGAAGGCAATGGTCAGAAGGCCCAGTGTGACCTGCACCATTAAAAGCGACAGAATCATGATATCCGCCACACTGGAGCTGGCACGCACACGAGGATCGAACAGACGTCGATGGAGCAGGATCAACCCGCCGGCCAGACACATCACCCCGGCAATCCCGCCAACCACGATGGCCATGATCTGCTTGTGTCCCGGTGTGATCATCCATGCATAGGCCCAGTGCGGCGTTAGCAGACCCACCAGATGTCCGAAAAAGATCACCAGTACACCAATATGAAAAAGATTGCTTCCCAGGCGCAGGCGACGCTTGCTCAGCAGCTGGCTGGAGCCCGTTTTCCAGGTGTACTGCCCATGATCAAAACGCACCAGACTGCCGATCAGAAAGACCGAGCCGGCCAGATAAGGATAAAGCCCGAACAGCAGGGTATTCAGATAGTCCAGCATGATAATGCTCCTGTGGCTCAGTGGGAGTGAGACTCCCTGCCGACCGAGGTGGCAGGATCGATGATACGCACTGGCTCGGCACGCTCTTTTTCGTTCTGACGCTGCCGGGCGCGACGCTGGCCGGCAGCGGAGCGAACCGCGCAATCCTGATCCGAGCTGGCCGAAAAACGCACGGCCTCTTCTTCCCATACCGCGTCCAGAGCCGCGGGGGTGTCATCGCGCTTCTCCTCGCGCACCTGCTTTTGATGCTCGGTGATCTCATCCTCGGCACCAATAAGTGCCAGCAGCGTCGCCGTAGCCAGTGCCTGATCGGCTTCCCGCTCCTCCAGCCGCGCAGTCAGACGCGCCAGGATGTGGGCAATATCGCCCAGCTGTTGAGCAATGACTTCTTCGGGGCGAGTGGAGAGATATTCCAGAAAGAGCGGCAGGTAGTCCGGCAGCTCCCGGGCGTCGAGTTCAAACCCGGCCGCACGGTATTGCGCCAGCAGATCGACCATCGCCTGACCACGATCACGGGATTCACCGTGGACGTGTTCGAACAGCAGCAGAGACGTCGCGCGACCGCGATCGAAAAGCGCCACATAATCAGCCTGCAGATCGAGCAGGTCGCTTTCGGCAATCCGCTCGATCCATTGCATCAACGACTGACGCCGTACCCACGGCAGATGGGATTCGGCTTCGATGACCGCCCTCATTTCATCGGCTGCCTGCTGCAACGCCAGGGTGGGATAATCCAGTAGCCGTGCCAGAACGATCAGGCTACGCATGGCGATCCTCCCGCTCATCGGCGTGAGTCACTTCAGGCTCGTAGTAGGAGACCGGCTTCACCAGGGTGGACGTCTGGCGGCGCCCGCCGAACAGGCTGGCGGCGCTATCCCCCCCGTTGCACCCCTGGCCAAAGGAGAAGCCGCAGCCGCCGCGCTCCGGGAAGGCCTCACGGGCCTGCTCGCGGTGGGAGGAGGGAATCACGAAACGGTCCTCGTAATTGGCCAGCGCCAGATAACGGTACATCTCTTCGATCTGTGCTGCCGTAAGCCCCACCGCCTCCAGGATCTCGGTGGCCTCATACCCCTCGACCTGCTGGGCGCGCTTGTACAGGCGCATTGCCATCAGACGCCTGAGGGCCCGCACAACGGGCGCTTCGTCACCAGCGGTAAGCAGATTGGCCAGATAGCGCACCGGGATACGCAGCGATTCGATATCCGGCAGCACGCCATCTGACGGCATACTATCGAGATCGAAGGCGGACTGGATCGGCGAAAGTGGCGGCACATACCAGACCATTGGCAACGTTCGGTACTCGGGATGCAGAGGCAAGGCCAGTTGCCAATCGATGGCCATCTTGTAGACCGGCGATGCCTGAGCGGCCTTGATGACGTTATCGTCAATACCGTCGCGCCGCGCCTGGGCGATCACCTCGGGATCATGTGGATCGAGAAATATCTCACACTGACGATGATAGAGATCCTGCTCATCGGTGCTTGAGGCAACTTCCTCGATTCGATCGGCGTCATAGAGCAACACACCGAGCGAGCGAATGCGGCCCACGCAGGTTTCCGAACAGATGGTCGGCTGACCCGATTCGATGCGTGGGTAGCAAAAGATGCATTTTTCGGATTTACCGCTTTTCCAGTTGTAATAGATCTTCTTGTACGGGCAACCCGAGACGCACATGCGCCAGCCGCGGCACTTGTCCTGATCGATCAGTACAATACCGTCTTCCTCGCGCTTGTAGATCGCCCCACTCGGGCAGGAAGCAACACAAGCCGGGTTAAGGCAGTGTTCGCACAGCCGGGGCAGATACATCATGAAAGTATTTTCAAACTGCCCGTAGATATCGGCCTGGATGCGGTCGAAATTTCTGTCGCGGCGGCGTTTTTCAAACTCGGTGCCGAGGATCTCCTCCCAATTCGGGCCCCATTCGACCTTCTGCATACGCTGACCGCTGATCAGCGAGCGAGGCCGCGCCACCGGCTGGTGCCTGCTCTCACCGGCACGATGCAGGTGCTGATAGTCGAAATCGAATGGTTCATAGTAATCATCGATCTCGGGTAGATCGGGGTTGGCAAAGAGTTTGGCCAATACTCGAAAGCGCCCACCGATACGGGGTTCGATACTGCCATCTCGGCGCCTGAGCCAGCCGCCCTTCCACTTCTGCTGATTCTCCCACTCTTTCGGATAACCGACCCCCGGCTTGGTCTCAACGTTATTGAACCAGGCGTACTCTACCCCCTCGCGACTGGTCCAGACGTTCTTGCAGGTCACCGAACAGGTGTGGCACCCGATGCACTTATCGAGATTCAGCACCATGCCCACCTGGGAGCGAATTCTCATGATCACGGTCTCCGGCTGACGCGCGGGCGGCGTGTCAGGGCCCGCGCTGTTTCATGGGCACACCATGTGCGCTTGCAGCCGAAGGGGTTTTGATTCAGATCAAGACGAAAAAGCAGAAGCGCGCCGAACTACCTCTTTGGTAATAGCTCCCAGGATCACCAATAAACCCTTTTAATTCAATGACATGACAATGGGAGGCACTCTCTCCGACATGGCTTGCAGGGAAAACAGGTTCTTTGGGAGTAAGGCCGAATGATTTCACTTACTGCCTTCAGGGCCTTCTTCAAGGGTTGAGCAAAGAGATGTCAGATGAGCCATCAATTGAAGGCTGGCACCTTCCTGATCACCCATGGCTGAGCCGGCATGACCTGCAAGCTGCTTCAGGTCTTGCCCTTCAGTGCGAGAATGCCCGAAGAGACGACAGTGATAACCTCACTGGAAGTGGCCATGCGGATAAACATGGGCTCGCCAGCCATGCTGGAGATTCTGCGATTGGCAGCAGTGACACTCGAACAACACTCTGTCCCCTGTCCGGTGTTCGAGTCTGGCCGTCGGCCAACCTGCCAGGGTCGATGATCTTATGGCTTGAACCCGGGGGTTGGCCCGGGCAGTGATTGTCCGACACAGCGCTCAATGGGTACGTTTCAGAAAATCCCTGAGGACCACGGCGTTGTTGCACTCTTCATCCTTCGCCGCAAAAAGTAGCGTCAGCCCTTCATTTCGGGCGTGTTCTCGAAGCGTCTGCGACAGCGTGGAATCCCTCTCGCGCAGTTCCCTGCGATAGGCCTCGTAAAAGCCGTGCCAGCGGTCGCGATCATGACCAAACCATTTGACCAGTCCCTTCGAGGGGGCAATGTCGCGATACCATTCATCGATATGGGCGTCTTCCTTCGCCACACCTCTTGGCCACATGCCATCGACCAGCACGCGGTAGCCGTCATTCCTGTCATATGGGTCGTAGATGCGCTTGAGCTGAATATTCATTATCGGTGCCTGTGATCTGCTGAACGATAAGCGTGACGTTCTTCACCCTTTAAACGTATCAGGCGCTCCGGTGGAGCGCCTGATACGTTCAATGAAGTCTCACCTTTTGACGGGCTCCTGCACGCTGTCAGTACCCTCCTCATCCAGCCATTTGATGTGGTGCATGCGGCGCACGACCACGAACTCATCACGGTTGGAGCCGACAGTGCCGTAGTAGTTGAAGCCATACGAGAGCTGGGCGTAGCCGCCGATCATGTGCGTGGGCTTGGGACACACGCGGGTGACCGAGTTGTGGATGCCACCGCGGGTACCGCTGATCTCCGAGCCCGGCACATTCACAATGCGCTCCTGGGCGTGATACATCATCGCCATGCCATTCTTGACCCGCTGACTCACCACCGCCCGCGCGGCGATCGAACCGTTGGCGTTGTAGAGCTCGATCCAGTCGTTGTCCTCCACACCCAGCGACTTCGCATCATCCTCTGAGAGCCACACGATCGGCCCGCCGCGCGACAATGTGAGCATCAAAAGGTTGTCCGAGTAGGTGGAGTGGATGCCCCACTTCTGGTGCGGAGTGATCCAGTTGAGCACCCGCTCGGGGTTCCGGTTGCCGTCCGGGCGCTTGACCCCGGCCATCGCCGCGCGGGTGTCGATCGGCGGACGATAGGTCAAAAGGCTCTCGCCGAAGGCGCGCATCCAGGCGTGGTCCTGATAGAACTGCTGACGACCGCTTAAGGTGCGCCACGGGATCAGCTCGTGGACGTTGGTGTAGCCGGCGTTGTAGGAGACGTGCTCATCCTCGAGCCCTGACCAGGTGGGGCTGGAGATGATCTTGCGCGGCTGGGCCACCACGTCGCGAAAGCGGATCTTCTCTTCAAACTTGGGCAGCGCCAGATGGGCATGATCACGGCCGGTGATTTTCGACAGCGCCTCCCAGGCGCGCACTGCCACCTTGCCATTGGTCTCGGGAGCGAGCGTCAGGATCATCTCGGCGGCGTCGATGGCGCTGTCGATGATCGGGCGGCCCTCCGCCGGACCTTCCGACTTGCGCCGGTTGAGCTTGCCGAGCAGGTCGATCTCCGGGCCGGTGGGCCAGTTGATACCCTTGCCGCCGTTACCAAGGCTATCAAGCAGCGGCCCGACCGAGGTGAAGCGCTCATAGGTGGCCGGGTAGTCGCGTTTGACCGCGACCAGATTGGGCAGGGTGCGCCCCGGGATCGGCTCGCACTCGCCACGCTTCCAGTCCTTCACGTCCACCTGGGCCAGCTCTCCGGGGGAGTCGTGCTGCAGGGGCTGGGTGACCAGGTCGGTCTCCTCGCCCAGATGCCCCACGCACACGCGGGAAAAGGCTTTTGCAATGCCCTTGTAGATCTCCCAGTCGCTGCGTGATTCCCAGGCCGGATCGGTGGCCGCAGTCAGCGGGTGAATGAAGGGGTGCATATCGGAGGTGTTGAGATCGTCCTTCTCGTACCAGGTGGCGGTGGGCAGCACCACGTCGGAGTAGAGACAGGTGGTCGACATGCGAAAATCGAGCGTCACCAGCAGGTCGAGCTTGCCCTCGGGGGCTTCCTCGCGCCATTCGACCTCTTCCGGCAGCGCCCCGCCCATCTCGCCAAGGTCCTTGCCCTGCAGGCCGTGGGTGGTGCCGAGCAGATACTTGAGCATGTACTCGTGGCCCTTGCCGGAGCTGCCCAGCAGGTTCGAGCGCCACACGAACAGGTTGCGGGGGAAGTTCTGCGGGCTGTCCGGGTCTTCCGAGGCAAAGCGCAGATCGCCGCTTTTGAGCTGATGGATCACATAGTCGTTGAGTGGCTTGCCGGCGGCTTCGGCGGCCGCGGCCAGGCGCAGCGGATTGGTGTCGAGCTGCGGGGCGGAGGGCAGCCAGCCCATGCGCTCGGCGCGCACGTTGAAGTCGATCAGGCTGCCGGAATAGTCCTCGCGGCGGGCCAGCGGCGAGAGCAGGTCCTTCACCTCGACCTTTTCAAAGCGCCACTGGCTTGAGTGGTTGTAGAAAAACGAGGTGCCGTTCATCTGGCGCGGCGGGCGGTTCCAGTCCAGCCCGAACGCCAGCGGCAGCCAGCCGGTCTGCGGGCGCAGCTTCTCCTGACCGACGTAGTGGGCCCAGCCGCCGCCGGTCTGGCCGATGCAGCCGCACAGGATCAGCATGTTGATCAGGCCCCGGTACTGCATGTCCATGTGGTACCAGTGGTTGAGCCCGGCACCGACGATGATCATCGAACGCCCGTGGGTCTTGTCCGCGTTGTCGGCAAACTCGCGGGCCAGTCTGGTCACCTGCTCGGCCGGCACGCCGGTGATCGCTTCCTGCCAGGCCGGCGTGTAGGGGCGCATCTGATCGATTGCCGTGGCACCGTCGTCCTCGCTGCCGGCCAGCGTCAGGCCCTGATCGATGCCGTAGTTGGCGACCATCAGGTCAAAGACCGTCACCGCCAGCGCCTGGCGACCGTCGGCCAGCGTCAGCCGGCGGGCCGGCAGGTGGTGATAGAGCACGTCGTTGCCGTCGACGTGGTTGAAATGCTCATGGCGGATGTGGCCGAAGTAGGGGAAGCCGACCCGCACCACCTCGTCATGATTGTTGACCTGCGACAGGCGCAGATGAACCTCGTCGCCCTCGGCGTCGCGCGGCTCCAGGTTCCAGCGGCCCTGGCCGGCCTCGCTTTCGCCCCAGCGGAAACCGATCGAGCCGCGCGGCACCACGAGCTGATCGCGTGTCTCGTCCCACGCCACCGTTTTCCACTCGGGGTTGTTGTCCTGACCCAGCGCCTGGTCAAAGTCGGCGGCGCGCAGCTGGCGGCCGGGCACGAAGCTGCCGTCCTCGCGGGCTTCCAGCTCGACCAGCATCGGCATGTCGGTGTAGCGGCGCACGTAGTCGGTAAAGTATTCGCTGGGCCGCTCAAGATGGAACTCCTTCAAAATCACGTGACCCATTGCCATGCCGAGCGCCGAATCAGTGCCCTGGGTGGGGCTCAGCCACTCGTCGCAGAGCTTGGCGACCTCGGCGTAGTCCGGGGTGATCGCGACCGTCTTGGTGCCCTTGTAGCGCACCTCGGTGAAAAAGTGCGCATCCGGCGTGCGGGTCTGGGGCACGTTGGAGCCCCAGGCGATGATGTAGTTCGAGTTGTACCAGTCGGCGGATTCCGGCACGTCGGTCTGCTCGCCCCAGGTCTGCGGGCTGGCCGGCGGCAGGTCGCAGTACCAGTCGTAGAATGACAGGCACACCCCGCCGATCAGTGACAGATAGCGCGCGCCGGCGGCGTAGGAGACCATCGACATGGCCGGAATCGGCGAAAAGCCGATGATGCGATCCGGGCCGTACTGTTTGGCGGTATAGACGTTGGAAGCCGCCACCAGGGTTTCCAGCTCCTCCCAGTCGGCGCGCACGAACCCGCCCATGCCGCGCAGGCGCTTGTACTGCGCGGTTTTCGCAGGGTCCTCAACGATCGAGGCCCAGGCATCGACCGGGTCCGGGTGCTGCGCAAGCGCTTCGCGCCAGAGTTTCACCAGCGCCTTGCGCACCAGCGGGTACTTGAGCCGATTGGCACTGTAGAGATACCAGGAGTAACTCGCCCCGCGCGGGCAGCCGCGCGGCTCGTGGCTGGGCAGATCCGGCCGGGTGCGCGGGTAGTCGGTCTGCTGGGTTTCCCAGGTGACCAGGCCGTTCTTGACGTAGATCTTCCAGCTGCACGAGCCGGTGCAGTTCACCCCGTGGGTGGAGCGCACTACCTTGTCGTGCTGCCAGCGGGCGCGATAGCCGTTCTCCCACTCGCGGTTCTCCTCGCGCATCTCGCCGTGGCCGCCCGCAAACGGCGTGCGGACCTTTTTCATGTACTGCAGTCGGTCGAGAAAGTAACTCATGTGTCAGTCTCCTGAGGCTTGCCTAGCAAGGGGCCGGGGCGTTACGACGGGCGTAATACCACCAGGTCAGCGCCATGCAGCTGAGATAGAAGAAAATGAAGCCGTAGAGGGCGGGCGCCACGCTGCCGGTCATGGCGGTGGCGGTGCCGTAGGACTTGGGAATGAAGAAGCCGCCGTAGGCCGCAATGGCCGAGATGAAGCCAAGCACGGCAGCGGATTCACGGTTGGCCTGAACGCGCGCCTCATCGAGATGATCCTCGCCCAGCGCCTGGCGGCGCTGATTGAAAAAGATCACCGGCACCATGCGATAGGTGGAGCCGTTGCCGATGCCGGTGGCTACGAACAGCACCATGAACATCACGAAGAAACCGACAAAGCTGCCGCCCTCGCCGTGCTCGGGCAGAAAGAGCAGCACGCCCGTCACGCCCACGGCCATCAGGGCGAAGTTCCACAGCGTCACCCGGGCGCCACCCAACCGGTCGGAAAGCCAACCGCCCAGTGGTCGGGCCAACGCGCCGACCAGCGGCCCCAGGAAGGCGTAGCGGGTTGGATCGATATCCGGGAACTGCATATTGGAGAGCAGCGGAAAGCCTGCGGCAAAACCGATGAAGCTGCCGAAGGTGCCCAGATACAGCCAGCTCATCAGCCAGTTGTGCAGCCGCTTGAAGATCACCGCCTGATCGCGAAACGACGATTTCGCCGAGGCGATGTCGTTCATGCCGAACCAGGCCGCGATCGCGGCGAGAGCAATCAGCGGCACCCAGATAAAGGCGATGTTCTGAATCCACACCGGCTCCCCGGCGTAGGCGCCTTGCTGGGCGATCAGCGGCTCACCGGCGGCCGGCCCCAGCACGCCAGCGGCAATCACCAGCGGGCCAATCAGCTGCAGTACCGAAACCCCCAGATTACCCAGGCCTGCGTTGAGGCCCATGGCAGTGCCCTTTTGGGCCTGCGGATAGAAAAAGCTGATGTTGGCCATGCTGGAAGCGAAATTGCCCCCGCCGAAACCGCACAACAGTGCCAGAATCAGCATCACGCTATAGGGGGTATTCGGGTGCTGTACCGCCACACCAATCCACAGGCACGGTAGCAACAGCGAGGCGGTCGAAATGGCTGTCCAGCGTCGCCCACCGAAGATCGGCACCATGAAGCTGTAAAAGATACGCAGCGTGGCACCGGATAGTGACGGCAGTGCCGCCAGCCAGAAAAGCTGGTTGGGGGTATAGGAGAATCCAAGCTGCGGCAGGCGTACCACCAGGATGCTCCAGATCGACCACACCGCAAAGGCCAGCAGCAGGTTGGGGATCGAGATCCACAGGTTGCGCCGGGCAATGCGTGCCCCTCGCTGGCGCCAGAAGGTCTCATCCTCAGGATGCCACTCATCGAGCACGAAGTGCCCGGGCCTCAGAAGCTCCGGCAGATCCACTCCGCGGGTATTGGCGGCCCATTCGCGGCGCTCCTGACGGCGGATTGCCAGATGCATCCACAACAGTGCCGCCACGATGATGATCAGCATCAGCATGAAGCAGCTCTGCCAGATGCCTACCACATCGTTGAGCATGCCAAATGTCAGTGGCAGGAAAAATCCGCCCAGCCCCCCGACCATGCCGACCACCCCACCCACAGCGCCCACATGGGTCGGGTAATAAACCGGGATGTGCTTGAACACCGCCGCCATCCCCAGCGACAGGAAGAAACCCAGCACAAGAATCAGGAGGATGAAAACCGGCAGATTAACGGCGAGTGAAAACTCAAGCGTGCCATGCACGCCGCTCACGCTGTATTGAGTCGGTGGGTAACTCAGAAGAAAGGTGCAGATCGCCCCCACCCCCAGCGTCCAGTACATCACCCGCCGGGCACCGATACGATCGGACAATACGCCGCCAAGAATGCGAAAGAGCGCTGCCGGCACCGAGAACAGCGTGGCCACCATACCGGCCGCCGTGAGGCCCAGCCCGTAAACGTTCATCAGGTACAGCGGCAGCCACATGGCCAGTGCCACAAAGCTGCCGAAAGTACAGAAGTAATACAGCGAGAAACGCCATACACGAAGATCGGCCAGCGGGGCGAGTTGTACTTTCAGCGTGGTACGTTTCTGCGCCTGAACGGCACGCATCGGATCGTTGCCAGCCAGCACCATGAAGGCTACCCCCATGGCGCTCAACACGGTGGCATAGACCAGCGCCGTGCCCTGCCAGCCCAGTGCGACCATCAGCGATGGCGCCACAAAACTGGTAATGGCTGCTCCTACATTGCCAGCCCCGAAGATCCCCAGTGCCGTCCCCTGTTGTTCGCGTTCATACCAGGCCGAAACATAAGAGACCCCCACGATGAAGGAGCCACCGGCCAGTCCGATACCGAGTGCAGCAAGCAGCAGCAGTGCATACGTAGTTGCGAACGTCACCAGATAAACACAGGCGCTGGAGGTCAGCATGAGCAGACCGAACACCCAGCGACCACCGAACCGATCCGTCCAGATGCCCAGCACGAGTCGGCTGACGGAGCCGGTCAGTACGGGCGTGGCCATCAGCAACCCGAGCTGGGTATCGGAAAGTCCCAGTTCCTGCTTGAGACGTACGCCGATGATCGAAAAAATCGTCCAGACCGCAAAGCAAAGCGTGAAGGCCAGTGTCGAGAGACCCAGCGCACGTCGCTGCTGCGAGCGTCGGGGAGATGCGGTATCTGCCTTCATGATCATGCCCTTGTGCCTGTGGAAATGGCGTCAGGGCGACTGTTGCACAGGGGGCTGCGCAGACTTTTGATCGTCGTCAAAATGGGCTGGAAGAAAATAAAGTAAAATCAGTGCTTTATATCATTGGAGATAGTGCCTGGCTGTTATGTAGAAGACTGAATGGACAGCCTTTTATTTTTCTTTCTACCTCCATGGAGGTATCCATACGGCGCAGGAGAGCAACATGGGGGTAGGCCGACAATTTGTGCCCTCGCACTACACACTGAG
Source organism: Kushneria phosphatilytica (assembly GCF_008247605.1). Lineage (NCBI taxonomy): Bacteria > Pseudomonadati > Pseudomonadota > Gammaproteobacteria > Oceanospirillales > Halomonadaceae > Kushneria > Kushneria phosphatilytica. Next base: position 526,615 of record NZ_CP043420.1, on the reverse strand, counting down.
TTTAACGCTTGGACTGATACTGGCTGGGGTATCGTTACTGGCATTGAGCGGAATGGTAGCCAGCGGCTGGCTGGCGGAGACGGCGCGCCATGATGCGCAGGTCATCAATCAGGCTGGCTCGCTACGCATGCAGACCTGGCGCCTGAAGGCGCAAGCACCCACGGCTGATACACAACAGTGGCAGGCGCTATTGAACGCCATGGATCACACCTGGCAGCAGCTTGATGAAGCAGTAGCCCTGGAGTACAACGCCAGGGTTGCGCAGCAACTGACAGCCTTGCACCTTGAGTGGGTCAGTGCGCTACGACCGGATATGCGCACTCCCGAACAGGCGACGAATGTGAATGCGGCACGCATCACTGCCCATGTAAACGGTCTGGATGCATTGACCGGCAATCTACAGAATCTGGCCGAAGCGCGTATTGCACGCCTCCGTGCCCTGCAGGGCATATTATTACTGCTCACCCTGCCGCTGATGGGCTGGGGTGCGTATCAGCTCCATTTTCATGTGCGTCGACCGCTCAGGCGGCTTCTGAGCGTGATTGAGGCATTGCGTGCCGGCGAGCTTCAGGTGCGCACCGGCTATTGGCGCAACGATGAGATCGGCCTGCTGGCAGCCACTATCGATGACATGGCCGGCCAGCTCGACGTGTTCTGCCGGCATCTCAACGATCAGGTCGAAGAGCGCGGCCACCGCCTGCAACAGAGCCATCTGGCGCTCTCCCTGCTTTATGACAACGCGCGCTACCTGGCCACCACGCCACCCGAGGCCATCAATCTGCAGCAGGCGCTAAGCCCCTTCGAAGCGCTGATGGCACCGGCCGAACTGGCGCTGATCTCACCGGAGACCGCCCTGGATGATTCCCCGCACACCCATCTTTTCCCCCTGCTGGAGGAGACAGAGGATCCTCTGATGTTGATGGCCCGGCTACCTGGTGGCGCGCCCCTGCCGGACTGGAAATGTCGGATCTGTGAAACCCTGGCCGATCAGCTCGGGGCTGCGCTGGCGCTGCGCGCCCAGGGCCGGCAGAAACGTCGTCTGGCGCTGATGGACGAACGCGCCGTCATCGCTCGCGAGCTGCATGATTCGCTGGCGCAATCGCTCAGCTATCTCAACATTCAGGCAATGCGGCTGACCCGCGCCCTGCCAAAGGAGGTCGACAGTACCGCCAGCGTCATTCTCGGTGAGCTGCGCGATGGCATCGACCATGCCTACCGTCAACTGCGCGAATTGCTGGTCACCTTTCGACTGCGTCTGACCGAAGACGGCATCAAGGCAGCGGTCAATGCAACGGTGGCAGAGTTTACCGAGCGCGGTCATTTCGAGATCGATACCCACCTGACCATTGCCGATAACAGGCTCTCTCCTGATCAGGAGTTGCACCTGGTTCAGATTCTGCGCGAGGCACTGGCCAATGTGGTTCAGCATGCCGCAGCCCAGCGGGTGTCAATCAGCCTGCTCGAGCATGACGGGCACATTACACTGGCCGTTGAAGATGACGGCGTTGGCCTGCCCGAGCAGGTGAATCGCTCCCATCATTACGGCACCATCATCATGGCCGAACGCGCGCGCAGTCTGGGGACCACGCTGGAACTCACTCGGCGCGAGACCGGCGGAACCCGGGTGGCGCTTGAATTCACTGTTGAAGGAGCAGGACATGACGCAGTCCGAGCAGGGCCGGGGCATTCTGATCGTGGATGATCATCCGCTTTTTCGTCGCGGGGTACAGCAACTGCTGGCCATGAGCGAGAATTGGACCCTGTGTGGCGAGGCCGAAAGCGGCCAGCAGGCGCTGGATATCTGCGAGCGCCACATGCCGGATCTGATCCTGCTGGATATGCGGATGCCCGGTATGGATGGTATCGAGACACTGACCCGGCTGCGCGAGGCGGGAGTATCGGCCCCCATTGTCATGCTGACCGTTTCGGAAGAGCAGGACGACGTGCTGGCGGCCATTCGTGCCGGCGCCAGTGGTTATCTTCTCAAGGATACGGCCCCCGAGGAGCTGCTGACCGCCATTGACAGTCTCGAGACCTCGGATGATGCCTTCGACCCACGACTCATGGGCCTTCTCGCGCGAGCACTACGCGAACCTGCGAGCGGCCCCGAGGTGCTCATCGCCCGGCTGACCCGGCGAGAACGCGACATCCTGCGTCTGATTGCACGCAGCTATGCCAACAAGGAAATCGGCCGAAGGCTGGACATCAGTGAAGGTACGGTCAAGGTTCACATGCGTCACCTGCTCAGGAAGATGGGCATGCGCACCCGCACCGAAGCAGCCGTATGGGCGGCGCGAGAGGGGTGGAAATGATCGCCTTGCGTGTTTCATGGCCGAGCAGGTTCTTCTCTTCCGGCCGGATGCTGGTCTCATTTACTATCGGAGCCCCCTTCATGTTGAAACCATTACTGCGCAGTGGCCTGCTGATACTGTCGCTGTTTTCGCCTCTGGCACTGGCCAATGGCAATCATCCACACGTCGAAATCAGAACCAGCCAGGGCAAGATTGAGCTCGAACTCAATGCTACGGCGGCGCCTCGCACGGTGAAAAATTTCCTGCGCTACGTCGATGAAGACTTCTATCAGGGCACCATCTTTCATCGCGTTATCGACGGCTTCATGATCCAGGGCGGCGGCATGACAGCGAATCTCTCGCCCAAAAAGACGCATGCCCCCATGGCACTGGAGGAGAGTGGACTCAGTAACACCCGTGGCACCATTGCCATGGCGCGTACCGCCCAACCGGACTCGGCTACCAGCCAGTTCTTCATTAACCTGGTCGACAATCCGACACTGGATTACCGCAACTTTCAGGCGCCCGGGTACACCGTCTTTGGACATGTGGTATCGGGAATGGACGTGGTTGACGCCATCGCCGGCGTGCCGACCACTCACAAGGGCCAACACGCCGATGTCCCTCGGGAACCAGTCACCATTCTGGGCGTCAGGCGACTGCAGTAACGTGCCTCGCCAGCGGTCCATCAGGCCACGGCCCCTTCGACCTGCGGGGCCGTGCGCTGGCGTATCAGCGATACTCAGTGCAGTTGACCGGAGGGGCCGAAATACTCGAAATGACGATACGGTGCATCGACACCAAGAGCAGCCAACTCGTTATCCAGGTCACGCATGAAGCCAGTGGGGCCGGTGAAGTAGCAGCTCGGCGTCGCCTCACGCGGCAGGTAGTCGGCCAGCAGCGCCCGATCGATGATGCCTTTGTGGTGCTGGCCATCGGCAGTCTCCGGATCACTGTAGACGTAGCGATAGGTCAGCTGGCTGCCGTACTGTTCGGACATTGCCTGCAGATGCTCATGAAAGGCATGAACGCGAGCGTTGCGTGCGCCATGCAGGTAGATCACCCGGCGCCCTGCATCAAGCGCCTGTGCCATGAGTGAGAGCATGGGCGTCTGGCCCACACCACCACTGATCAGCATGACCGGCGCATCGCGATCATCGAGTACCATCTCACCGACCGGCGCCAGTAGCCTGACGTGATCGCCGACCTTCACATGATCATGCAGGTGGCGGCTGGCCCGCCCCTGACCCTCACGCTTGACCGAGATGCGATAGAAATCATCCCCCGGCCGTGACGTCAGGCTGTACTGACGCAGGGACTGTTCACCGTCGATCTCGAGTGCCACGCCCAGGTACTGGCCCGGCTGAAAGGTTCGGATCGGCTTGCCATCCACCGGTTTGAAGTAGAACGACACGATCTCATCGCTCTCCGGCACACGATCAATCAGATAGAATTCGCGCTCACCACGCCAGCCCCCCGGCGCCTCTTCCAGCTGACGGTAGGTCTGCTCTTCGGCATCGATGAGTCGATTGGCGAACTCCCAGTAGAGTCCGCTCCACGCGTCAGCCACATCAGGGGTGACGGCATCGCCAAGCACTTCACCAATGGCAGCCATCAGGCACTCGCCCACGATCGGATACTGGTCGGGCTGCAGATTGATGGCGACATGCTTGTTGACGATCGGTGTCATGAGCCGCTCCAGCGCGACCGGGTCCTCCCGATCAAGGGCATAGGCCACGACCGAACGTGCCAACGCCCGGGGCTGCTCTCCGGTCTGCTGATGACGCATGTTGAACATCGATCTCACATGCGGATAACGCTCGAACATTAACGGATAGAAGGTTTTGGCGATGGTTTCAGCGTGCTCTGCAACAACCGGTGCGGTTGTTGCAATAATCCGGGCCTGTTCATTAGTTAGCATAAAAACATTCTCTTTGATCAAATCAATAAAAACACAATCATGACTTAGCAAGTCTCATGCCAGGTTGTAACTGCTTGAAATACCATACCTATTATTAAAAGCGTGTCATTTTGATTCTTGTCGACAGTGTCCAAGTGACACTACCTGAGTCAATTTGATACCTTCAGCGAGAATTCTGCAGAGAGAAAATCCATTATCATTGTTTATTACAAGATCCTTTCGAATGCGCGATGAACTCCTCACGGAAATGAAATCATGACCATTGCGTCGGCCACCCCTTATTGTTCTCATGGCGCACATTGCCAGACCTGCAGCCTGAGCTCGCTATGTCTGCCAGTGGCGTTGAAAACCGGTGAGCTGGATCACTTTGATGCCATTATCAAAAGACGCCCCCCACTGGCGACAGGCGATTGTCTCTTCAGACAGGGCGATCATTTTTCAAACGTCTATGCCATTCGTTCCGGCAGCCTCAAACAGGTCAATTTTGATCATGCAGGCAATGAGCAGATCACCCATTTTTTTCTGCCCGGAGAACTGGTGGGATTCGATGGTATCGACGATGGCTACCATACCGGTTATGCCCATGCCATGGAGAAAACCTGTATTTGTGAAATCCCCTTCAGCCATCTGGAGACGCTGGCCGAACGGATACCACAGCTGCGCAGTCAATTATTTCGCAGCATGAGCCGCGAGATGAAAGAGGATCACCGTCTGATTCGCCTGCTGTCATGCAAGACGGCCGATGAGCGTATTGCCGGTTTTCTGATCAATCTGGCTGTGCGCTTTCAGAGGTGCGGGCACTCTTCAAAAACCTATCGGCTTCCCATGACACGAACCGATATCAGCAATCATCTTGGCCTTGCTCTTGAAACGGTCAGCCGGGTGCTCAAACGCTTCAGGGACAATCATCTGGTCGCCATCAGGGGACGCGACGTTCAAATATTGCAGCCACAATTATTATATGAACTTGCCGAAAACGGTTCACCCTGAAAAAAACGACAGGATTGCTTTCCATCAGTACCACAACCCATCTTTTGATTGGAAAATTCCAGGACATGGGTTTTTTATTTTGAAACAGCAATTCATTATATATAAGCGCATGCGACAAACTGCCCTATAGGGATTCTTCATATCGGCCGTAAAATGGCCATGAAAGTCGCATGGGCTTTCAGGTGGTGCCCTCGTACGCGATAACTCGAACAGCCGGCGACAGAACCGGCACAACGCGCTCGCTGACACGGGGACATCAGGGGATCATTCGACAAGGGGTCCGGGACATGATTTCCGAGTCGCTCGTCGCGCTTTCGAGATGGCAGTTTGCCCTCACCGCGCTCTATCACTTTCTCTTTGTCCCGCTGACGCTGGGACTGGCTTTCGTGCTGGCCATCATGGAGACGACCTATGTCGCCACCGGCCGCGAAATCTACCGTGACATGACCCGCTTCTGGGGCAAGCTGTTCGGTATCAACTTTGCCCTCGGCGTGACGACCGGGCTGACCATGGAGTTTCAGTTCGGCACCAACTGGGCCTACTACTCCCACTATGTGGGCGATATCTTTGGCGCCCCGCTGGCCATTGAAGGGCTGATGGCCTTCTTCCTCGAATCCACCTTTGTCGGGCTGTTCTTTTTCGGCTGGGATCGACTGAGCAAGGTCCAGCACATGGTGGTGACCTGGCTGGTGGCCATCGGTTCGAATTTCTCGGCACTGTGGATCCTGATCGCCAACGGCTGGATGCAGCACCCCACCGGCGCCCAGTTCAACTTTGAAACCATGCGCATGGAGATGCAGAGCTTTGCCGATGTCATCTTCAACCCGGTTGCTCAGGTCAAGTTCGTACATACCGTGGCAGCAGGTTACTGCACTGGCGCCCTGTTTGTAGTCGGTATCAGTGCCTGGTATCTACTCAAGGGGCGTGATCTGGCTTTCGCCAAACGCTCCTTTGCCGTGGGTTCGATCTTCGGGCTGTTTGCGGTGCTGTCGGTCATGGTACTGGGAGACGAATCCGGCTACGAAATGGGCGATGTTCAGAAATACAAGCTCGCCGCCATCGAAGCCGAATGGGATACTCAGCCGGCACCCGCGGATTTCACCCTGTTCGCCATACCCAATCAGGAAACCCGCGAAAACGACTTCTCCATTCAGATTCCCTGGTTACTGGGGCTGATCGCAACCCGTTCGATGGATGAGCAGGTCACCGGCCTCAATGAGCTCACCGATCTGCATGAGCAGCGTATCATCAGCGGTATCAAGGGCTATACGGCACTCCAGCAGCTGCGCGAAGGTAATGACTCACCCGCAGTACGTCAGACCATCGAACAGCACCAGGCCGATATCGGCTACGGCATGCTGATGCTGCGCTATCTCGAGGATCCGGCCAATGCCACGCCGGCCCAGATCCATCAGGCGGCACTGGATACCATCCCCAATGTGGCACCACTGTTCTTCACCTTCCGCATCATGGTCGCCTGTGGACTGCTGATGCTGCTGGTCTTCGCCTTCGGTACCTGGATCAGCGTGCGCCGAACGGTGTCGAACTACCGTCGCGCGTTGTGGCTCTGTGTGTTCGCCATCCCACTGCCCTGGATTGCGGTCGAGTGCGGCTGGTTCGTGGCCGAGTACGGGCGTCAACCCTGGGCAATCGGCGAGGTCCTGCCGACCTTCCTGGCCACTTCATCGCTTACAGCGCGTGATCTCTGGATCAGTCTGACCGGCTTCGTGGTGGTCTATACGGGTCTGTTCATCGTCGAAATGTGGCTGATGCTGCGCTTTGCTCGCCAGGGCCCATCCAGCCTGCACACGGGGCGCTATCACTTCGAGAGTGACAGCACGCACGGCACTCCCTCACCGGCTATTGGAGGCTGACACCATGCTCGACTATGAAATGCTCAAGCTGATCTGGTGGCTGCTGATCGGGGTACTGCTGATCGGATTTGCCATCGCCGACGGCCTCGACATGGGCGCCGGCATCCTGATGCCGATGATTGGTCGTACCGACCATGAACGCCGCGTTGTGATCAACACCATCGCGCCGCACTGGGATGGTAACCAGGTCTGGCTGATCACTGCCGGCGGCGCCATTTTCGCTGCCTGGCCGCCCGTCTATGCCACGGCCTTCTCGGGTTTTTACTTCGCCATGCTGCTGGTACTGCTGGCGCTGTTCTTCCGTCCCGTCGGCTTCGACTACCGCTCCAAGATCGAATCGAGTCGCTGGCGTGGCTGGTGGGATCGGCTGATCTGGTTCGGCAGTTTCGTACCAACGCTGGTGTTCGGTGTTGCGTTCGGCAATCTGCTGCAGGGTGTGCCCTTCCGGGTCGACGACATGATGCGAGCCTTTTATGACGGCAGCTTCTTCGGTCTGCTCAACCCCTTCGCGATCGTCTGCGGGCTGATCTCTGTGGCCATGATCGTCATGCACGGTGCGGCCTGGCTGCTGGCCCGCGCTGATCGGATCGTCGCCGACCGGGCTGCGCGTGTGGTGCAGCTGGCAGCCATTGCGCTGATCGTACTGTTTGCACTGGCCGGCTTCTGGGTCAGCGCCAGCGGTATGGGCTATCACCTGGATACCATCGGCAATACCAATACCGCCATGAACCTGCTCGACAAACAGGTCTCACAGCAGAGCTGGCTCACCCGCTTTGACAATCCGCTGATGTGGATCGCACCGCTGCTGGCCGTCGCCGGTGCACTGGTGGCGGCAAGTCTGGCGCGCGCCGGACGAGGCGGTCAGGCCTTTATTGCCACGTCGCTCTCGATGGCTGGTGTCATCGCAACGGCCGGCCTGGCTCTGTTCCCCTTTGTCATGCCATCGAGTCTCGATCCAAAGGCCAGCCTAACGCTGTGGGATGCCACCTCGAGTGAACTCACACTGCGGATCATGTTCTGGGTCGCGCTGGTGATGGTACCGATCATCCTCGCCTACACCAGCTGGTGTTACTTCAAGATGTGGCGGCGTATTACCGTCGAGCACATCAAAAGCGATGCCCACGGCCTTTACTGAATACGGAAACTGCTGAAGGAGAACGCTCATGTGGTATCTGATCTGGGCTCTGGGATTGGCGGTCGCCTGCGGCGTGACCATCCTGGTGGTCGCCAAACTGGAAAAACGCGACTTCCGCTGATCCTCCCAACTGAACGACAAGGGCCCGGCTTTTGCCGGGCCCTTGTCGTTTGTCTTCGCCAGCCATGAGGCTCGCCAATGGCAGGTGACGCGCCTGGCTCATCTGCTCAGCTCATCACCCAGCCGCCGTTGAGGTTGAACGTCTGGCCATTGATGTAACCATTGCGAGCCATTAACAGTACGGTTTCCGCCACTTCGTCACACTGGCCGAAGCGCTTCACCGGCAGCAGATCCGGCGTAATGTTCGGGTTATCGCGAATCATGTCGGTCTCGATCAGCGCGGGCGCGATGGCATTGGCGGTGACCCCCTGATCAGCCAGCTGTTTGGCATAGCTGCGCATCAGCCCCAGCATACCGGCCTTGCTGGCCGCATAATGGGGGCCGATCACGCCACCGAACTGGGCGGCGATCGACGACATCATGATCACCCTACCCCAGCCACGACTGCGCATGCCTGGAATGACCCGCTGGCTGGCCAGAAAGGCCGAGGTCAGATTGACCTGCAGGGTCTCCTGCCAGCGCGCCTCGTCAATCTCGTCCGGGGGATAAATGGGGTTGATGCCGGCGTTGTTGACGAGAATATCGACCGAGCCCAGCTGGGCCTCGACCTCATCCACCAGGCGATTGACCTCCTCGCCCACGGCCACGTCGGCCCGCACTGCCAGCGCTCGACACCCCTGCGCTTCGATCTCGTTGACGACCGCTTCGGCCGCTTCATCGGAATGAAGAAAATTGATGGCGACATCGCAGCCGGCACGCGCCAGCGTCACGGCAGTTTCATGGCCGATACCGCGTGAACCACCGGTGACCAGTGCGATCCGTCCTGTCAGATCATCCATACTGCGCTCCTGATACGAATCTGTGTGGCCCAGCATAGCAGCGGCCTCAATCAATCAGTGGCAAGTGGAGAATGGCACGACGCAGTTGCGTTTCTTCGGCCCAGAGTCGCCCCAGCGTGATCGGCAGACGAAAGCGTCGCTTGCCGGCACCGCCGGGATTGAACCACAACCGGGGGCGGCCATCAGGCGTATCACGCCACTCATTGAGTGCCTTGTGAGAGTGCCCATGCAGCATGGCATCGCACGGCGCGGCGGGATCGAAATCCGCCTTGTCATGTACCAGGTGCAGATGCCAGCCATTGACGATCAGATCCTGGCGCCAGGGCAACTGCTCACACCAGGACTGGGTGTCGATATTACCCCGCACGGTATAGAGCCGGGCCATCGCTGCCAGTCGCTCCAGCAGCGAGAAATCACCCACATCACCCAGATGCAGGATCGGGTCGCACCCCTTGAGCAGCACGATGGCCTCTTCGCGCAGCAGACCATGAGTATCGGCGATCACACCGATCGGTCGGGTGGTGGTCAGTTGCTCCGGTAACGCACCGGCATGCGGCGTGTGGGGCATGAACACTCCAATGGTCGGCGGTGGGCAATCCATTCGGGTCAACAGCGATACGTCTTTCTACACTGAAGAATAAACCTCATGAAATATCGTGTCCGGTCGCCCGGCGCAGCAATGCTTCAAGCGTCCGGCCGAAGCGTCACAAAGCTCGATGGAGGAGATCATGGCAGCGCTCAACGTGACTCAAAAGCTGATTCGCTCTCACCTCGTCGAAGGCGGCGAAATGACTCCTGGCGAAGAGATCGGCCTGAAGATCGATCAGACTCTGACCCAGGATGCCACCGGCACCATGGTCATGCTGGAACTGGAAGCGATGGGACTGGATCGGGTCAAAACCGAGGTTTCGGCCCAGTATGTCGATCACAACCTGATCCAGGAGGATAACAAGAACCCTGACGACCACCTCTTTCTGCAGACCTCGGCCGAGCGACTGGGCGTCTGGTTCTCTCGCCCGGGCAACGGCGTTAGCCACCCGACCCATCAGCAGCGCTTCGGCAAGCCCGGCAAGACCCTGCTCGGTTCGGACAGTCACACGCCGGCTGCCGGCTCGATCGGTATGCTCGCCATCGGCGCCGGTGGCATCGATGTCGCCATGGCGATGGCCGGCGAACCCTTTTATACCCGCATGCCAAAGGTCTGGGGGGTAAAGCTGACCGGCAAGCTACCCGACTGGGTCAGCGCCAAGGATGTGATTCTGGAAATGCTGCGTCGTCATGGCGTCAGTGGTGGTGCCGGGCGGATCATTGAATACTACGGTCCCGGGCTCGAACATCTCTCCGCCATGGATCGTCACGTGATTGCCAATATGGGAGCCGAGCTTGGCGCAACCACCAGTGTTTTTCCTTCCGATGAGGTCGTCAGAGACTTCCTGCGTGCCGAGCAGCGTGAAGGGGACTGGAGCGAGCTGAAGGCCGACGAAGGCTGCGACTATGACATCCACGATGAGATCGACCTCTCCGAACTCGAGCCGCTGATCGCCAAACCTTCCAGCCCCGGCAATGTGGTGCCGGTACGCGAGATCGCCGGCGAGCCCCTGTCGCAGGCCTATATCGGCTCCTCGGCCAACCCGGGCTACCGCGACTTTGCCATTGCAGCCGAAATGGTGAAGGATCGCACCATCGATGACCGGGTATCGCTGGAGATCAACCCGACCTCGCGCTCGATTCTGGAATCACTCACCCGCGATGGGCATATCCTCAGCCTGTTGAGCTCAGGCGCCCGCCTCCACCAGGCCGGCTGCAATGGCTGTATCGGCATGGGCCAGGCACCCGCCAACGACACCAACAGCCTGCGCACCGTACCGCGCAACTTCCCCGGCCGCTCGGGCACCCGCGAGGATCACGTCTTCCTGTGCAGTCCGGAGACCGCCGCGGCCTCTGCGCTGATGGGCAAGATCACCGATCCGCGCTCGCTCGATTTCGACTATCCCCACGTCGAAAACCCCTCGGACCCGATCATCAACACCCGCACCCTGATCGAACCGCAGCCCGTCGAGAAAGCGCGCAAGGTGAATCTGATCAAAGGGCCCAACATCGAATCGCTTCCGAGCTTCGAGCCGCTGGAAGAGAGCTTTACCCTGCCCGTGCTGCTCAAGGTGGGCGATGATATCTCCACCGACGAGATCATGCCTGCCGGCGGTGAGGCGCTGCCCTATCGCAGTAATATCCCGCGCATCTCCGATTTCTGCTTCCGCGGCGTCGATGACGACTACCCACAAAAGGCCCGGGACACCGGCGACCACATTATCATCGGGGGTGGCAACTACGGTCAGGGGTCGAGTCGTGAACACGCCGCGATTGCTCCGCGCTATCTGGGCCTGCGAGTGGCAATCGCCCAGGATTTCGCCCGCATCCACTGGCAAAATCTGGTCAATTTCGGTGTGTTGCCACTGACCTTCGACAACCAGGACGATTACGATTCGCTGGAGAGCGGTGATCGGCTGGCTTTTGAGAACATTTACGACGCACTGGGTGCCGGTGAAACTCTAAAAGTCAGCGTCAATGACGGCGAACGCAGCGTAACGCTGCGCCATGGGCTTTCCAAACGGCAGATCGAGGTATTGCAGGCCGGCGGTCTGATCGAATGGATGAAGCAGCAGGGCAAGCGCTGATTCCTCATGGAACCGGGCTCGGCGGGCAGGGAAATGATTCACCTGCCACAGTGAATTACTGCCCGCAGGGGCGACGTCAGCTGCGATCAGTTTTTCGCGGCTGAAGCCGCTCCTACAGCGAGTATAGCCTCCAGGCTTGGCCCGGGCGGATGGACGCTTCTCATCGCGGCTGAAGTCGCTGCTACAGCGGCCAGGTGGCAGTAATGCGCCCCTAGGAGCGACTTCAGTCGCGATCCAACCGCATCAATAACCGAAGTCTCCCCTGCTTCAGAGCTCCGGCACGTCGATTTTACCGACGGCAAAGGGCCCGCCCACGTAGGTGGTCTCGTCATCGGCCAGCTCGAAACGTTCGAAATCCTGCGGATGAAATGTCGGCCGATAGCCCAGCCGCTCGGCATTGCGATTATCCCAGTACGGCCGGGGCACGTCGGAGGCGCCGAACACCACCTCAAAGCGGTAATCGCCGGCCAGACCGATGGCAAGCAGCTGCATGAAATCATCATGCTGCAGCAGTGTACTGCGATGACGCACCGTCTTCGGCTCGGCCAGACAGCTGCCGATGCGAATGCAGAAACCGCGCACATCACCGCGTGCCGAATAGAGCCAGGCCAGGTCCTCACCGAAGGATTTAGTGACGCCATAGCGGCTGTCCGGTCGCACCGGTGCGGTATGGTCGATCACCTCATCGCTCGGATAGCGCCCCACAGCATGGTTGGAGCTGGCGAAGATGATGCGATCGATCCCGCGGCGCTGTGCGGCCTCCCAAAGGTTGATCGAGCCGACCAGATTGGCACGTGTCAGACTCTTCCAGTCCGATTCCACCGAGATGCCGCCGAGATGAATGATGGCATCCACCCCCTGCACCATGGCGTCCACCGCCTGCTCATCGGCCAGATCACACTGCACGCAGCGCACCTGAGGATGATCGCTGGCTACCGGCTGTACATCCGAGAGGGTTACGGTCTCGAGTTCACCCGCTTCCAGTCGGCGGGTCAGATAGTCACTGACCAGTATACCCAGCTGACCGGCTGCCCCGGTCAGCAGTACACGTTTGATCTCCGTCACGTCACTCTCTCCTGTCGATAAATTGGCGCGGTCCTTCAGACGATTGAGTCCGGTGGAGTAAAGCGCGGTCTGAAGGCCGGCACTTCAGCGCCGGGTGTATCCCCTTCGAAGACGATCAGCCGCCCCGGCGACTGCTCGGTGGCCAGCAGGGTGACGAACACGGTGGTCATGTCGGGGCCACCAAAGCAGGGCATCGAGGGCTTCGCCCAGGGCAGTTGTATACGCTCGAGCAGCTGCCCCTCACCATCCAGCAGGTTGAGCCAGCTGGCCGAGACACCAGCACTCCAGTAGCGATCAAGAGTGTCCATGGCGGCGCCATCAGGACGACCGTCTTCCTCGCCAAGATGACATAACCGGCGAGGCTCGCCCGGATGACCGTACTCATCGCAATCAAGGCACTGCAGGTACTGACCCCGACTGTCGGAGTGAAATACCCGGCGACCATTCGTCGACCACGCCAGGCCATTGGACGTTTTCAGGCCGGTAAGCACTGTCCGGCACTCCCCTTCCGGAGAGAAGCGGTAGAGTCCGGCTTCGGGCTCACCGTCGTAGTTCATGGTGCCGAACCAGAAATGGCCATCGGCACCGACCTTGCCGTCATTGATGCGATTACGCGTTTTGCCGGGTTCGGGATCGTGCAGAAAGGCAAGCTGCTCGGTGCGGGTATCGAACCAGTAAAGTCCACTGGACAGGCCGACGATAAAACGATGCTCATCGATCAGCGCAAAGCAGCCGAGTGGTTCGGGCAGGGTCCATATTTCCCGGCGGCGCTCGCGGTGATACCAGCGGTTAAGTGTACCGGCCGGAATATCGACGAAGAACAGTGACTGACTGGGCGCATGCCAGACAGGACATTCAGGGATTTCCAGGCCCTCGACCAGGACCTCACATTCGACAGCGCGGTGCGATGACATGGGCTTGTCTCATCAGGAACCGGCCACCCGCCGATCCACTTGTTCAATTTGAGGTATGACAACATACAACCATGCCATCAGGGCTTATGAACTACCACCCGACTTTCGCTGTGCCATCCTCAACGAAAACGGCGCCCCGAAGGGCGCCGTGGCATCACAGGCATACTGTCTGAGTCTTACAGCGATTCGCCCAGTGCATCCGGCAGATCGGTGACCGCTCCGAGCGAAGCCGAGCTGACCGTGCGTGCGTATTTGGCCATCGCACCACGGGTATAGCGCGGTTTCGGCCGCTGCCAGGCATCGCGACGCCGAGCCATCTCCTCATCACTGATATGCAGGGTCATGACATCATCTTCGGCATCGATGGTGATCTCGTCACCATCCTCGATCAGCGCAATCGGGCCGCCATTGAATGCCTCAGGCGTCACATGACCAACCACAAAGCCATGACTGCCACCGGAGAAGCGACCATCCGTGATCAGCGCGACCTCGCTGCCCAGTCCGCGACCCATGATCGCTGAAGTCGGGGTCAGCATTTCACGCATGCCGGGGCCGCCTTTCGGCCCTTCGTAGCGAATCACCACCACGTCACCGGCCACAACGGTCAGATCGTTGATGCGTGCCTGAGCCTCTTCCTCGGAATTGAACACCCGTGCCGTGCCGGTAAACCGGGTCCCCTCCTTGCCGGTAATCTTGGCGACCGCGCCTTCCGGTGCAAGATTGCCGTAGAGAATACGCAGGTGGCTCTGGGATTTGATCGGGCGATCCAGCGGGGCAATGATCTGCTGATCATCCGGATAAGGCTCAACGTCGGCGAGGTTTTCAGCCAGCGTTTTGCCGGTCACGGTCAGGCAGTCGCCGTGCAGCAGACCGGCATCGAGCAGATTCTTCATCAGCGGCTGAATGCCACCGATCGCCACCAGTTCGCTCATCATGTAATGGCCACTCGGCCGCAGGTCAGCGACCACCGGCACGCGCTTGCCAAGCTCGGTAAAGTCATCAAGCGAGAGCTCGACGCCGATGGTGTTGGCAATTGCCAGCAGGTGCAGCACGGCATTGGTCGAGCCACCCAGCGCAATGACCACGGTAATCGCATTCTCGAATGCCTTGCGGGTCATGATGTCCGACGGCTTGATGTTCTGCTTCAGCAGGTTCATCACGGCGGCCCCGGCAGCCCGGCTGTCATCCTGCTTGTTCTGCGACACGGCATTTTGCGCCGAAGAGTTGGGCAGGCTCATCCCCATCGCCTCGATGGCGGAGGCCATGGTGTTGGCGGTATACATGCCACCGCACGAACCCGGTCCGGGGATAGCGGTTTCCTCGATCCGCTTGACGTCGATCAGATCCATTTTCCCCTGCGAGTGCGCGCCCATCGCCTCGAACACCGAGACGATATCGGTATGCCCCTCGCCGGGCAGGATAGTACCGCCATAAACGAAGATACCCGGACGATCGAGCCGCGCCAGCCCCATCATGCAACCGGGCATGTTCTTGTCGCAGCCACCGATTGCAACCACGCCATCAAAGCCCTCACAGCCGGAGACCGCTTCGATGGAGTCGGCGATGATCTCGCGCGAGATCATCGAGTACTTCATGCCCTCGGTGCCGTTGGCAATGCCATCACTGATGGTAATGGTGTTGAACACCACGCCCTTGCCGCCAGCCTCATCGGCGCCATCGCTGGCCGCATCCGCCAGCACATTGATGTGGCTGTTGCAGGGCGTCACCCGGCTCCAGGTGGAGGCCACGCCGATCTGAGGCTTGCGGAAATCCTCGTCGGTGAAGCCGACGGCGCGCAGCATGGCGCGACTTGCTGCCTTGCCGGGGCCATCGACTACCGGGCCGGAGTGACGGCGAGTGTGATCATCGGGATCGCGTTGCGGCGGGTACTGGGGATCTTCATTCTGGCTCATCGGTCGCTAACCTGGTCGTCTGATCCGCGCGAGCGGAAGAAAACATTCGAAACTGCGGGTGAACTGCGAGTCGGCGTCCATCCCCCGGATCGGCAGGGAATGTCGGCGCGAGCGATGCGCGGGTAGCGCGGCGTGATGGTCAGGCACCACGACGTTGACAATAGTATACGCCTTTCAGAGCCTGAAGGGTGACTTAAGCCGAGCGTTTTCCGACACTTCAGGGCGTTGTGCCAGCCACGGTGCGGGTGGTGACAGCCAGCGCAGCGCCGAGCTCAAGTGTCAGCTCGGCATTGGTCGGCAACTCTCCGACGCCTTCCGGCGTGCCGGTGAGAATGACATCACCCGGCTCGAGCGTGAAGCTTCGCGACATTTCTGCCAGCAGGGCAGGCACATCGAACAGCATCAGCGACGTATCTCCCTGCTGGCGCAGTTCGCCATCAATGGCCATTGAGAAACGCAGCTGCTGCCAGGCCACATCCCTGCCCTCCACCGGCACGAAATCAGACAGCGGACAGGCACCATCGAACCCCTTGGCGCGCTCCCAGGGGTGCCCCTGGCGCTTGAGATCGGTCTGTACGTCGCGCAGGGTCAGATCGAGCGCCAATCCCATGCCGACAATCGCATCCAGCGTCTGTTCGGGCGTGGCGCAGCGCAGCGGCTGACCGATCAGCAATGCCAGCTCGGTTTCGAAGTGTACTGCCCCCTGCCCGCTCGGCACCCGCACCGGCTCGCCCAGTTCGACTGCGCTGGTTGCCGGCTTGATGAAGAGCAGCGGCATCGTCGGCACTTCATTATCGAGCTCGCGAGCATGGGCGGCGTAGTTGCGCCCGATACAGACGATCTTGCCGAGATCGCGGCCGACCGGGCGGCCATCGGTGAACCTGAGCGGAAAGGCCATGAACGGATGCTCCTGAATGGAAAGCATCCAATGTAGCGCCTGACAGGCACGCAACGAAATACGGCGGCAGCCCGAGGCTGACGCCGTTTCATTGCGTGATCGCCTGCTTGTGCGATCGTCAGTGTCGGAGGCTTACAGGTCGCGCCAGCGTTGATCCGGCGTGTGAGCCAGAAAATCCGGGCGTTGTTTCTTCGCCCCGAAAGGCTCCTGCATGGCGTTATCGCGCCGATTGAAGACAAAGAAGATGTTACTGCGCGGATCGGGCGACATGTTGGCATTCGAGCCATGCATGGTGTTGCAGTCGAACAGCAACAACCCACCGGCCTTGCCCTTGGGGGCCTGAATGCCGTTGCGCTCGATCAGCCTGGCCAGCACTTCCTTGCTCGGCACCCCGGCTTCCTGCTTTTTCAGCGAGCTCTTGTAGTTGTCGTCCGGTGTTTCACCAAGCGACGGGATGAACGCCTGATGCGACCCCGGGACCAGCATCAGCGGACCGTTGAATTCGTGGTTATCCGTCAGCACGATCGAGGCGCTGATCGCCCCCATCCGCGGCATGCCATCCTCGGCGTGCCAGGTTTCGAAATCCGAGTGCCAGTCAAACCCCTTGCCCTCGAACCCGGGCTTGTAGTTGACCCGGCTCTGATGAACATACACCTCGTCACCGAGGATCTGACGCACCGAATCAACCAGTTTCGGATCCTCGGTCAGCTTGTGAAACTTCTGCGACAGAAAGTGCACCGCAAACAGTGAACGGATTTCATCGCTGGAAGGCTCGGTGACGGTGAAGTCGCGGTTGCGATAGTCATCACGCGCCAGCAGGGCATCCAGTTCACGCCGATACTCTTCCACTTCCTGTTCATCGAGGAAGCCCGGAATGAAGAGAAAACCGTTTTTTTCGAATTCGGTGAGCTGTTCTTCGCTCAGCGGCCCGTCAAGGTGACGACCGCGCACCACCTCATCGTGGCGCTTGAGCCAGGAAACCCCCATCGACTCACTCAGGCGAGTGGGATAAAGATCCTCGCGCTGATCCTGTGCAAATTTCTGCTCGTTATATCTCGCGTTTACCTGTGCCATGACATCATCTCCGGATGTATGTGTGGCCCGACAGCTCCATGCCCTCGGGAACCGGCGCCGAACATTGCTCGGCGCCCGTAATGTTCAATTTTCAATGGCAAGCCTCATCCTGGACCAAATAACTCCTGATGCAACCCGATAACGATAGATGCTCCCTATCGTCCCGAATTTCGCAACCTGTGTTGTCCTTTTCGTCTACAACCAAGGTCCAGGGCCCGTTGTTTAACCTTGATCAAGTTGTCCATTATTTTGACCAACCTATCTGCTTTCCATGGTCAGTGCAGCCCGATCCTTTCCTGACATTCGTAATGATTTGTGCCGGCTTGATGGAGGTAATGGAAACCTTCCGGCAGCCGGTCCATCCTGGTAACAACATCAGTGGCACAGGACGTGCACGTGAATCACTCGATCAAGGGATCAGGGATGGATCCGGATCGGCCGGACAGTGAGCTGAGCGAGCCTGCCGAGACAGCGGCCGAGCTCAATGAGCGACTGTCCCGGCTGATCTCACGCAACGCCGATCGATTACCGCTACCGGGCCATGGCCAAACGCTGGCACGCTGGCGGGTGCTGGCAGGGATCGCTGAATGTGACCTGGCGCTGGTCAAGCTGTACGAAGGACATACCGATGCGCTGGCGATTCTCGCCGAGCATGGTGCAGAGTCACTCGCGGAGCACCAGTCGCGCTGGGGCATGTGGGCTGCCGAGCCGCCCTTTGCCCGGGTCATGGTGACTGCAGCGGACGGCAAGCCTCTTCCGATCGATCAAACGGCTCACAGCGATGACACCCTCTATCTGACGGGCACCAAGGCGTGGTGTTCCGGCGCCACCGGTGTCTCGCATGCCCTGCTTACCGCCTGGCAGGGCGAGCATCAGCGACTGGTCGCGGTAGAGATGGATCAGCCGGGCATCGAAGTGACCGATACCGGCTGGGCGGCCATCGGCATGGCACCGACTGCCAGCGTGGAAGTGAGATTTCACGGTGCTCAGGGCAGACTGGTAGGCCCCCCTGGCGGCTATCTCGAGCGCCCCGGCTTCTGGCAGGGCGGCGCCGGTATTGCTGCCTGTTGGTTAGGCGGGGCCCGACGCCTGGGCCGCATTCTGCATGACAAGGCCACTCGGGGAGGAGATGCTCACCTGATGGCGCATCTGGGCGCGGTCGATCGTGCACTGGATGCCGGCGCTGCGATCTTGCGTCAGGCGGCGACATGGATCGATACCCACCCACACGCCAACGCTCGACTGGTCGCCACCCGTACTCGTACCAGCATCGAACACATGGCCGAAGATGTGATCAGTCACTGCAGTCGGGCACTGGGGGCCGGGCCCTTCTGCCGCGATCCGGCTTTTGCCCGCTTCATGGCAGATCTGCCGGTCTACCTGCGTCAGAGTCATGCAGAGCGCGATCTCGAATCACTCGGCCGGGCGCTGGCCGAACAAAGCGATCCGGGTGATGGTGAAACACCCGGTGGGTGGCGTTTGTGAACAACTCATACAGTGATGATCGCCGCATTGAAGGTATCGGTACGCCGGCCGAAACCTGGCAGCAGTGGCCCGGACTCGCGGCGTTACCGGAACTCCACGCTGACAGGCTGATTCCCCCTGGCCAACGCGCCGTGATCGTTGCCCCCCATCCGGATGATGAAGTACTGGGCTGCGCCGGGCTGATGATGCAGCTGGCTCTGCTGGACCGGCCGCAAACGCTGATAGCGGTTACCGACGGTACCGGCAGTCATCCCGGCTCGACACGGTGGCCGCCACAACGACTCGCCCACGAACGGCCGGAAGAGAGTGCCAGGGCACTGGCTGCGCTGGGGTTGTCGAGTGTCCCGGTCACTCGTCTGGACCTGCCCGACACCATGGTTGCCGAGCATGAAGACACTCTGGTCAAACAGTTGCTGACACAACTGAGTCCTGACGATGTTCTACTGACCACCTGGCGCGGCGACGGTCACCCCGATCATGAGGCTACCGGCCGCGCCTGTGCTCGCGCTGTCGAAGCTGTCGGCTGTCGCATGCTCGAACTCCCCATCTGGACCTGGCACTGGGCGCATCCCGATGATCATCGGGTGCCCTGGCAGCGCGCCGGGCAACTCCCCCTGACCGATTATCAGCAGCGTCTCAAGCATCTGGCCATCACCTGTCATGCCAGTCAGCT
Source organism: Kushneria phosphatilytica (assembly GCF_008247605.1). Classification (NCBI taxonomy): domain Bacteria; kingdom Pseudomonadati; phylum Pseudomonadota; class Gammaproteobacteria; order Oceanospirillales; family Halomonadaceae; genus Kushneria; species Kushneria phosphatilytica. Next base: position 506,748 of record NZ_CP043420.1, on the reverse strand, counting down.
CGATGCCGATGAGACGACCGGCCATGGGCCGGTGCTGAGCAGGCATACGCTCGAACGCCTGCTGCGTCCTGTCGAGGTCATCCTGCAATGACATTTCATATCGAGACCTTCGAACATCTGCACGCCGAACAGGACGATCCCTGGGGCTACGAACGCTACTGGTACGAGCAGCGCAAGCGTCAGTTAACGCTGGCGATGCTGACTCGCCCCCGCTACACCCATGCCTTCGAACCCGGCTGTTCGATCGGCGTACTGACCCGCGCACTGGCCGAACGCTGTGATCGACTGCTGTGCAGCGATGCCAGCGAGGCTGCTCTGGCAGCAGCCCATCAGCGCCTGCGCGATCTGCCCAATGTCACGCTGGAGCAACAGGCGCTACCACAGGAGTGGCCAGCGGCACAGTTCGATCTGATCGTCTTCAGCGAGCTGGGTTACTACCTTGACTATCCGGCGCTGATCGAACTGATCGGCTGCATGCGAAAATCCCTGACCGCCGATGGCGAATTGCTGGCCTGTCACTGGCGCCATCCCATCGCTGGAGGCGCGCTCGATGGTGATGGCGTGCATGCCCTGCTCGATGACAGGCTTGGCCTGACCCGACTGGCAGAACACCGGGAGCCGGATCTGATCATGAGCCTTTGGTCACGCGATAAACGCTCCCCTGCCCGGCGCGAGGGGCTGGCATGATCGGTATCGTGGTACCGGCTCACAACGAGCAGGCGCTGCTGGATGACTGCCTGCTTGCCCTGATCAGAGCGGCCATGCATCCGGCCCTGCTGGGCGAAGCAGTACGCATCATGGTCGTGCTCGACGCCTGCAGCGACGCCTCGGCTCGAGTGGTCGCCGCTCATGAAGGGGTCATGACCCTCGAAATGAATGATGGCAATGTCGGGCGGGCGCGCCATGCCGGCGCGCTGCAATTGCTCGAAGCAGGGGCGCGGTGGCTGGCCTTTACCGATGCCGATAGTCGTGTCAGTGCCGATTGGCTCTCGGTACAGCTTGCCAGTCCAGGTGATGTGATCTGTGGCAGCGTGCGACTGGATGGCTGGGACGACATGCCGCGGGCGCTGCGTCAGCGCTATCTCGCCGAACGCCGGCTGGTCACCGCAAACCGGCACATTCACGGCGCCAACATGGGGGTCAGCGCCGATGCCTATCGCGCCGTCGGGGGCTTTGCCCCCCTCAGCGCGCATGAGGACGTCCGGCTGATTCAGGCGCTGATGGCAGCCGGGTTTCATGTGCACTGGGCCCCGGAACTGCGGGTAATGACCAGTGCACGCCTTGAGGCCAGAGCCCCCGAGGGCATGGGCACGCTACTGAACTCTCTACAGTAGCGTCAGGCACGAAACCGCACAGCAGGGCGCTGACAAATTCGTCACCATGAGGCCAATCGCTCGCTCATTGCCCAGCGATTCAAACTGTCATGCCCCGAGGTCATCGAGGCTTACTCGCTCATGTCGACTCTGTTTACCGTGCTCTCCGCCATGGTTGCGCTGATGCTGTGCGCCTTTTCCGCGCAGGCCAGCCCCGGTGACGATTTCAATCGTGCCGCAGCGCCCAAACCCAGTCATCTGATCCAGCCGGAGCATGGCACCGCCAGTGAGTTGCGTGCCCGTCGGATGCGCGAGCGCCATGGTGGCGCGCGCGCGGGTGGTCATGCCACGGCCAGCGCGACACCGCCCACCTACAAGAATTATCCCTCCTTCCCGAAAAACGTGGATAACAACGTATCGCACGCACTCAAGCTGGCTGTGGGTACGCTGCGAGAGCAGCTGGGCAAACCCTATCTGTGGGGAGGCAGCTCGCCGGGAGATGGCTTCGACTGCAGCGGTCTGGTCTATTACGCCTATCGCGATCTGCTGGAAATCCGACTGCCGCGCACCGCCAATACCATGTATCACCTGAAGGATGCACCACTGGTCGGTCGTCATGAGCTCGAGCGCGGCGATCTGGTGTTCTTTGCCATCCATACTCGCCGTGCCGCTGATCATGTGGGTGTCTATCTGGGTGAGGGCCGCTTCATCCAAGCGCCGCGCACCGGTGAAACGATTCGCATCAGTTCACTGCACAATGACTACTGGACTCGCCATTATCTGGGCGCGCGACGACTGCTGACCCAGGCGACGGTGCGCTGAAGCGGTTTCATGCGGCGGTTGCCATGCCCGAGGCAACCCACCAGAATTGAGCCCCCCTGCATCGGTCCCGGAGAGAATGGCGATGTCCGAACATACCAGCTGCATGGTGCGTCACTTCATGCACTATGCCGATCTCGACAAGAAAGAGATTGACCTGCTCGATACCCTGGAGCGTTCGCCGGAACATCTCACCCCGGGCGAAGTATTGTGGCTGGAAGGCACCTCTGCCGATGAGCTGGCCGTGGTCAGTCAGGGCTGGGCCTACAGCTTTTACAGTCTCGAGGATGGCACCCGCCTGATTCTGGATATCTACCTGCCCGGGGATGTGATCGGGCTACGCGAATTTGCCACTTCAGAACACCTGGCCAGCGTGGAAACCATCACCGAGTGCACCATCTGTCGTTTTCCACACAAGCATCTGACTGACGTCTTTCAGCAGTCCAGTAAACTGACGCGCGTCTTTTTCGCAGTGGCATCGACCCAGCAATCGATTCTGGTCGAACGCATGATCAATCTTGGACGACGTGACGCGGTGGGCAAGATCGCGCATTTCCTTTGTGAAATGCATACTCGCCTCCAGCGGACCAATGATGACCTGCACGGCCAGTTCCGCCTGCCGCTCTCCCAGCAAATGCTGGCTGATATCATGGGCCTCTCGGCAGTACACGTCAGTCGGGTGTTCTCCCAGTTGCGCAATGAGGCGCTGGTCGAGCGCGAACGCCACCGCATTCGCATTCCCGATCTGGAGCGTCTGATCCAGTTCGCCGGGTTCAATCACAACTACCTTGGCACCCGCGCCATTATCCAGAACCGCGACCAGGACCATTTCGGAGCGACCTGACAATTCGCCAGCTTCCCACTGAGGTGTCTACGCTGACACTTTGACATTGCGTTCACATGCATGCGCAATCCGACAGGGAGTTGGTATGGAACAACGCAAACCGGGTAACACCACACTCACAACGGCACCATTGATTTTCGGTGGTAACGTGTTCGGTTGGACGCTCAACGATCAGGAATCGTTCGACATGATCGATGCCTGGCTGGATGCCGGCTACAACGCCATTGATACCGCGGATTTCTATTCTCGCTGGGCTGAGGGACACAGTGGCGGCGAATCGGAAGCGGTACTGGGTCGCTACTTCCGCCAGCGCGGCAATCGTGATCGCATCATGCTGACCAGCAAGGTGGGCATGGACCTGGGCGATGGCAAAAAAGGGCTCGGTAAAGAGCGCATCATGCACGCCATCGAACAATCGCTGCAGCGTTTGCAAACCGACTATCTCGATCTCTATCTGTCACACAGGGACGACCCGGATACCCCGCTGGAAGAGACGCTGGACGCCTACATGCGGCTGATCGAACAGGGCAAGGTGCGCTATATCGGTGCCTCCAATTATACCGGCGCTCGTCTCGAGGAGGCCCTGGACATCAGCCAGCGTCAGGCCCTGCCCCGCTACGAAGTCCTCCAGCCCTTCTATAACCTCTATGATCGTTTCGATTACGAGCAGGATCTGGCACCGGTCGCTCGCAAACATGGAATCGGCGTTACCCCCTACTTTTCACTGGCCAGTGGTTTCCTGACGGGCAAGTACCGCTCACGCGAGGATGCCCGGGGCAAGTCCCGCGAGCAGTTCGTCGACAAGTATTTCGATGAGCGAGGCATGCGAATTCTCGATGCCCTGGACAGCGTTGCCGAACGCCTTGATGCCTCACCGGCCTCGGTATCGCTCGCCTGGCTGATGGCCCAGCCCACGGTGACTGCACCGATCGTCAGTGCCACCTCGGCCAACCAGCTGGCGCAGTTGCGCAAGGCAACCGAGATCACCCTCGATGATGACGCGCTCGATCAGCTCAATCAGGCCAGTGCCGAGCGCTGACCTTTTAAAAATGCCTCAATAAAAAAACCGCCTCCTGGAGAGGCGGTTTTTTCAGCTCGATCAGACAGTGTGGCACGGTTACTTTTTCGGCTGACCACGCGCCTTGATATCTTCAAAGTGCGGCTTGCCCTGCTGATCTACATGGCACTCCACCACGTAGATGGCATTGCCCTCACCCTGCAGGTTAACCACCAGCGGGTACTCATGCCCTGACTTGTAATCACCGGCATTGGTTTCCAGCACCGCCAGGCCCTGGATATCCTCCTGATTCGGACGGTTTTTGGCCGTATCCAGACACTGAGCGACAAGCTCAGGGTGGGGCTGCTGCTGCGTACTTCGCGCCTGCTGGTTTTCAGGGCGCTGCTGTTGCCCGCTTTCATCCTGAGACTGGGCCAGCACGTTGCCGGCACTCATCGTCATGCCTATTCCCAGCGCGGCACTCACCATCCATTGGCGAAGTGAGGTCATCCGATTCTCCTCTGACAGGATGTTCACCCATCAGTGTAGATAAACTGATGACAGCTCACCCGCTCGAGTTCGTGACCCTCCGCCCGAACGAGCAGCGGATTGTTGTACGTCACGGCTGGAAAGTCAGGCGTTATCGTTGGCAGAGTGCCGAGCCTGTCCCGCGTTTTCGTCCTCGGCAAGGCGCTCCACGGCAGTAATGACCTTGCCCATCTCTTCATCAAACAGCTTGCGCTGCTGAGCGTAAAAGTGACGGGTCGAGGAGGCGCCATAGTGCCCCCTGGCATGATGATTGAACTGACGCTCGAGCTGATCGGCGTGATATTTCAGCCGTTCGGCCAGATAACCGGCCTCGCCCTGACGGCAAAGTACATCCATCAATGCCCGCACTTCCACGTTGAGCAGATAGAGCTGACGTACATTACGCGCCTGAACTTCCTGACGGGTCGACAGGTTGTCATCCAGCAGGCGAATGTCATCAAGCTGGCAGCAGGGGGTCTCATGGCCATGTGATTCACTCATGACACGTTTCTCCGAGCAGAGCATTACCCCGTCAGAGTAACACTGCTGCTACAGGGCGCGGCTTCCACCTTGGTCCCATGGCATGCGGGGCAGTGTCGCACCCACCTCAACCCGCACGTCGTCGATCCCCCTGGTCTGCAATGTGCTGTTGATATTCGCGGGGCGTCATACCCTTCAGGCAGCGGAAATGACGATTGAAGTTGGAGAGATTGTTATATCCCACCCGAAAGCAGATATCCGACACCGAGTACTGCCCCTCCATCAGCAGCCGACAGGCCTGATTGATCCTGACACGCCGCAGAAACTCCACAAAGGTATTGCCCGTGGCGCGTTTGAACAATCGGGAAAAGTTCGAGGGCAGCATGTCATGGCATGCAGCGAGATCCGACATGCGCAGATCCTCGCTGAAACGGTTGTGAATGTGCCGCAGCACACCATCAATCTGTTCGGGAAAGGTCCCCTGCAATTCGTGACGATAGCCGGGGCTGGCCAGCGGGCGATAGTCGCAGCCGGCAAGATCGTGCAGCAATGTCAGCATGGTCAACAATCGCCGGGAGTGTGACTGCTCCCCCATGCTCTCAAGCAGATGAGCGCTCTGTTCGGCCTGCTCCCCCTCGAAGACCAGCCCACGAGAAGCCTCCCGGATCATCGGCCGCAAACAGTTGAGTTCCGGGCAGAGCAGTATCATGTGATCAAGCCAGTCTTCGCGAAACTGCAGGACCACATCACGCTCACGAACCACCGGACGTTGCGCATCGGCATCACTGAACCAGGCATGAGGCAGATTGGGCCCCACCAGCACCAGATTACCCGGTCCGAAACGCCCGACATGATCACCGACAAAATAGCTGCCCCGTGAGTAACGGATCAGATGCAGCTCGAACTCCGGATGATAATTCCACTTCGCCAGCGGCGAGGGAAAATCATGGCAGTGCCAGTAGAAGCTGAATGCAGGGTCCTGTTCGACATTCTCGAAAACGGGAGTGCCAAGCTGGACCTCGTCCACCGGTATGCTGTCTCCGAATGTCTGAGAATGAGCCATGCTCATCTTTTTTTCTCCACTGCAGTCGATACTGCGCCACAGCCTAGCCCGCGCGACGCGTCGGCTACATGCTCATGACACCCCTGCCATGAGCTGCTGATCACCGTCGCCGTCGCACAACGGCTACGGCCCTGCCATTAGCGTATGAAAACACCCAGCCATGCACCTGGCCATTGGTCTTCCGTTGGTTCCGGGCAGTAGCCCACGGCTGGCAAAGTCATGTTGCCGGGCTACACCGGGCATTCTTTGGTCGCAAGCATTCAATCCTGCACACCCGGTCATCCTCCGCTGCCTTGTCTGTAGCCCTGATCTGATGCGGTCTGGCGCCCTTTCGGTAACGCTCTGCAAAAAAGTATCAGTGTCCTGCAATTTCTGCGCTAGCGAGACCACTCGCAACCTATTTAGGTTGCGTCATGAAAAGCCCCGCAGTGGCGGGGCGTGAGGATCATCCTGCAATCGCTCCATTGATCAGGTGGACGGAGAGCCATGAACGCCAAGGCACTGGTACTGGAAAAGCAGCACGAACTGGCCCTGAGGGAAATCGACCTGCCCGACCAGGTGGGGGACGATGATGTCCGCGTGCGCATTCATACGGTGGGTATCTGCGGCAGCGATGTGCACTACTATACCCATGGCCGAATCGGGCCCTTCGTGGTGAACGAGCCGATGGTGCTGGGTCACGAAGCTTCCGGCACGATCGTTGAAGTCGGCCGCAATGTGTCACATCTTGCCGTGGGCGACCGCGTCTGTATGGAGCCGGGTATTCCCGACCTCTCTTCGCGTGCGTCAAAACTCGGCGTCTACAACGTCGATCCGGCCGTTCGCTTCTGGGCGACCCCGCCCATTCATGGCTGTCTGACCCCGGAAGTGATTCATCCCGCCGCCTTTACCTTCCGTCTGCCCGACTCGGTCTCCTTTGCCGAAGGGGCCATGGTCGAACCGTTTGCCATCGGCATGCAGGCTGTTGCACGTGCCGATGTTCAGGCCGGCGATGTGTGTGTGGTCACCGGTGCCGGGCCCATCGGTCTGATGGTCGCTCTGGCCGCGCTGGCAGACGGTGCCAGCGAAGTACTGGTCTCCGATCTGGTCGATGAAAAGCTCGCCATCGCCGATGGCTACGAGGGCATCACCCCGGTCAACGTGTCGCGTGATTCACTGCGCGATGCCGTTAGCCGACGCTGTGGCGAAGACTGGGGGGCCGATGTCGTGTTCGAAGCCAGTGGCAGCCCGAAGGTCTATGACGACCTGCTCGCCTGCGCCAGGCCGGCCGGCACCATTGTTCTGGTCGGCATGCCGGTGGAGCCGGTGACCTTCGATGTCGTCGCCGCCCAAGCAAAGGAGCTGCACATCGAAACCGTCTTCCGTTACGCCAATGTCTACGATCGCGCCATTGCCCTGATGGCCTCGGGCAAGGTCGATCTCAAGCCGCTGGTATCGGGCACCTTTCCCTTCGAGCGCAGTGTGGAAGCCTTCGAGCGTGCCGCAGCCGGACACGCCGAAGACGTCAAGCTGCAGATCACCCTGGATGAATGACGGGCCACAAGGAGTACAACCATGAGCTATCAATTCGGACGCAGGGATTTTCTCAAGGGCCTGGGCGGCATGGCCGGGCTGTCATTGATGGGCGCCGGCGCCTGGCGCACCGCTCTTGCCAGCCAGATGGGATCGAGTGAAGCCTGGCAGCAGGCCAGCGGCACAACGCTGCAGTTCATTTCCGAGAACACTCCCCCCACCTCGGCGATTGCAGCCAATCTGGAGCCCTTCAAAAAGCTGACCGGAATCAACGTCAATATCACCGAGATGCAGCTGGGGGCGCTGGTACAAAAGGTCGCCCTGGATTTCGGCTCCGGTCGCAGCGCCTACGACATCATCTACGCCGACCCCTACCAGGTCGTTGCGCCCTATCATCAGGGACTGGTGGATCTGAATCGTTTCATCGGCGACGACAGCCTGCCGTCCATTCCAAAGGGCGTGGATGATTTCATTCCCACCCAGTTGGCCGCCGCCGGTCGCTTTGGCAATCGCGAAGAGCTCTACACCCTGCCCTACGATTGCCCGACGATGATCTGGATTTACCGCAAGGATCTGTTCGACAAGTATCACGATCAGATGCAGCAGGATCTGGGCTTTGCTCCTACCCCTTCGGCCGATACCACCTGGGAGCAGTACTACCAGATCGCCAAATGGTTCAACGGCGATACTGCCAGTGAAGTCAAATACGGCACCGGTCACCAGGCGCAGCAATATGACTCGCTGATGTGTGACTTCTCCAATGTGCTGTTTGCCTACGGTGGCGACTATTTCGCCAACGGTCAGCAGGTCGGTCTCATCGGCACCGACGACCCGGGCCCCTGCCAGCTAGAAAACGATGCCTCGATGGCCGCCGCGGAGTTCTACCGCAAGTTGCTGAAAATAGCCCATCCTGGCAGTACCAGCTGGGACTGGACCGGTGTGGCCAACGCCTTCCAGAACGGTGAGTTCGCGATGATGCCGGAGTGGCACGAGTTTGCCGGATCACTCGAAAGCTCCGATCTCAAGGGCAAGGTTGGCTATGCGCCACTGCCAAAAGGCCCGGCACGCAGTGCCAACCTCTGGGGAGGTACCGGCATCGGCATCAACGCCAATGCCTCCGAAGATGTCCAAAAGGCCGCCTGGCTGTTTCTGGTCTGGGCCACTTCTCCACAGACTCAGCTGGCCGGTCTGAAGAGCGATGTTGGCGGCGGGACACCGACCCGGCAGTCGGTTTACGACATGCCCGAGGTCAAAAAGGCCAGCCATCCACCGACCGACATGCCCAACATGCTCACCGCCGATACCATGCTGACCGCCTGGCAGGATGATCATATCGGGCTGCGACCGAAAATCCCGCAGTGGAACGAGGTCGATACGGTCATCTTCACGCAGCTCTCGAAGATGCTGGCCGGTCAGCAGGATGCTGCTCAGACCATGAAACTGGCCAAACAGCGCATCGACCGGATTGTGGGAGCCTGAGCCCATGGCGCTGCGTAACGGTAAACGATCACGATCGGGACAGGGGTTCGAGCTGGCGATGATGTCGCCGGCTCTGATCCTGCTGGCCGTGATCTCACTGATCCCGTTTTTCTCCATTATCTGGATGAGCTTCAATGACGTCAGCCTGATGGGTGGGCTGTCGTTCGACTTTTCGGGGCTGGAGAACTGGCAGCGCCTGTTCACCGATCCGGATATTCGCTCCAGCTGGATCACCAGCCTGATCTATTTCGTCGCTACGGTCGGGCTGGAAATGATCCTGGGCACCCTGATCGCACTGCTGGTTCACAGTCTGGTGCGCGGTGGCAATCTGGTGCTGTCCCTGTTGCTGATCCCGATGTTCATCGCACCGGTGATTGTCGGACTGCTGGGGCGATTCATGCTGGATCCCAGTCATGGACTCTATGCCTGGCTCTTGCAGACCATTGGCCTGTTCAACGGCAATATCCTCGGTAACGTGGGCTCGGCGATGGTGGCCGTGGTGCTGATGGATGTCTGGGAATGGACACCGCTGGTGGCACTGATCGTACTGGCCGGTCTGGCGTCGGTCCCGGGGGATATCATCGAGGCCGCAGAGATGGATGGCGCGCGCTACCCGCAGCTGCTGATTCACATCATCCTGCCATCGATCTCGGGCATTCTGCTGGTGGCACTGCTGATTCGTGCGATGGATGCGATCCGCTTTTTTGCCATCATCTTCATTACGACCCAGGGCGGCCCGGCGGATTCCACCAAGATCATCCCGATCCGGCTTTACGACATCGCCTTCCGCTTCTTCGATCTCGGCTATGCCGCTGCAGTAGGCATCAGCATGCTGGTGTTCTCGATTCTGGTGGCGATTGCCTTCGTGAGGCTGTTCAAGCGTCAGGAGACGACTTCATGACGAATCGGACCCCGCTGCCCGTCAGGATCGCCAAGGCAGTGCTGCTGGCCGCCCTGCTGCTGTGGACACTGGTCCCCATCGGCTGGATGGTGCTCTCCTCCTTCAAACCGGACAACGCCATTACCGCCAACACACCGCAGGTATTCTTCAAGCCGACACTCGAGCACTATCAGGCCTTGTTCAGCGGCGGTAACAGCCTCTGGTCGTACGTGTTCAATAGCCTGACCGTTGCCGGCGCCTCAACCTTCATTTCGGTCGTGCTGGGCTGCATGGCGGGTTACGGGCTGTCGCGCATCCGGCTGAAGGGCAAGCACCATCTGGCATTCTGGATCATCAGTACACGCATGGCGCCGATTGCCGCGGTCATCGTGCCGCTGTATCTGCTGTTCCGCTATCTCTACCTGCTCGATACCTATACCGGTCTGGTCATCGCCTATCTCAGCTTCAATCTGCCATTTGCGATCTGGCTGATGACCGCCTTCTTTGACGATCTGCCCCCTGATCTCGAGGAGGCCGCAATGATCGATGGGGCTACCAAGTGGCAGGTGTTCTGGCACGTCAGTCTGCCACTGATGAAACCGGGGCTGGTCACCACGGCCATCCTCTGCTTCATCTTCGCCTGGAATGACTACTCCTTTGCCCAGACGTTTGCCGGGCCGAACACTCAGACCATTCCCATCGCTGCTGCCCAGTTGCTCACCCAGACCGGCATTGACTGGGGCAAGCTGCTTGCCATCGGCACCATTGTGGTCAGTCCAATGGCCATCTTCGGCCTGCTGGTCAAGCGATGGCTGGTGCGCGGGCTGACGCTGGGCGCCGTAAAATGAGCAACCGTTCACGAGCGGCCGGATTCGTGACGACATGAAAATGCTCTTTCATCAAATCCTGTCATGGTAAGGAGGAAAAAATGTCCGTCATGTCGCGTTTCGATCTGAGCGGCAAGGTCGCGGTGGTTACTGGCGGCAACGGTGGGCTGGGCGAGGCCTTCGCCCACGCCCTCGCCGAGGCCGGCGCCTCGGTCGCCATCGCCGCACGCGGTCACGAGCGCAGCCTGGCCGTGGTCGATACACTGCGCAACGCCGGCCACCGCGCCATGGCGGTGGAAGCCGACATCACCCAGCCTCAGGCGGCCGACGGCATCTTCGACGAGGTCGAGGACGCGCTCGGCTCGGTCGACATCCTCATCAACAACGCCGGTATCTGCCACCATGCCCCGGCGCTCGAGGTAACGCCGGAGCGCTGGCGCGAGGTGTTCGACGTCAATGTTCACGGCCTGTGGTACTGCGCGCATGCCGCCGGCCGGCGCATGAAGGCACGCGGCCATGGGGTGATCGTCAACATCGGCTCGATCTCGGCGATGATTGTCAATCGTCCACAAATGCAGCCGGCCTATAACGCCTCCAAGGCCGCCGTTCATCAGCTGACGAAATCACTGGCCGCCGAGTGGGCGCCCTACGGTATCCGGGTTAACGCACTTGCGCCGGGCTATGTACGCACTGCCATGGCCGAAGTGGACAAGCCGGAGTTCAAACCGCGGTGGATCGATGACGCCCCCATGCAGCGCGCCGCCACACCAGAGGAACTCGGGCCCAGCCTGATCTATCTGGCCAGCGACGCCTCGAGCTTCATGACCGGCTCGGTAATGGTGGTCGACGGCGGCTATACCCTCTGGTAGAGCTGTCGAAAGTCGAACCTCCGGGCAGGCCGAGACGCGTGATCATCGTATCGCCCTCGCGCTGCAGATCACGGCGATGACGGGCGGTACGGGCACGCTGTTGCGGATTACGCAGTCCGGAGAGATCGGCATCGATATTGAGCAGTAGTGCGCTCAGGGCGCCATGCAGCAGCAGAGCACCGGCACGCACATCGCTTTTGAGCATGTCATCGCTCAGGGGGAGCGCCTCTTCCACCAGTGCCAGCGCCTCCAGACAATCCTCGGCAGCTCGCAGTGGAATATCGGTGGCCTGCCCGGCCGCCTCATCGATCGCCTGCCGGCGCGTTTCACGCTCCGATTCGCTCTCCTGTGGCTTTCGGATCGCTGCCATGAACTGCTCGAAGGCGGCGACATCTTCATCCGCACAGGGCGCAAGTCGCTCGTTGACCTGCTCTCCCCACTCAATCAAGGCCTGCCGGCGTTCATCGGTGGCATGCTGCTGGGTAATGCGCAACCCCTTGAGCACCAGCGCCAGCCCGAACGCCGCCGACACCGTTGCTGTTGCCCCACAGCCTGGCGTGGCCTGCGTGGCCGTATCCCGGCGAAACTCGGCCAGCGACTGCTGCCACAGGCTCTGCTCGCTGTTAGCGTCATCTTCGGAAGAAGTCGTCATTAATCGTCATACTCGAAGGGTAGCGTAAGGATCGTGCCGGGCCTCCCGGAAGCAAAGCCCTGCCGAATCACCTGATGAGCAGCCGACACGAGCCCGGCAGGTTCGGCAGATAACGCCGGGGTCCTGCACTATCTTCAGGCAAGCGTAGCAGGCTGGCGATATTGCACAGAGCTCAGTCGTGGACGGGCGACTCGGCAGGCTCAACGCGACGACGACCGGTCAGTGTCGTACCGATGGAAGCGATGATAATGGCGCCAATGGCCAGCCATTGCAGCCCATGTAGCTGCTGGCCCAGAAACAGCAGCCCGGAGAGCGCCCCGACAGCCGGCTCCAGGCTCATCAGCGTGCCAAAGGTCTGAGTCGGCAACCTGGGCAGCGCCATCATCTCCAGCGTATAGGGTAGCGCAGTCGAGAGGATTGCCACTGCCAGCGCCATTGGCAACACCTCCGGTGCAAAGATGGCCGTACCGGCATCGACCATTCCGATCGGCGCGACGGCCACGGCAGCAATGGTTATTCCCAGTGCAGCACTCTGGGTGCCATTGCCACTACCGGCCTTCTGACCGAACAGGATATAGATCGCCCAGCAACAGCCGGCCCCCAGGGCACAGAGTGCTCCATAGGGATCGATCGCCTCGGTCGTGGCACCCCCCGGCAAGAGCAGTACGGCCAGCCCTGCCACGGCAAGCGCGACCCAGAGCAGGTCAAGCACGCGCCGCGAAGCGAACATGGCCACCATCAGCGGACCGGTAAATTCCAGCGCCACGGCGATGCCCAGTGGTACGGTCTGCAGGGCCTGATAAAACAGAAAATTCATGATGCCCAGCGCCACACCATAAATGGCGATCGCCTTCCAGGCCTGACGCGTCACCGGACGGCGCCAGGGACGCAGGAAAATCAGCAGCAGTGTCGCGGCCAGAATCAGGCGAATCGAGGTGGTGCCCGGCGCGCCAATGACATCGAACAGTGATCGGGCAATGGCCGCGCCACTCTGGATGGAGCACATCGCGATCACCAGCAGGGCGACCGGCGCCAGCCGGTGCATGACCGGATGAGATTTCACGGAAACCACGGATAACACGTACCACCTCCTGTGCGGTCCTGCCAACAGGCAGGCAGAATGCAGGAAACCGCATTGCGCGGGCATCCATGATGGGTGAGAAATTGCAGATGAGCAATATAGTGCACAACAATGAACGCCCCGACGTGCTCGTACACGTCGCCGACAATGTGCGAGAGCGGCGTCAGGCGACCGGCCTCAGCCAGCAAGCTCTGGCAGAACGGGCCGGCGTCAGTCGTCGCATGCTGGTCAATATCGAAAAAGGCGATGTCAACGTCAGTCTCAACACCCTTGATCGTATTGCCGAAGCACTGGGCGTGCTGTTTCACGTGCTGGTTCAGCCCCCCGACAATCCGGATTCGGCACGCATCAATGAGATCGCCTGGGCGGGGCATTCACCACAGAGTCACGCGACCCTGCTGGCCAGCAAACCTGCCCGACACGCCGTAGAGCTCTGGCGCTGGTCGCTTGCCTCGGGTGAGCGTTACGAGACGTCGGCGGATAGTCCCGGCTGGCACGAAATGCTGCTGGTGATCGAAGGCATCCTCACACTGCATCTGCCCGGAGAAACCCTGACCATTGAAGCCGGCGATTTTCATGTCTTTCCCAGCGACCAGCCACATGGCTATAGCAACGATACCCCGCAACTGCTGCGCTTCATGCGCAACGTGCTCTATTGAGCTGCTCGAAGTGATGAGTAATGACTGGTGGCAGGGTGTCGCACCGACTTGCAAACAGCCGGAAACCAAGGTGTGATATCGGTATCGTCAATTGCTCATGTCGTCAGCAGTGCGACATGGTTCCATGCCGAACGCCAATTCGGCTTCCAGCCCGATGACGAGGTGTACCATGTACAAGACACTACTGGTCCCCATTGATGGCTCCCGGGACGCTCGGGAAGCCCTCTCACTCGCCTGCCAGCTGCGACAGACCGCAGGCGGCAGCCTGCACCTGCTGCATGTGCCGGAAATCCCGCCAGCCGGAGACTGGCTGGGCTATCAGACCGGCGCCTCCCCGTTGGACTATACGCCCGAAAAGGCCGAAGCTCAGGGACGCGAAATCCTCGAAGACGCCTGGCGGGGATGTGATCAGGCAGGAGAGGACGACAAGGTGGATTTCATCGTTCGCCAGGGCGGGCCGGTGCAGGTCATTCTCGCCGAAGCCGAGCGCCTGGGGGCTGATGTCATCGTCATGGGCAGCCGAGGGCTCAGCGATCTGCGAGGGCTGGTCACCGGCAGCGTATCGCACAAGATCAGCCATCTGGCCCCTTGTAATGTCATTACCATACACGCCCGCTGACACCGGTTCTCTCGCTGATGCTTCGACCGCTGCCCCGGCAGCGGTCGTTTCGTTCACCAGGGTTCGGGAAAGCGTTTTTTCCCTCGACGCGACACTCTCTTTTGTCGGTACAAACGAACCATTCATATTTCGCCACTGAACGAGTGACTGCCCGCGCCACGTGGCCGGGATTACCCGTGATGCGCCGCCTCCGAATACCACGAAAAGACAAATAAAACGCACAGTTCAATGACTTGCGATACTTCCGGTAACACGACAATATAAGCCATCCCGCGTCAGGCCAGGAGAGGAGCCATGTCTCAAAAGCCCAGCTGCATGGTGCGTCATTTCAAACACTACGCCGCACTTGATGATCAGGAAGTCGAGTTGCTGCATGAGCTGGAGCGCTCTCCGGAACACCTCTATGCCGGTGATACGCTCTGGCTGGAGGGTCATGACGCTACCGAGCTGGCGGTGGTCAGTCAGGGCTGGGCCTATAGCTATACGCGCCTGGCAAACGGCCAGCGACTGATTCTGGATATCTATCTGCCGGGAGATGTGATCGGGTTGCGCGAATATGCGACCGACCGCCATCAGGCCAGTGTCGAGATCATCAACGAATGCACGCTCTGCCGGCTGCCACACAGGAATCTCAACGAGATATTCCGACAGTCCGACAAGCTCACCCGAGTCTTCTTCGCCGTCGCCTCGACCCAGCAATCAATGCTGGTCGAACGGATGATCAACCTGGGGCGCCGCGACGGCCCGGGCAGAATCGCGCATTTCCTGTGTGAAATGCATACCCGGCTGGAGCGGACCAACGACGACATGCGCGGCCGTTTCCGGTTGCCACTGACCCAGCAGATGCTGGCTGACATCATGGGTCTCTCGGCGGTCCACGTCAGTCGGATCTTCTCACAGCTGCGCAGTGATCAGTTGGTGGACCGGGACCGGCATCGTGTACACATCCGCAACCTGACCGGCCTGGTCGAACTGGCCGGTTTTCGGGAAGCCTACCTTGGTCAGCGAGCCATCATGGAGATGCCCCGCCAGGAGGCGGATCATGAGTTATTGAGGAAGTGATCGACCTCGCGCTGCGCCTCTTCACGACTCAGCTGCTTCTCTCGTCTCAGCCGCGCAATCAGTTGCTCCCGCTTGCCATTGGCGTAAATTCTTTCGTTGAACAGCACTACGCCTACCTCCTCCTTGAGGCGGCCAGCGACCCTGGCAAAGATCGCACGCTGCAGGTTAATGGTCATTGCTCCTCTCCCTGAATACATGACGATGTCATTGTCGGCCTTCGGCGCCACGATGACCATAACCTGTCATCTTCCGTAATGCCCGCTTGTCATCCGGCACTGTTATTCGCTATTGACTGTCCCATCACAAAAGCGCCATCAGTGCCTTGCACCCCGAACCGGTTTTTATCCGGCGTGACAAGCACTACAGAAGAGCTGCCAGACTGTCATAACTCAGGTTATTTTTATCGATGGCACTCATCTCATATATTGATAGACTTTTAAAGTCACATACTGGCCCATATTTTCAGCGATCGTATTAAAGGGTTAAAAGCAATCAACTCTTTGTATATGCCAGAGCATTAAACGCTCTTCCTGCATACCCGGGATTGTTACATATTGACTCCTGGACCAGCTCCTTCCAAACACTGAAGATCTATCCCTTATAGACTCAGTATTATTAATAAAAAAGTCCAGGCTGCTTCATATCGAAAGTTATCTTTCATCTGCAGCGAAGACATCGCTAACAGGTTCAATCAATCAGCGTTACGTCTTTTACGATATTTTCTGCCAGACTGACAGCATCGGTCACCATCAGGAGCGCTCCCATGAAACGCGCTATTGGCGCCATGATAGTAAGATGGCTGAAAAAGCCGGAAAACCAGCGCAAGGTCAAACGTACGGCTCGGCAATTATGGCAAAAGCGCCGACGTCGCTGACCCGGCTCTACAGGATTATCTGATATAAGCTATTGCAGTAGCCAATGGGCTCGATTTGGTTTAAAACATAAAACCGCAAGAAAGAACGCTCTGCTGGTTATTACTCGGACCACCTCTGAAAATACTGTTTTGATATAAACCTGCAATTGCCGTGCATCGGAGTCTCATGAACTTTTATAACTTCATCACATCTCAGGCAGGACGTGGGGATGACATAGGGGATCTGGGGGAAGAAATTGCCGGTGATGCCGACTTTCCCCGGGAACTGAACGACTCGGCTCAACTGGAAACATACCTCACGGAACATGCCTACGCCCCCGAGTTGCTGGAAGCGGCGATGACGGCATGGCGGGAGTATCGTATCGGTACGGTCAGCACCTTGCCAAAAGCGCCGGAGGTCGATCATAACGGATTCATTGACCCTCCCCGCGTGCCCTGACCAAAACAGCACCGTCCTTCCGATGACCCTCAGGCCATACGGCAATGGCATGACATAACCCAAGCTTACGGTAACGTAAGGTTACTGGTATTGGGCTGCGTCCCATCTTATAAAGGGGCCGCCAGCCAGAGTCCTCTGAATGTCTGGAGCTGACATGGAGTCCGTCGGCGCATTTCAGGGACGAAGGCAGCTTCAGAGAACAGCTGGCAAGTGCAGGAGTGAGACCTGACAGGGCCGTCAGGGATCATTCCTGACGCTATGGATCTGATCGTGGCGTCATGTTTCGTTTGCCCCCTGCGACGGCGACACGCTTAACCGCCCCCGCCGAACAGCTTGCCTACAGCAGCAGTAAACAGCATGGCCAATACACCCCAGAACACCACTCTCGCCGCCCCCATCAGCATGCTGGCGCCGCCAACACGGGCCGAAACTCCCCCCAACAGAGCCAGTGCCAGCAGTGCGCCACTGCCTACCACAGGAATCACCCATTCCCACGGGCTGAATACCGTTAACAACACAGGCAACAGGGCACCCGCCAGGAAGGTCAATGCAGATGCCAGCGCGGCCTGAATCGGTCGCGCTCGATGGACCGTACTCAACCCCAGTTCATCGCGTGCATGAGCTGCCAGCGCATCATGCGCCATCAACTGATCCGCTACCGTGAGGGCCAGGTCCGGCTCCAACCCTCGTTGTCTATAGATTTCGGCCAGCTCGCGGCGCTCGTCATCATAATCCCGGTCCAGCTCTCCCTGCTCGCGCACCAGATCGGCTCTCTCGGTATCCGCCTGAGAGCTGACGGAAACGTATTCCCCGGCAGCCATTGACATTGCCCCGGCCACGCATCCGGCCAGGCCTGTCAACACGATGCTGCCATGTGTTGCGCTGGAAGCCGCCACACCGACGATCAGGCTGGCTGTGGATACAATACCGTCATTGGCCCCCAATACGGCCGCCCGCAGCCAACCGATTCTGCTGGTGTAGTGACGTTCCTTCTGCGTTGCCATGCCCTTGCGTGCCCTGATGTATTCCGGCATCAGCATAACGCACCTTTCGGGGCACATAACGACTGCGTTGCTTCGGCGCCGGCATCGCGCCGTCTCTCCTGCCCCCAAGGTCGTGTTGGCGTCAAGCCTGGCCAGCATCGACACTGAAAGGTGACAAGGGGCTATATCGTGGCCCCGCTCGAAGCAAGGAGTCCGGCATGTCCGTAATTCCCGATATCCCTCTCCGTGACGGCTACCTGATCCCGCAGCTCGGACTCGGCACCTGGAAAATCCCCTCCGATCAAGCGACTGAAACCGTTCGTACTGCCTTCGAGTTCGGTTATCGTCATATCGATACGGCCGCCATTTATGGCAACGAGGCTGGTGTCGGACGCGCCATTGCAGAGACTGATCTACCTCGCGAGGCACTGTTCATTACCACCAAACTCTGGAACGATCAGCAGGGTTACGACGAAACACTCACTGCCTTCGACAAGAGCATGACCCGACTGGGTCTGGAATATCTCGATCTTTATCTGATCCACTGGCCATGCCCCGAGCGCAACCGGTTTGTCGAGACATGGCAGGCGTTCATCCGGCTGCAGCAGGAGGGGCGGATCCGCTCGATTGGCGTCTCCAACTTTCGGGAGATGGATATCGAACGCCTGGAACAGGAAACCGGCGTCATGCCGGTGGTCAATCAGATCGAGCTGCACCCACTACTGCCGCAGTCCCTGCTGCGTGAATTTCATCAGCGTCGAGGCATCGCCACCGAAGCCTGGAGCCCGCTGGCGCAAGGCGGCGAACTGCTTGATGACGAGCGCCTTGCAGCCATGGCCGTGCGACATGATAAAACGCCGGCCCAGATCATTTTACGCTGGCATATCGAGCTCGGCTCCATTGTCTTCCCCAAATCGGTTACCCCGGCACGACTGCTGGAAAATACCGCCATCTTCGATTTCGAACTCGATGATGACGAGATGCAACTGATCGATCGGCTCGCTCAGGGCCGCCGCCTGGGCGAAGAGCCGGAAATGGTCAACTGAGTCCCTGCCGCTGCCCGGGGCAGCGGCAGCACACAAGGCCGCGTGGCCATTCGCTTCGAGCCCATATCTGCACTACGGTTGAGACATCCATTGATCGGCTATCGAGCGGTACTGCCTCAAGTCTCTGACAAGAGGGTATTTGAACCGCGATTCGAAAGCTGGCGCTTCATCCTGCACGGGCAAACTCGCGTTGTTGCCTCCTTTCAAGGACAAAACCATGTTGACCTGGGCCACCGCCTTCTGGAGCTGGTTGACCGCCAACGCCGCTGTATTCAGCGGCATCGTCAGTTTCGGCATGTTGCTGATCTGGGGCATCTATCTGCAGCTGCTCTTGCACAATTTCAGGGTGCAGCAGAGCCCTCGCATCGTCATCAATCGCGGCCGCGGGCGGGATATCAACTCCCTTTGCCTGATCAGTAACATGAGTGTGCAGGCGATCTTCGTTGAAGCCGTAGTGGTACAGCTCGAGACCTCCCATGGCACCTGGTTCAGCGATGTCACCGATGTTCTCGATCAGCAGGGGGAAAGTTCAAGCCGTGATATTAGTTCAAGCGAGCATCACCTGGCCCGGGTCACCCGCCAGGGCCCGCTGAAATCGGGCGACTACATGGAAGCTGGCATGTTCGGTGACCTGATCCAGCAGGTCGCCCGCGAGCAGGGTATTCATCTGGACGAGAAATATACTTCCAATGAGCAAAAGCTCGAACTGCGCTCGCTGGAGATCGGCCTCATTGCTGTTTTCGGCTCGGAAAACGGTCCGATAGGTGCCCAACGCATATTTGATCTCGAACTTGATGATAACCAGCAGCTCCTTCTGAAACCCCGTAAACTGACGACCAAGCAGCTCTATTCCAGACGCTCCCGCATGAAGATCAAGCGCTGGCAGAAGGTGCTTCGTTAAATTCGGCCTGAAACGCCGACATGTGATCCAGGTCCGCTTGCCGATTTGTCGGCACCCACTTCTTTCCGATGAAGCCCATTCCCTTTTTCATGATGTCTGCGCACTGAGCTATGGCATCATGTCTGCTTGGCGCATCGCTTTAATCTGACTCGATTGTCTCCTCCGATACGCCACAATCCGCCCGCAAGAGCATGCAGGATGGTTTGCGGACGTGCCATTCATTCTCTGAAGGTCTCTCGGAGCATTCTCTGATGCCACTGCTGTCCCGCCGTCGCCTTCTGAATACCTCCATGATGCTCCTGCCAGCCCTGCTGGTCCGGCCTGCCGAGGCCTATTCCGTCGATGGACTCAGCGATGTGGTTGAACGTCTCAAGGCGCTTGAACGGCAACATACCGGCAGCCGACTGGGCGTCGCCATCTGTGATATCGCCAGCGGCCGTTGTGTGAGGCATCGGGCCAATGAACGCTTTCTGCTCACCAGCACCGGCAAGGTCATGGCAGCGGCCCTGGTACTGGCCCGTGTCGATCGTGGCCGCGAGCAGCTGACGCGCCGCATTCGCTTTGAACAGCAGGACCTGCTCGAATGGTCACCGATCACACGGCAATATGCCGGCCCCCAGGGCATGACTCTGGAAGCACTCTGTCGGGCCGCCATTACGCACAGCGACAACACGGCCGGTAACCTGCTGCTGACAAGCTTTGGCGGCCCAACGGCCCTGACCGCCTATACCCGCTCGCTGGATGACCGGGTTACCCGCTTCGACCGAATCGAGCCGGCACTCAACGAGCACGACTCCGAAGATGACCAGCGTGATACCACGACCCCATGGGCCATGCTGGGCAACCTGCGCAAACTGTTGTTTGCAGATGCCCTCTCCTCTGCCTCACGCCACCATCTGAGCGCCTGGCTGGTGGAAAGCCAGACCGGCAGTGATCGATTGCGCGCCGGCATGCCCGACACATGGCTGATTGGCGACAAGACCGGCACCAACGCAAGCGGCGCGGTCAGCGATATCGGGGTCGCGTGGCCGGGGCATCGTGGCGCCATGCTGGTGACGGCCTATTGCCATTTACCCGCTGCCTCGAAGGAAGAGCGTGACGGCGTAATTGCCGAAATCGGGCGGCTGACCGCAAGTATCTGACTCGGATATTCTCCATCGCGTGACACTGCCAGCGAACCGGCTGGTGCCCGTATCGCCTGACAGGTCACTATCCGGTTCACGATCAGCCGTTGCACTTGCCTACCAAAAAGGGGCCCTCCAGCAGCTTTATGTCGCTCTGATAACATCCGAAGAGCAATTGCTGCTTCTGCCAATCTCAAAGCTGTCCTAAGCTCGGTTCAGGGCTTATTAATTCCTTTATCCAATTCTCAAGAGCGGATAGACCTGCTTTTTTATTAATACCAATAACAGGGAAACCATATTCGTTTGCAAAACCGGGCTGTCTGAAGGGCATCAGGGAATGATCGTCCTTTTTCCAAAATGAAGTGGCGCGGCCGGGAAGACCGAAGCACTTCTGCAGGGAACCAGAATGAACAACAGGATCATCGATATGATTCGACAGGGGCCTTCGAGTGCCGGTCTGAACACACGCATGGCGCCCGGGAGGGCCTTTCATCCGATCACCGTGGCTGTGGAGATCGAGAACAGCGCCCGGCAGGATAGCCTGCTCAAGTAGCCCTGTATCGAAAGGCAGGGAGAGCCCTTGGGTCGTCCCCGGCCGCCGACTCACTTTCCTGATGCAGTTTCCTGAGGTTTAACCAGCGCCCTGCCTTCATATGGAGAGCACCCGCCATGAGTTTCAAACCGGCAAGGAAGTCCGAGACCTCCGAAGCAAAATCCCTATCGCAACAGGAAGATGAGGCTTACGTCATCAATGTCATCAATGCCATCTCACGGGATCGGCATGATATTTCACTGACTCTGAACGCCCTCGAGGATCCGGTTTCTGCCCGTATCAGACACGTCAACACCCAAGCCGGCACCATGTCACTCGCCATCGCGGGGCTTCAGGACATCAGTGATGACCACCTTCTCGACTCATCGATTATGCTGGATGCCGAAAAGATCAACGGACCAGCAGGTTCGGAAAGTATCCACTTCGAGGATATCGAACCGATTCGGGTCAGGCATTTCGGAGAATTTCTGGAAATCCAGTGCGCGCTGCCCAACTCCCTGTTCACAACCAACCGACGCGGTGGCGTACGCATCCCATTCATCCAGGGCATGAAGGCCTCGGCAGAAATCGAGGTCTACACAGGGCTGCCTCCCATCCAGGCACAATTGCGCAATCTCTCCCTGGGCGGCTGTATGCTGGAATTTCCCTTGCGAGAGTGTGCCCACTTCGACATCAATGGCTATCTGCCCGCCATGGCCATCAGCTTCCCCAATGGTGAGGAAATCACTCTGGAAGCCAGAGTACGCCATGTGCGTCCTGCGGGGCGCTCCCATCACGCCATTATCGGAGTCAGTTTCGAAGGGATGTCATCCCAGCTGGATCAGCGTCTCTCCTATCTTGTTGGAGAGGCCGAGAGCGAGCTGGCCTACAGGCTCGGTATGGATACGCGCCATTCTCACCGATCACCATTGTTCATTGAGAAATACACCGCTGCCACGACCGAACCACCACCGGCACCGGAGGAAAACACCACCCCGATGCTCAAGGCCTTCAGGGAAATTGCCCGGCAGTTGCACATTACCCTGCTGCACCTGAAAAATGGCCACCATCTCTCCGGCAACGCACTTTATGACAGCGCCGATACCCTGATCCATCTGCTTGATCGTGATCGCCAGCAGACGCTCTACGCCCTTCATTGTCTTCAGGACGAACCCCAATGGCTGAGTCACTCGCTCTGCGTGGCCGGACAATTGGGCGACATCCTGCTACCCACTCGACAATTCTCGTTTCAAACGCGCGATATTATCGTGTGTGCCCTGCTGCACCAGATGGGGAAACCCCTGATGCTGGGTAAACAGATGCCATCACTGGAAACGCCGCTAACGAGTCAGCAACGGGAGTATCTGAGCGGTCACGTCGAGGTATTAAACGGTCATCTGGACAAGCTGGAATGGCTCAACCGTGATACATATCGAGATGTCATCATGGGCGCCAACGAGTGCCTGGATGGCAGCGGTTATCCCGAGCATCGAACAGCCAAAGATCTGAATGATATTGCTCGCATCACCGCTATCATCAACCGCCTCGATACTTTGCAGCGCGGGCGCAACAAGCGCTCTGGCATGACACCTTTCGAAGCCTACCAGTACGTCTACAACCAACCCGAAAAGTATGACCAACAGTGGGTGACCCGATATATCCAGCGCCATGGATTCTACCCGATCGGGAGTCTCGTGCGATTTTCACAGGGATTTCTGGCCTGGGTAATGAAGGTGGATGCCCACGGTCAGCCCGAACAGGTGCGGGTCGTCAAGAATCTGGCCCATCACTCCATGTCCCTGGATACGATCCTCACTCCGGTAGATTTCTCTCAACTGGGAGAGCTGGAAGCCTCGGAACGCCCGGATGATTATCAGTTATCCCCCTTTTGAGCGATGCCCAAAGGCACTACCCTCAACCACCGAGCGATAGTTCATCATGGCAATACAAGCCCGCTGCAAGGCGGGCCTGGCATGAAAACCGTACGCTGCGTCACTCAAGGCCTGGTGAATGCACTTTCTCCCGGCTCAGGAGACCTCCCCCAGGCGCACGACCTCGCCATCCTCACGGGTAAATTCGCTCGGCGGGTAGGCCAGCAGATCCAGCACCTTCTCCGAGGGACGACAGAGCCGCACGCCCAGCTCGGTTACCACGATAGGACGATCAATCAGGGCGGGATGCGCCAGCATGGCGTCGATCAGCTGTTCAGAATCCAGCGATGGATCGTCCAACCCCAGCTCGCTGCAGAGCGGATCCTGCTCTCTGAGCAGCTCACGCGGGGTAAGGCGCATCGCGGCCAATAGATCGATCAGCTTCACGCGCGAAGGCGGTGTTTTCAGATACTCGATCACATGAGGCTCATCGCCGGAATGGCGCATCATCGCCAGAGTATTGCGAGAAGTGCCGCAATCGGGATTGTGATAGATCACGCTGGTCAAGGTCGGCTCTCCTCGGGAGATGGCAGTGGATAACAACCACTCCAGAGACTCGCACAGTTCGGGGTGACCATGGCAACCCTTATGCCACGTATGTCGGGCATCCCTCCGGAAATGACGGAGCCGAAAGCGGGCCTGAATAGCGATGCCAGGAAGGAGTGCATCCACCAGCCCATAAATAACAACCATTTGCATTTAATCTATATTATCAATTAAATTCATGCGTCATCATGATCCGGGGCCGTTTTGCCAGGTGCCCGTCGTTTACTACTGTCCAGGTGGCTTTCCATGCCGATCATCCATTATCCAGGGAAATGGCCATGACCGCCTGCACTCGACGCTTCCCTTTTCTTCCGGCCTGCTTGGCAATCGTCATGGCGCTGCTTCCACCGATGGCTCAGGCAGCCCGGATTGTTGACCTGCGGGGCCGTGTCGTCGAAGTACCAGAGCACATTGACAGCATTTCCATCGACGATAGCCGTGACCTGATTGCGCTGTCGCTGATCACGCCCAACCCTGTCAGTCTGTTGGCTGCCTGGCCCCGGGATATTCATCGCCTCGGCCCATACACCTACAAACGTTATCTGCAACGCTTTCCGGCGCTTGAAACGCTGCCGCAAGTGGCCAGCTCGGCAGAGAATTTCGATATGGAGTCGATCCTGGCAGCCGCCCCGGATGTTGCCGTGCTCTCGCTCGGCAGCAGCCCCGGGGAGGCACGGCTCGCGCAACTGCAGGCGGCGGGTATCCCGGTTGTCTTCATCGATTTCTTCAATGATCCGTTTGCTCATCAGGCCCGCAGTCTGCGCATTCTGGGGCAACTGACCGGCCATGAGCAGCAGGCCGAAGCCTTTCTCGACTTCCGCCAGCAACATCTGGATCGGATCAGACGGAAAGTGTCACAACGCTCTTCTTCAGATCGCCCGCAGGTCTTTCTGGAAGCACACGCCGGTATTACCCGGGATTGCTGCTACTCGCCGGGTAAAGGCAGCGTAGGGAGTTACATCGAGTTCGTCGGTGGGCATAACATCGGCGCTGATGTACTGAACAGCACCACGGGCAAGCTGAATCTGGAGTACATCATCACCCGTGATCCCGGCATCTACATCGCCACCGGCGGGCCGGATATGCAGAAAACAGGGGGGATGGTGCTGGGCGGCGGCATTGATGCCGACACCGCGCGCGCGTCACTGCAAGCCATGACCCAGCGCCGGGGAATCGCGCAGCTTTCGGCGGTCAGGACGGGCAATGTTCATGGCCTGGCTCATCAATTGCTCAACTCGCCCCTTGATCTCGTCGCCATTGAGGCCCTGGCCGGCTGGATTCATCCAACCCTCTTCGCCGAGACGGACCCGGGGCAAACGCTCGAAGAGATCAACCGCCGCTTTCTGGCAGTACCCTACCGCGGCACCGGCTGGGTCAGCCTGACACCCCTGCAGCCTGAAGGTGTCCGCTAGATGACCGACCACATCCGGCAGGGCGACCCGATTCATCCTGAGGCAGCTACCAGCGGTACAACTATCGATGCGCTGCTGGCCGAGCATCGCCGTACCGTGATCCGGCGTTTCGTGATCCTGCTCGGGCTGACACTGCTGTGTCTCCTTGCCCTGGTCGTGGATCTGTCGACCGGCCCTTCGACCCTGTCAATCGGACAGATCGTGACAGGCATGCTGTCGCCCGACAGCCTGACGCCTCCCCAGGCCACGATCCTGTGGCAGGTCCGCCTGCCCTATGCCCTGATGGCTCTGTTGGTCGGCGCCGCGCTCTCACTGGCCGGCGTGGAGATGCAGACCATCCTCAACAATCCGCTGGCCAGCCCCTTCACCCTGGGCGTCTCTTCGGCCGCCTCGTTCGGGGCCGCCCTCGCCATCGTGCTGGGCATCAGCCTACCGTTCATGCCCTCGGACTGGGCAGTGCCTTTCAATGCCTTCCTCTGTGCACTGGGCTCGGTACTACTGCTGCAATGTATGGCTCGGCTGCGCAGTACCGGCATCGAAACCATCGTGCTGCTGGGGATCGCACTGGTGTTCGTCTTTAATGCGCTGGTGTCACTGATCCAGTTCGTTTCCTCCCAGGCAGCACTACAACAGCTGGTATTCTGGAGCATGGGATCGCTCTCGCGCGCGACCTGGCCCAACGTCGCACTGCTCGCAGGCGTGCTGCTACTGGTCACGCCGTTCTCGCTACAGGCCGCTGGCCATCTGACCGCCCTGCGACTGGGCGAAGATCGTGCCCGCAGCTTTGGCATCAATGTCACCCGTTTGCGCTTCATGGCGCTGCTGCGGGTCAGTTTGCTGGCCGCCACTTCGGTGGCCTTCGCGGGCACGATCGGCTTTGTCGGTCTGGTCGGGCCACATATCGCCCGGCTGCTGCTGGGAGAGGAGCATCGCTTCCTGCTGCCGGGCAGCCTGTTGACCGGAGCGCTGCTGATGTCGCTGGCTTCGGCTGCCAGCAAGCTGCTGGTGCCGGGTGTCCTCCTGCCGATCGGCATCGTGACGGCCATCGTGGGTGTGCCGGCCTTTCTGCTGCTCATCTTCTGGCGACCGCGAGGCACTTCATGAATACTCGGCAAACAGGACTGGAAGTCAGCCGCCTGAGTTCGGGCTATCGCCGACGCCGAATACTCGAGGACATCACTCTGCCCGAGCTGTACGCCGGAGAGGTACATTCACTGGTCGGGCCCAATGCTGCCGGCAAGAGTACCCTGATGCGTGCACTGGCCGGGCTTCAGCCGGCCAGCGGCTCGATCAGACTTCAGGGGCGCGAGCTGATGGGGCGTTCGCTTTCCGAGCGTACCCGGCTGGTCACCTATATGCCGCAGAGTCTGCCCCAGGGGGTAGCGCTGAGCGTACTGGAGAGCGTGGTCAGTGCGCTGCGCGCCTCACCGCTTCACACCACGGCGAATACTCGCAGCACTCTGGAAGAGCGGGCGTTCGAGGTGCTGGCACGGGTCGGTGTAGCCGAACTGGCGCTGGAAAGCCTGCATCATCTCTCCGGCGGCCAGCGCCAGCTGGTCTCACTGGCTCAGGTGCTGGCCCGGGAACCGCGCGTGCTGCTGCTCGATGAACCGATCAGCGCCCTGGATCTGCAGCATCAGCTGCGGGTGATGCAGCTGGTCCATCGCCTGGCCCGCGAGCGCCACATGATTGTTCTGATGGTACTGCACGATCTTGGCGTGGCTGCGCGCTGGTCCGACGGCATCGTGATGCTTTCGCACGGCAGGGTTGCGGCGATAGGCACGCCCGCCGAGGCGATCACGCCGGTAACACTGGCACAAGTGTATGGCGTTCGCGCCCGGGTCGAACACCCACCGCATGACTCACTGCAGATTCGGGTCGACGATGTGCTCACCCCGGGAGATCCATGCTGATGTGCCTTTCATCACCCACTCCGACCGAGAAGTGGCAGAGTGCGGTCAGCGGTCTCACCTATCCCGTACGCCTATGGATACCGCCAGGCCCACCACCGGCGCAGGGCTGGCCGGTGGTGGTAGTGCTGGATGCCGACACCCTGTTTGCCACCTTCGTGGAAGCCATCCAGCGCACCAGCCGTCGCCCCGAGGCCACCGGTATTGCCCCGGCAGCCGTGGTCGGCATTGCATGCGCGCCCGACGCCCATTCGACCGGTAGAGAGCGTTACCGCGACTACACCTTCGACCCACCGGCCGAGGAGTACATGCCCGGTGCCAACGAGCATGGCGGTGATGCATTGCTCACCTTCATTGTCGATCAGTTGCTGCCCGAGCTGCGTGACCACTGGCCGCTGGATGGCGCACGTCAAAGCCTGTTCGGGCATTCGCTGGCCGGCTATTTCGTGCTGAATGTGCTGGCTCGGCGCCCCGGCATCTTTCACACCCATGTCGCCATCAGTCCTTCGATCTGGTGGAACGAGCAGGCACTGCGAGAGCACATGACAAGGCTGACCCGGCGCGATATACGTCTGTTCATCGGTGTCGGTGAATGGGAAGAACACCTGGCCCCCTGGCAGTCCCGGGCGCCGGATCGCAAACAAAGCCTGGCCCGACGGCGCGCGCGACGCATGATCAGTCGCGCCTCACACATGGCAGCCACGGTCAGCCACCTGCCGGGCGAGCCCTGCGTCGCGTTTCATGTCTTTCCGGATGAGGATCACGCCTCGGTGGTACTGGTTGCCCTCCAGCGTGCATTGCGTTTCATGCTGGCCCCCTCCCGGTAACCGGACACCGACAAGCGGTAACCCCGGTGCCGGGCAATGGCTCGGGTTCACGCCATTCGCAACGCAACACCAGCAGCCACCGCGGCATGGCCCATAGGCCGGCCGCGGCGAGCATACTTCGATCAGAAGTCGTAGCGCAGCGAAGCCACGACATTGGAGGGCGCACCGTACATGTTAAAGGTACTGGTAGAGCCCACGCGCTCGTAGTAGGTCTTGTCGAAGATGTTGTTGAAGTTGAGCTGTCCCTTGAGAGCCGGTGTGAAATCGTAACCGATCATGGCATCCACCACCGCATAACCGGGTGCTTCTACCGCTGGTGAACTCGACGTATGGAAGTCGCTCATCGCGGTGACGCCGCCGCCAATATGAAAGCCATCCAGCACCCCTCCCTCGAACCCGTACTGGCTCCAGAGATTGAGTGTGTTATGTGGCATCAGGGTAAAGGCAACCGGGCTGTCACCCTCCTCCACCCGGGTATCGAGATAGGTGTAGCCGGCAATGATGTCCCAGTGCTCGATGGGTGAGCCGGTCACTTCGAACTCGGCCCCCTGAATGCGCCGCTTGCCGATTGCAAAGCTGTAACCGGCCCTCGGGTTATCGGCAGGCGCTGCCGCAGCATTCTCGTCATACATGCGGAAAGCCGAGATCCGGGCATTCAGATCACCATTGAAGTAGCTACCCTTGAGACCGACTTCGTACTGCTCACCCTCGCGTGGTTTCAGCAGCCTGCCGTTCTGATCAACGCTGTCACTCTGTGGCATGAACACCTCGGAGTAACTGGCGTAGAGCGCATGATGTTCATCCAGATCGAGCACGACCCCGGCATAGGGCGTGAAGCGGGCGTCATCGCTGCGCGAGTCCGAAGCGCCATCAGCAAGATAATCGCTGAGATGCTGCTGATAGGAGCTGACACGCCCGCCGACAATCAGCGCCAGGGGCTGGATGGGCCGAAAGGTCAGTTTGGAGTAGAGGCCGTACTCTTCCAGCGTGGTGCGATCATTGGTCCGTGTATAGGCGATAGCGGGCTCGTCGAACTGGTCCGCATGATAGGTCTCGACGTTAATGGTGCCCAGTCTGGCAACCCCCTGTCCCGTTTCGGTCTCGTAGCGCTTGTAGTCGGTCCCGACCACGAACTCGCTGACATTGCCGAAGGTATCGAACGGCTGACTGTAGCTGGCATCAGCCGATACCGTCTCCTGATCCACCCTGCCCCCCAGTGCGACCATGCTGGACTGGTCATTGGCATCCACGCCGCTGAAGGTATAGGCGTACTTGTAGTCGGCAGCGCGATTGGAGTAGCGCGCCGCAATACGTCCATAGCCGCCATTGTCGAAGCGGTGGGTCAGCTCGGCGATCCAGTCGTTGCTCTGGCTGTTGAAGTCGTTCCAGTCGGCGCCGAAGAAACGGGTACGTCGGAAATCCAGCAGATTACCCTCTGTATCGGTCGGTACCCCGTTACTCGGTACGATATCCCGGTGCTGGCGCAGATACGCCAGTGACAGCGTGGTTGCATCGTCGAGATCGATATCGAGCGCACCGTAAAAGGTCTGGTTGGTGTTCTCGTTGTGATCGACAAAGCCGTTGCTATCGTCGTTGGCGATCACCATGCGCCCACGAACGCTGCCATCGCTGTTGATCGGCCCCGAGAGGTCCGTTTCCTCGTAGTTCTGATCCCAGCTGCCATAGCGGGCCGTGACATGCCCCTGGAAATCGTAGGTGGGGCGCTTGCGCACCAGGTTGACGATACCGCCCATTTCACTGGTGCTGTTGAACAGCCCCGAGGGCCCGCGCATGATCTCGACCCGATCGAACGCGGCCAGATTGGGTACGGTCCCCAGAATACTGGCCATCGGCGCAGGCAAACCATCGATGTTGTACTCGTTGTACTCATAGCCGCGCGAGTAGATCGACGAACGGCCATTACCGTTACTCAGTACCCGCATGCCCGGCGTGCGTTTGGCCATCTCATCAAGGGTATTGAAGTTTTCATCCTCGATCGCATCACGGGTGACCACGCTGACCGACTGTGGGATATCGCGCAGTGAAGCCGGGGTTTTGGTGCCCACCGTGGCCGCATCGACGGTATAGCCGCCGGTCTGCTCGGAGGGCAGCATCTCGTAGAGCCGGTTGCCCTTTACTGTAATGGTGGCCTGGGCCGTCGTGGTCGTAACGGCCTCTGATTCAGCAGTGGGCTTGCGCACATCCGCCAGAATCGGCTGAGCAAGACCGAGCGTCGTGGAGACGCCCATAGTGACCAGGCCCCACCGCTTCCATGGAGTATTCATTGACACCAGTTCCCTTTTTCCTTGATTGAATGAGAATATTTTTCATTCGCATGAGAATAGTATTATCAATAACGCTCCGACGCCATCCCCGGCTATGCCGAACAAACCCCGTGGAACACCCGGCATGGACGCTCCCGGCGCGCTGGACTATGTTGGGCCGATTTCATCAACCCGATGTTCCATGAAAGCGGTAAGGACCACCCTTTATGCGAGCCCCTTCAAAGCGCAGACAATTGACCGGACTCCTCGGCTGGCTGGGTATCAGCTACCTGGCTGCCGCCATCGGCGCCATTGCCTCGATCAATGCAGTAGACTTCTATGAACGGCTCGCACAGCCGGAGTGGGCACCGCCAGCTGCAGTGTTCGGCCCGGTCTGGATGACGCTTTACGGTCTGATGGGGATTGCCGCATGGCTGATATGGCGCGGCAGACCCCGCAGAAAGGCACTCAATCTGTTTCTGATCCAGCTTGCGCTCAATGCCCTGTGGAGTTGGCTCTACTTCGTATGGCATCTCGGCGCTGTCTCCTTCTACAGCATCCTGGTGCTATGGGTATTGATCCTGTGCACCCTGATCACCTTCTGGCGGCGAAAGCCACTGGCGGGCCTGTTACTGGTGCCCTATCTGCTCTGGGTGAGTCTGGCCAGCGCCCTGACCCTGGCCACCTGGCAACTCAATCCGCAGATCCTGGGCTGAGCGGAGCTTTAAAGCGGACCCGAGCTGGCCTGCCGTTTATTGCCCGCCTCGCCCCGCGTTCCCTGTGAAGTCTCCATCTTGCATGGCACCTTATTGATGTGGTTCCAATGTGATGGATATAACAATAGCGGGGAGCCACGGCATGGACGCGTTGATTTCACTGCTACCACCGATAGCAGCGGTGGTGCTGGCACTGGCGACCCGACGGGTCAATGTTTCGCTGTTCATCAGCATCTGGCTGGGTGGCTGGCTGGTGGCGGGCGGCCCCATCGCTGCGGTGGGCCAGACCTTTGACTGGTTTGCCAGGGTGATGACCGATGAATGGAACGCCCGCTTCCTGGTACTGGTGGCACTACTTGGGGCAGGTGCTGCCTTCATGCACCGTACCGGTGGCTCACAGGCACTGGCGCACACCCTTTCCAAACGCATTCATTCCGGTCGTGGCGCCCTGATGCTGACGTGGGCGCTGGGTGTGGTGATCTTTTTCAACGATTACGTCAACTCGGTCATCGTGGGTAACGCCACCCGTGACCTTACCGCCCGGCAGCATCAGTCGAGGGAGAAGCTCGCCTGGGTCATGGACGCCACCTCTGCACCCATGGCCACCCTCGGCCCGGTCTCGGACTGGATCGGCTATCAGGTCTCGCTGATTGCCGGTGCTCTGGTGGGCCTGAGCCTCGCCTCGGCAGAACCCTATCACCTGTTTTTACAATCGATTCCCTGGAACTTCTACGCGCTGCTCTGCCTCGCCTCGGTGCCCATGATCCTGCTGGCGGGAGACTTCGGCCCCATGGCGAAAGCACAACAGCGCGCCGAGACCACCGGTGAGCTGGTTGCACCGGGAGATACCCCACTCTCCAGCGTCGATGAGGATCTGGGAGAAGTGCCCGTGGGGCGCGGCCGGCTATGGCACTTCCTGCTACCGCTGGCAGTCCTGATCAGCGTGGCCTGCTGGGGGCTCTGGTATACGGGGGCGGTGCTGAAGGCGTGGCCATCATGGATGCGCTGGCGGATACCGATGTCAGCGTGGCGCTCTCCTGGGCCGCGTTTGCCATGGTCACCACGGGGATGATCATGGCGCTGTTACAGCGTCAGAGTCTGGAGAATTGCGAGGAGACACTGCTGGCAGGCTTTCGTACCATGCTGCCAGCGCTGGTGATCATGGTGCTGGCCTGGAGCATCGGCACCGTCACCGAAGCACTGGGCACTGGCGAGCATGTCATCGATGCCACCCGCGACTGGCTCTCACCCGCGCTGCTACCGCTACTGATTTTCCTGATTGCGATGGTCATTTCTTTTGCCACTGGCAGCTCCTGGGGCGCCATGGCAATTCTCACCCCCATCGGCGTCCCGCTGGCCTTTGAGCTTTCCGGGGGCGACATGACGCTGCTCAGCATGACGGTCGGCGCCATCTTCTCCGGCTCGATTTTCGGTGACCACTGCTCGCCCATCTCCGATACCACAGTGATGGCATCGATCTTCGCCGGCTCCGATCATATCGCTCACGTGCGCACCCAGATTCCCTATGCCCTGGTACCCGCCGGCATCAGCGCCCTGCTCTATATGGCCTCGATGGCCATCGAGTCGGTATGGCTGCTGCTGGCAGCGGGGCTGGTGATTCAGTTCGCGGTAATCATGGTGCTGGGGAGATGGAAAAATAACGCAGCAGTGGATGGGTCCTGAAAAACCACCATCAATGCCCTGACAACGAACTTCATCAACAAGCCCCGGGTATCGGCGGGTACCAAACACAAGCGCGGTGCGCACCTGCGCCCGGCTTCTGCGCAGCGAAAAGTCATTCATTATCGCGCCGTTGACTTCGGCATTGCTGCTGTGACGGATGGCGCGAAAGACTGTACAGGGCCCATCCGCTGGCCCTGACCGCTCAACCCACAGATACCGGGCTGAGCGGTAAAAGCTTCCCCCACTGCTCGCATTTCGAAGCGGCTCCCCTGGTGACATCGCCTGCCCGATACCGGCAGGCATGCCTCTCTTTTCTCTTCTCCGGTGCTGTATCAAGCCCTGGTCAACGTTTCCTGGTGCGATAGCCGTCACTGGCTGTCGCGCTTTTTTTATCGGGGCCACTGCGGCTACTCGCAAGCAAAAGACGACTTCCTCAGGCCTGATGGCCCCACGTCCATGGCACGATCAGGCAGTCAGCGCGACAATTCGCAAGCGTTGTTCGACCAATGGAGAATAACGAAAACGATAAAATCATTTGAGAAAGAAAACGAAAGCATGTTTAATCAAATCGAAAGGATATGACGAATGACTGGACAGGAAAGACGTGAGGCAATCGTTCGCTACCTGGCAGCGCATGAACGCGCTCGGGTGGATGATCTGGCCCAACACCTCGGAGTGTCGGTAGTCACCATTCGCAGCGATCTGCGGCTTTTGGAAAACGCCGGCTACGTGGTGCGTATGCACGGGGTTGTTGTGTTGAGCCAGAACACGGCCGCGGAAATCGCTTTCGCGGAACGTCGCCAGAAACACTCGGGCGTAAAGGGAAAAATCGGGGCCGAAGCAGCGCGACTGGTCAATAACGGTGACTCGATCATTCTCGATGCCGGCACCACCACCCTGGAAATCGCGCGCCACCTGAAGCAGCACGAAGCGCTACTGGTCATGACCAATGGGCTCGATATCGCCATGGAGCTCTCTCATGCGCCTGGCGTCGAAATCATCATGCTGGGCGGGAAGCTTCGCAAAACGGCGCTTTCCTGCTCGGGGGCAGAAGCGGAAGCCAGTCTGTCCCATCACCGCTTCGACCGGCTGTTTCTAGGTGTGGATGCCATGGAGCTGACTCGAGGATTAACCACCGATCACGAGAACGAGGCGAGCCTGAATCGCGCCATGATCGCCATTGCCGACGAAGTCGTCGCCGTTACCGATTCCAGCAAGGCTGACCGCAAAAGTGTGTATCTCGTCAGCAATTTTGACGGCATTGACCGGCTGGTCACCGACGATCAGCTGCCCGATGCCTACATCGAAGCACTGCGTCACGAGCATCACGTCGAGGTCATTCTCTCCTAGACCGCGCCCAACATACTGCATAACCGGGAGGAGACAGCATGAATCCGCTGAGTGAGCTGATTGCTCGCCACAAGAAGGGTGAGCCTGTCGGGATATATTCCGTCTGTTCCGCTCATCCACTGGTCCTGGAGGCCACTCTGCGTCATGCCCGGGCCTCGAATGGCCTGGCCCTGATCGAAGCCACGTCCAACCAGGTCGATCAGACCGGGGGCTACACGGGGATGACCCCCGCCGACTTTCGCGAGTTTGTCCTCGCCATTGCCGAATCAGCGGGTCTGCCCTCCCGGAACATCATCCTCGGCGGTGACCATCTCGGCCCCAACCGCTGGCAGCACGAACAGGCCGAAGTGGCCATGACACACGCCGAATGCCTGATTCGGCATTACGTCGCCGCCGGTTTCGAAAAGATTCACCTAGATTGCAGCATGTCCTGCGCCGATGACCCGACACCACTCTGGGATGAACGGGCAGCCGAGCGCGCAGCCCGGCTTGCCGGCGTGGCAGAAGACACTGCACGAGAACAGTTCGGCGAGAGCCGGCTCATGTATGTCGTCGGTACCGAGGTCCCCGTCCCCGGTGGCGCGCAGGAATCACTGGAATCCGGCATTACGCCCACTGCTCCGGAAGCGGCCCGGGCTACCATCGCTGCCCACCAGCAGGCCTTTGTCAAAGCCGGACTGGAGTCGATCTGGCCACGGGTCATCGGGCTGGTCGTGCAGCCGGGCGTGGAGTTCGATCACATGCATGTGATCGATTACCAGAGCCATGCAGCCCAGGCGCTTTCCAGGGTAGTGGATGAACATGAGCACCTGGTCTTCGAAGCGCACTCCACGGACTATCAGACGCCCTCGGCGCTCAGGGCGCTGGTGCATGACCACTTTGCCATCCTCAAGGTCGGCCCGGGTCTGACCTTCGCGCTGCGTGAGGCCCTGTTCGCGCTCGAGGACATGGAAATTCTGCTGGTCTCTGATACGCAGCGATCCCGGCTGGGGGAGACCATCGAACGGCGCATGTGTGAAGCGCCGGAATACTGGCAGAACCACTATCACGGCGATGAAGCGCAACTGCGCTTTGCCCGCCGCTTCAGCCTGAGCGACCGCATTCGCTACTACTGGCCGGACCACGCCATTCAGGCCGCGCAGCAAACCCTGGTGAACAATCTGATCGAGCACCCGATCCCGCTGCCGCTGTTGAGTCGCTATATGCCCCTGCAGTACCGCCGGGTACGCGAGGGTCAGCTGGACAATCACCCTCATGCCCTGCTGCTGGATCATGTCACAACCGTACTGCGTGACTACGCCGCTGCCTGCACCCCTTCATCCATCCCGGGAGATCAATAATGGAATCCAATGCCATGCTGGGCGTCGCCGATGCCGAAACGCGCGGAGCGGCCCATACGGTTCGTGAAATCGCTCAGCAACCCCGGGTCTGGCGAACGCTCTTCGACAGCCTGCAGTCACGGCGACGGGAGATCGACAGCTTCCTCGAGCCGCTGCTGTCACGCGCCGAGCTGCGTATCGTACTGACCGGCGCCGGTACCTCGGCCTTCGGTGGCCAGATGCTGGCCGCTACGCTGACCGCACAATTGCAGCGCCCGGTAGAAGCCATTGCCACCACCGATATCGTCTCGCGGCCACAACAATGCTTCCCGGATAACAGACCTGTCCTGCTGATTTCCTTCGCTCGCTCAGGCAATAGCCCGGAGAGCATTGCCGCCACCGAACTCGCCGAGCAATGCGTACCGGAATGCCACCACCTGGTGGTGACCTGCAATCCACAGGGCAAGCTGTTCGGCGCGCATGACACGGCCGAGCGATCACTGGTCCTGCTGATGCCTGAAGCAGCCGATGATCAGGGCTTTGCCATGACCTCCAGCATCACCGCCATGATGCTGGCCGTGCTCTGTGCACTGGCCCCGGAACTGGTGGACAACGACACCGTGACACGCCTGAGTGTGGCCACCGAACAGCTCATGGCGGTTTCTCCGACACAAATCGCAGCACTGGCACAGCGTGGTTTCGAGCGCATCGTCTATCTCGGCAGCGGTCCCTTCAAGGACCTGGCCCAGGAGTCGGCGCTCAAGATTCTGGAGCTGAGTGCCGGTCGAGTGATGGCGTATCACGATACGCCACTGGGATTTCGCCACGGTCCCAAATCCCTGCTGGATGAGCGCACCCTTGTAGTCGTGTTTCTTTCCAACGATGACTACGCACGTCAATACGATCTCGACATTCTCCGCGAACTTGGCGAACAACAGGGCAAGGAAGCGGTGATCGCCATCTCGGCGAGAGCGCCCGAACAGCCATTGAACTGCACCCTGTGGCAGATCAGGGACATGGCGCAGGCGGCGGACTGGGCGCTGCTCTATCCCTATCTGGTGCAGGCCCAGCTCCTGGCTCTGCATACCTCACTGGCCCTGGGCAAGACACCTGATAACCCCTTCCCCTCCGGTGAAGTCAATCGAGTCGTCAAGGGCGTCACCATTCATCCCTTCGAGGCGAAGAGTCGCTGAAGTCGGCGTAAACCGGGAGGTTGACCATGTTTCTTGGCGTTGATGGCGGCGGGACGAGGACGTCCTTCTGTCTGCTGGATGACACCGGTCGGGTCGTTGCCACCCATCAGACCGGCACCTGTTATTACCTGTCGATCGGCCTGGAGGAGGCCCACCGCGTCCTGCAGGAAGGCGTCAGGCAGGTCTGTAAAGAGGCCGGCATCGCACCGGATGAGATTTCTCATGCCTTCTTCGGTCTGCCCGCCTATGGCGAGGGCTCTTCGGTGCTGCCCACGCTGGACGACATGCCCCACGACATTCTCGGGCATCGTCGCTATCAGTGCGGTAACGACATGATCTGCGGCTGGGCTGGCTCACTGGGTGGCAGCGATGGCATCAACGTCATCGCGGGCACCGGCTCGATGACCTATGGCGAGCGACAGGGCGCAGGGACGCGCTGTGGCGGATGGGGCGAGATATTCGGCGATGAGGGCTCGGCCTACTGGATCGGCTGTCGTGGCCTCAATGCCTTTACCCGCATGAGTGATGGCCGTCTGGCAAGGGGGCCGCTGTATCAACTGTTTCAGCAGCACTTTGCACTGTCCAGTGACCTCGATCTGATCGATCTGGTGCTCAATGAGTGGCAGGCCGATCGCACCCGCATTGCCGAACTGGCACTGACAGTCATCGAAGCAGCCCGCCAGCAGGACCCTCAGGCACTGAAAATTCTCAGGGACGCTGCCGAAGAGCTGGCAATACTGGTTGAAACCACCTGCCGTCAGCTCGGTTTCAAAACCTCGGAGCAGGTCCCCGTCTCCTACTCCGGCGGCCTCTTTCGGGAAGCGATGTTTCTCGACACCTTCACGCACACCCTGTCACGTCTTGGCGTGTATCACGAACTGCGCAATCCGCTTCATTCACCGGCCATCGGCGCCGCGCTCTATGCCGCCAGACTCGCAGGCGTCTCTCTCGAAGTAACAACGACAAGCTGAATCCAACAGCCATCTACCACCGGAGATACCGATGAACAATAAAAGCTGGATCTTCTACACGTTTATGCTGGTACTTTTCTGGGGGGTCTGGGGGGCATTTTCGGGGCTTCCAACAGAAAAGTACGGTTATCCCGATCAGATGGTCTATATCATCTGGGCCATCACCATGCTGATTCCCTGCTATTTCTCGCTGAAACGGGAAAGCTTTGATCGTCGAGGCATTGCCGCACTCTACGGACTTGCCATCGGTCTGACTGGTGCCGGCGGGCAGCTGCTGCTCTTCAAGGCGCTGGCCATCGGCCCTCCCTATCTGATCTTTCCGGTCATTTCGATTTCTCCGGCCATTACCGTGCTGATGGCATACTTCATCCTGCGCGAACGCATTACGCCGATTGGCGGTGTGGGCATCGCAGCAGCACTGATCGCCATCATCATGTTCTCGCTGCCCAGTGATGGTGCCGATCAGGTCAACTATGGGCCGTGGCTGCTGCTGGCCATCATCATCTGCCTCTGTTGGGGCGTTCAGGCCTTTCTGATGAAGCGGGCATCGCTGGCCGGTGTCAACGACGGGACTACCTTTGCCTGGATGACGATCAGCGGGCTGCTGTTGATCCCGGTGGCGTTCTGGATGATGTCCGGCAGCGGCTTCAATTACCCCTGGCAGGCACCGGCCCTCACTCTTGTGACGCAAGTACTCAATGCCGTAGGCGCACTGTTTCTGGTGATGGCGCTCAGCCGTGGCCGAGCCGTGATTGTTGCGCCCTGCACCAATGCGCTGGCGCCGGTACTGACCATTATCCTGTCACTGACCTTCTATGGGGTACTGCCGTCACTGTTCAGCACCATCGGCATCATCCTGGCCCTGACCGGTTCGACCCTCATGGTCTACAGCGAGGAAAAGGAGCCGGTCGAAACTCTCCCACCTACGGCTGCCGGCGAATAAGATCACGGCTACCGCCACCACTACCAAAACGACGAACCCTGCCATGCGGCAGGGTTCGAAGCAGTCCTGGTGAGGCAGCAGATCAGGCCGGCAGCGCCACCCCGCCGTGTGAATGAAGCGATTCGTCAGTTGCCTCATCATGACCGGGCGTTGATGACTGCTGAAACCGTGTCATCAGCTCTTCAAGTGTACGGGCCTGCTCTTCGAGCGCCGTGGCTGCACTGGCGACCTGCTCGACCAGCGAAGCATTCTGCTGGGTCACCCCATCCATCTCGGTGACGGCCTGGTTGATATCGCCGATTCCGGAGGCCTGTTGTTTCGAGGCCACCGCAATCTCGTTGATCAGCCCGGTAACCCGCTGAACGGAGCCGACCAGCCGCGTCATGACCTCACCCGCCTCCCGCGCCTGGCGCGATCCTTCTTCGACACGGCCCAGCGATTCATTGATCAGCGCGCTGATCTCGCTGGCGGAGTTCGAGCTGCGCGAGGCCAGATTACGCACCTCCGATGCCACCACCGCAAAGCCACGCCCCTGTTCACCGGCCCGCGCCGCCTCGACCGAGGCATTCAGCGCCAGCAGGTTGGTCTGAAAGGCGATGCTGTCGATCATCTCGACGATTTCCGACATCCGGCGCGAACTGCCGCTGATCTCTTCCATCGAGCTGATGACCCGGTTGACCTGCTCGCCGCCCTGCTCGGCAATACCTGACGCTTCACTGGCCAGCTGGCTGGCCTGACGCGCGCTATCGGCGTTGTGACCGATCGTGGCAGACATCTCTTCCATCGCCGAAGCCGTCTCTTCTAGCGACGCCGCCTGGGATTCGGTACGGCGAGACAGATCGATATTGCCCGCCGAGATTTCACGGGTACGCCCCGCGATGGTATCGGAGATCTCGCTGACCTCGGCAAACAGATGATTGAGCTTGCCGGCGTAACGGTTAACGGCACTGCGCAGAGCGCCAATCTCGTCATGACGACTGATCGACAGCGCTTCACCATTGGCCCCTCCTTCTCCGAGACGATCGATCTGCTGCGTCGTCTCGTTGATCTGTCGCAACAACAGTCGACTGCCCCACCACGCCAGGATCAGCAGGAGCGCAACCACCGGCAGGATGAACAGCAGCAGATCGCGGGTCATGGTACTGGCCAGACTGGTGATGCGATTAAGAGGGGTCACCAGACCAATGGTCCAGCCGGTATCCGCCATTTTGAAAAGACTCACCGAAGCGGGTCCCTCAAGACGTGCATCCCGGATTTCGACCGGGGTATTGCTGCCCATGCCGCTCGCGACCGGTGCCAGCCAATCCATTTTGGCGCTCAGGTCGGTGAACGACTGCATCCCCTGGCTCTGATCCACGCCGGGGAAATACATCACATTGCCTTCCCGATCCAGAGCGAAGGCGTAACCGCCGGTGGCATCGCCATTGGCCGCAAGCAATGACGCCAGGCCACCCAACCGAATATCCAGGGTTGCCACACCGGCAAACTGACCCTGCCGCTGCCAGGGTACGCTACAGGTCACCATCGACTCACCGGTCACCGGGTCCTGATAGGCGGCGGACCAGACACACTGACCAGCCGGTGCATTGCGCGCCTCGGTATACCAGCTCTCCTGCTGATAGCCGGTGCCGCCGGGAGCGTTGTACTCATCCGAGTATTGAAGCTTGCCATCGCTGCCCCGCCCCCAGAAAAAGCTGCGACGCTCAACGCCGGGCGTAAAGGCATTCGGTTCGGGCCAGATTCCGCCACCGGCGATGGCGGCGTCCCCATTGGCATCAATGAGTGACGGCAAAGTGGTCGCAAACATCGTCGCATCCAGCGGCAGCGTTTCGGCCAGATTGGCCAGGCTGGCCGTAATGCCCTCATAGCTGGCCATCTGGGCGCTCAGCCCGTTCACAATGGATTGCCCGGATTCCTGAACCAGTGTCGAACTGGCCTCGATCAGGCGGGGTTTGGCGCGCAGCGTCATGACACCATAAATGGAGACTGCGATCAGCAGCATCAGGACAATACCGCCGAGCGTCAGACGCTTCGAGATAGTCAGCGATGGAAGGTGCATGGCAAGTAAACCCGAATTGTTATATTCGAGTGCCATATCGGCCCTTCGCCGAGAGGACTTGACGCCGACCATCGGCTAAAAAGAGGGCAAAAATGGACTCAGGGGCTGATGAATCCCCTGCGCCCTTGCTGTGCCATCACCTGTTTTTCATGAATCCTGGACGGCTTCCCGTGGACGATAATCGAACCAGGCAAAATCCGCCCATCGCCCCTGTCCGCCGAGATCCTGGACACATACGCCCACAAACGTGCCTGTAAAACGGATGTAGTCCGCATCATCGTCAGAGAGGTGGCGAATATCGTGCTCGCTGCCAATGGCCTGCCAGGCGCCGTTTTCCACCGCGAAGTAAAACTGCAACCGTTCCCTGTCGATGGATGCCTTCAGGCAGGTCGGCGTTGCCGGTAGAGCCACTTCACGCGTCAGGGGCTCATCATACCGGCCATGGCGTGACTCAATGATGCCCAGGCACTTTCCGAGCGTTTCATGGTGCGTGACACGCAGGTAGACGTAATCGGCCGTATCGTAATAGACGATCAATCCGGCCATCTGCTGAAAGTGTTCGGGCGAGAAATCCAGCTCGGTGGCCACATCGACATGAAAGCCCTCCAGGCGTCTGGCCAGCAGACTCTGCCGATGCGTCGACTGCATCGATTCGCCCCCCTTGAGCCGCAGAAAGCCCGGACGTTCCGACAGGGAGAGCCAGTCTTGCGTAAAGGGTCTTCTGAGTGAATTCCAGTATGGCTGCAAACCAGTGCTGGAGAAATCGTCACGGAGAGGCTCCGGCGGGAACGAATAAGAGGGCAGATTCGGCGCTGCCACGCTCCAGGCGGGAGCAGGCCCCCCTTCGACGCGCAACCAGCCTGCCTCGTTCCAGTAGCACTTCTGCAGCGCCGTTTCGCGCCCCAGAATGCACTTTCCATCCACCACCGGGCGGGCACACAGGTGCGCCATATACCAGTCACCCTGCTGCGTTTCGACCAGGCTGGCATGCCCCGCCTTCTGCAGGCAGGATTGATCCGTCTGATCGGATGTCAGGATCGGATTGTCGGGGTCGACTTCATAGGGGCCGAACAGTGACATTGAACGTGCCACTGTAACCGCGTGGTTGTAGCCGGTGCCGCCCTCTGCCGTCACCAGGTAATAGTAGCCATCGCGTTGATAGAGATGAGGGGCTTCCGTGACCCCCAGGCGAGTGCCCCGAAATATGTTATGTACCGGTCCGGTCAGGCACTGTCTATCCGGGTCATAGCGCTGCAGGGCAATGCCGGCAAAGGAATTTTGGCCCTTGCGGAAATCCCAGATCATGTTCAAAAGCCACTTCGAGCCATCCTCATCATGAAACAGGGAGGGATCGAAGCCGCTGCTGTTCAGGTAAACGGGGTCCGACCAGGGGCCCTCGATATGTTCGGCAGTCACCAGATAATTATGGGTGTCCTTGAAAGCACCCTGCCGGCTTTTGACATCGGTATAGATCAGATAAAACCGGCCATCGGCGTAGCTCAAACAGGGCGCCCAGACCCCACCCGAATCGATATTGCCCACCATGTCGAGCTGCGAGACTCGAGTCAGGGGATGCGTCAGCAATCGCCAGTGCACCAGATCCCGGGAATGATGGATCTGTACGCCAGGGAACCATTCGAAGGTAGAGACCGCAATATAGTAATCGTCCCCCACCCGCAGGATCGAAGGATCGGGATGGTAACCGGGCAGTACAGGATTGGTAATAACCGTCATGGAGATCTCCCTTGCCTGATCGGAACCTGTCATCAGGCTTTTGCCCTGAGACTCTCGATGATCTTCGGATAGCGCTTGTCCAGATCGTAGAAAAGCATCAGCAAGATGATGAGTACGCAAATGGCCAGCGGCAGATGGATAAACAGCGCCTGAATGGAAAACAGTGCCGCATCGGTCTGCGCACCTCCGCCACTGGCATAACCACCGAAGGCCAGTATCCAGCCGATCAGTGCCGTCCCGAGCCCGCTTCCCACCTTGATGCCCATGCTGCCGCCGCTATAGACCATGCCTTCATTACGGATACCGGTCTTCCATTCACCGTATTCGACGGTATCGCCCAGCATGGCAAACATGCTGCCATTGATAGGCGCCTTGCCAATCCCGCGAATGATTGTGCCGGCAATAATGAGCGGGACGCTGGTGAGATCGATCAGCATGATGAGATAGCCGAAAATGGTAATCAGCTCGCCGACAATAATCGCATTGCGCTTGCCAAAGCGTTTGGTAATCGGTGCAACGACAACCATGCCCAACAGAATGAAAGCGATATAGGCCGTCGTGACGATGCCCACCAGCCAGGTACTGTCCAGAATATATTTGGCGTAATAGACCACGGCCCCCGAATTGAGCCCATTGAAGATATAGGTCAGCAGGATGAACAGGGTCGCCAGTGCCCAGTACCGGTTTTTACACAATGTCAGCAGGCTTTCCCGGAGCGACACTTTCGTATCCCGCCTTGCCTGATCGGCCGGTTTGACGCGCTCTCTGGTGGTTTTGAAGGTAAAGATGAAAAGCGCTGTCCCCACCGTGCCAAAAATCATGAAGGTCACGATCCAGCCAGCCTGTCCACCACCAAAGAGGGTCGCGACAGGCAGCGTCAGATTACTGACCAGCAGGACACCGGCAAGGGCCAGGCTCATGCGAAACACATTCAGCAATGAGCGTTGATACTGATCCTGGGTAATGAGCGAATTCATCGTGCCATAAGGGACATTAAGCCCGGTATACACCAGGCAGACGATGTTGTAGGTGATGGCGATATATACGATCTGCCAGAAGGGGGCGATATCCGGTACCGCGAACAGCAGTACCGCCGAGACAGCAAACGGCACCGACAGCCACAAAAGCCAGGGTCTGGCCTTGCCATGTCGGGAGGTGGTCTTGTCGATGACGTACCCCATGGCGATATCCGAGACCCCATCGAAGACACGCGAAAAAAGCATGATCGAGCCGATAACGCCCGCCGCAATACCTATGACATCGGTGTAGTAGTAGACAATGAAAATACTCATGGCCTGCCAGATAAAATTGCAGGCCAGATCACCGCAGCCATAGCCAATCTTCTCGGTCAGGCTGATTTTTTCACCCACTACTCCAGAAGTGTCAGTTGACATCACATCCGTTTGTGAACCGATAGCCATGCATTGCCCCGATTAAATGAGTTGAGAAATTCGCCTCGAATCCTCCGACCTGGCACTTTTCATATTAAAGGCGTCATGATGCATTTTTTCCGATTAGATCCCCCTGATCACAGCGAGGTGCTTCACTGCTGAAGTCTGAAATCAGGATTAATAAAAATGTTGTCATCATGGCGCCATTGGACATATTGAAACTCTGGAATCGGTGGGTTAGTCAGAAGATCTTATTAATCTGAATCTATTACCTGATCACCAGGATGCCATTGAACATTAGTCAAATCGACTACAAATCGGCTGCTTCCAGGGCCGAGTCATTCCGTCATATCCATTATCGGAATAGAGTGGGCAATACATGCAAAAAGCCCCGCCTGAGCGGGGCCAAAAGATCTTGTAGACAGTCACGCGCACGGGCATGCTGCCGGAATACCACATTGGCCCTCAGGCCGATTATGAAAGCGCCATCTCCGCACGCTGAAAACGACCACCAAGCTCTTCGGTGATCTCCTCGACCAGCGCTCGCACGACCCCCGCATGACCATTGCGTCCCTGGCGAATGACATAAGCGATGGTGGGTGGTGGTGCAAATTCATCGGTGATGATGGTCATGTCCGGTGTCAAGTGACACCGGTTGAGCAGTGACACACCCAGCCCGGCATGCACGGCCGAGACCACGCCGGCTGTGCTGGCACAGGTCATCACGGTGGTAAATCCGGGTAGCTGCGACTGGCCGAACGACATGGCCCATCGACGATAAAAGCAGTTGTCATCAAAGGCCACAAACGGCAACGGCCGAGTGGTATCGAGCTCCAGATCCGGCGCTTTTACCCAGTACAGCGGTTCGGTCGAGAGCACGATATCGGTTGTGCGCTGGCAGTGCTCGAACAGCTGTATCACGCCCAGATCGAGCTCATCCCGATCGATCTGTTCCTCGAGGGTCAGACTCTGGGCCACGCTGGCATGTACCGAGACCTCGGCATGACGCCGGGTAAATCGGCCAAGAATGCGCGAGAGTCCGCTG
Organism: Kushneria phosphatilytica; assembly: GCF_008247605.1. Taxonomy (NCBI): domain Bacteria; kingdom Pseudomonadati; phylum Pseudomonadota; class Gammaproteobacteria; order Oceanospirillales; family Halomonadaceae; genus Kushneria; species Kushneria phosphatilytica. Next base: position 461,871 of record NZ_CP043420.1, on the reverse strand, counting down.
CCGGTCATGTCCTCGGTCACCCCCAGCCGAATTCGGCCACTCAGGGAGGTACGTCCCAGGCTGGTCACGGCCTCGTCGTGCAGGACAACAATGCGGCGGGCGTACCGCAACAGGCGCTCTCCTTCCGGAGTGAATCGATCCCCTCCCACCTGCCTGGTCAGCAGCGCGCACGCCAGGCTCTCTTCCAGGCGCCGAATCTTGTGCGAGACTGCCGACTGCGAGAGCGCCAGGTGAGCCGCCGCGCGTGTAATCCCGCCATGATCGGCAATGGCACACAGCGCCTGCAACGCGCCCATCTCCAGCCGTGCCCCCATATCGCCCCCATATGACAAATATCGATTGCAACACTCAAACAATGCATTTGTGTCATTGACCAGCTTACCGCACGCTACGCCAGAGTTCAGCCATGGAGCAGCCTCTCATGCCCTACCCTGCCAGCGATCACGTCCTGATGGATGGCCAGCGCATCGCCCACGGCGTGTCAACGGACTGTCCTGGCTTTGAACCCAAATCGACAGCATCTCGCGGTGCGACGCCTTGACCCGTCTCCTGCCAGAGCGGTACCCCGCACCAGAAATGGTACGGCAGGCCTTCGGCCGCGCTCCCATTCGCTGTCAGGCGAGGATCGAATGGCGGTCATGACGGCCAGGACGGTGGCCCACCCACGATCAGTCGCCCCACCGGGGTGGGTCTGGCTGGACGCCGAACGGACCGACGTCAATGACTCTTGCTGCAGGGAGGCGCCATGAGATCCCTTTCAAGTACCCGGTTCGCGATCTTTGGTGCCGCCCTGATTGCCATCAGCTACGGCCTCGCGCGCTTCGCGTTCGGCCTTTTCGTGCCCCAGATCCGCACCGCGCTGGATCTTTCGCCCTATGTCATCGGCATCATCGGCGCGCTGCCGCTGATCAGTTTCCTGTTCGCCACGGCGATCGCGCCGCTCGCCACCGATTACCTGGGTGCCCGCTACGCGGCGGTGCTGTCCGGCGCCTTCGGCGTCGGTGGCCTGGGACTGATCAGCCAGGCCCCCAACGCCTGGCTGCTCGGCGCCGGGGTGTTCGCGTGCGGCATCTGCACCGGCCTGATGATGCCGGCACTCACGGCGGCCATGCAGGCGCTGGTGAAGCGCTCGATGCACGGTCGCGTCAGTTCGGTGATGAACGCGGGGACCAGTATCGGCGTGATCGTCGCCGTGCCCACCGTACTGTTTTTGGCCGATGCCTGGCGCCTCGCCTATCTGTCGTTCACCGTGCTGGCCGTCCTCGGCGTGATCGGCGCCTGGTTCATCCTGCCCTCGGTCGCGCGGATCGTGCCGGCCAACGCCGCCCCGCCGGCCCCGCTCCGCGAACTGCCCTGGTCGCGTCTGTGCCGGCTCACCCTGTTTGCCTACGTGATGGGCTTCGTGTCCTCCGCCTACTGGATCTTCGCCCCCGACCTAGTGGCCAACCTCGGCAAGCTCTCGCCCGCCACCACCGGGTGGCTCTGGCTGGCGGTGGGCGTCGCCGGCCTCGGCGGTGCCGTGGTCGCCGATCTGGCCGATCGCAACAACCCGCCCATCACCCAGGCCCTGATGCTGATGATGCTGGCCGCGAGCCTCGCCCTGCTCGCAGCGAGTCCGAGCCAGCCGCTGCTGGCGACGTTTTCTGCGCTGGTCTTCGGCCTGGCCTACATGAGCCTGACGGGGCTCTATCTGATGACCGGCATCCGCTTGTTGCCGGGCCGACTGTCGGTGGGGCCCGTGCTGCCCTTCATGGCGGTATCGCTCGGGCAGGCGACCGGCTCGCCGGTCGTCGGCGGGCTGGTGAATGCCTTCGGCTATGCCGATGCCTTTGCGATGTTCGCCGCGTTAGGCATCCTGGTGTCCATTCTGTCCCCCTTCTATCCGGGCGCCATCGCCCAGAGCGACGATGAGGAAGCCGAGGAAGAAGCCAGGGAGGAGACCGGCCTTCAGGCGGCCTACGACAGCCAGCTCCAGAACAGCGAGGGAGAACCGCTGGAAGACCCCGCCGCGGACGAGGCGAAAACGCCAACGGCGCACTCATAAGGACAGCGTAAAGGCTGTCCGGCATCGAGTCAGAAGCCATTCACCGCGGTTGATACGCAGGCGGCGGACTTCAGGTTTCAACCTCTTCCGGGCCGGGTAGCGACTACCCTATCGGAAGAGAACATTGGCCCGGCAGCAGGGTTATGGAGTGACCCTGCTGCCGGGCCACGCATCGTCAACGAAAATGGAATTTCATCGTGTCCAGAGCCATGTACATTGCCGCAGGCGGAGCGCTGGCGACCGCCGTTTCCTTCGGACCGGCCAGAATCGGTTTCGGCCTCTTTCTGCCCCAGTTTCGCGAAACCTTCGAGCTTACGACCCGACAATCGGGGTTTATCGCGAGCAGCGCCTTTGGCGGCTTTCTGATCGCACTGGTACTGGCAGGTTATCTGTCGGCGCGCTTCGGGCCGCGACTGCCGGTGGTGCTGGGATCACTGGCGGCCCTGGCCGGCATGAGCATCGTCGCCCTGGCGGGTAACACGCTCATGCTGGCCATCGGCATCGTGCTGGCAGCCACCAGCGCCGGCTGTTGCTGGTCACCGTTCAATAATGCCGCCGAACGCGGCATTGCCGATGACCGCAAGAATCGCGCCCTGTCCATCATCAGCACCGGCACCACCGGCGGCATTGCCGGTGCCGGACTGCTGGCGCTGGGCGTGGCCTGGTTCAATCAGGAGTGGCGCCTGGCCTGGTGGCTGTTTGCCCTGCTCGCGCTGCTGTCGAGCCTTGGTAACTTCCGGGCATTGGCCCGGCTGCCGGACACGCCCAACAATGAACCGGTCAGGCTGACCACCCAGCTACGGCGGCTCTGCCAGCTCCGGGCGTTGCCGCTCTACGCCATCGCCCTCTCCTTCGGCATTTCAAGCGGCATCTATCTCTCGTTTACCGTCGACCATGTGATGCGTGCCGGTGGCCTGCCGGGACTGGCGGCCGAGCTTTCCGGTCCGATCATGTACATCGCCATGGGTATCGGAGGTGTCGCCGGGCTCGCCACGGCAGAGATTCATAGCCGTATCGGCATGACAGCCCTGGTGCGCACGCTCTTCGTGCTTTCGGCAATCTCATTGCTCGCGGCCGGGCTGGCGCCTACCAGCTGGCCCCTGTTGATCCTCTCCGCGTTGTTGCAGGGCAGTTGCATCATGACCCTCAGCGCCATCTTTTCATTCTGGAGTGATCGACTCTTCCCGGAACTGGCCGCAGTCAGTTTTACCGCCGTACTGGTCATTTATGCGCTGGGTAACATCATCGGCCCGGCGGCGGCCGGAAGTGTGGCTGCCACGCTGGGCATGAACATCACTTTTGCCATCACGGCGGGTCTGTCACTACTCACGGCGGTGCTGTTTCGGGAGCGCATCGGACGGACGACCTGAAGCGGCGCCCTGATGGAAGAATCATGGACAGGGTTTAATCGACCAGCCTCAACTCAAGCACATGACGGATACACTCGCCATCCCACTCATAACCGAGATGGCGGCCCTGGCGAGTGGCGGAGAGTACCGGCGGGCGCAGCACGGCGGCACACTCGCCCTCGGGGTCCCGCACGCTGGGATAGACAATGCCATCCGAGCCGAAATCCCGCGCCTGACGACCAAAGGCTCGGGCAGCGCTCCAGTCATCGGGATCGAGCAGGGCTTGCGCCTCGGACTGATGGCGCAGATCGTGCAGATTGCCCTGTAGATCGGAGAGATAGACGCGCTGCTGCAGCTGCATGGGCGGCTCGGCGGAATCGCGCATGAACCGCTCGGCGTGATAGCGCGTCTCGGCAATGGCCGTGGCTTCAGTGAGGGCGCAGTAATAGACCCCGAAGGTGCCATCGCTGAAGCGCGATCCCTGCTCGCTGAAATAGCAGAACGCCGCCATGACCGGCGTCCAGCCGGGGCCGAAGCGGCGATCCGCCTCGCGCACCAGATGAATGGCACCGGCCTCCTCCCGCAGTCGCGCGGAGGTTTCACCTTCCAGTTGATTCAGCAGCTCGAAATCATCGGGCTCGGCCACCCGCTCGAACAGATCGATGGGCGGAAATCGTGAAGGTACGACCCGATAGCTGGGGCGCCAGTTGACGGGCGTCAGTGGAAAGCTCATGCGTGACCGGCACCGCGCGACTCATCAAGATATTGCCGCACCACATAGAGATCGGAAACCAGTCCGCTGCGCAGCCGTGCCAGTGGCGCCTGCCCCGAAAAAAGCGGGTGGCGGTTTGGCCGACGCAACCAGCTATCGGCCGCATCGCTGCGTGGCAGCAGAATCTGTAGCGCCTTGTAGATCCCCAGAATCAGCGACATGCGCTCCATCTGGTTGCTATCCAGCCGCGCCCGCTCGGGCGACTGTTTCCACCGGCGCCAGGTCGCTTCCGGCACGCCAAGCAGCATGGCCGCCTCGCGCTCCTTCAACTGCCAGTCCCGCACGATATTGGGATAGGTGCGCATGGCCGCGGCACTCATCTCCTGTCGTCGGTCCTGTGACATCTGTGCGATGCTCATCAACACGCTCCGCCATATGGCTCTATATATCTATTATCCGCCATATGATCGATTCTGTCAGATTTATTTACATCATTCATGCTGAGGCCTGACAAAAGCCAGTCTCCGAGCCCAAACAAGGCGCCACAGTGATGATCGTCATGGACGCGGGCATCTTGTAAGCCCCGGTGTTATTTCTCTGGCCGCCCTGAAACAGGCCTATGCTTACCGAAAAGCGCGCAAGGAAGAGACCCATGAGCCGAGATGAGCTTGCCAGTCGCTATCGGAAATACATCGACTGTCTGAATGCGCAGGACTGGCATAATCTGGGGCAGTTCGTTCATGAGGACGTCGTGCACAACGGACGCCAGCTCGGGCTCTCCGGCTATCGCGAGATGCTGGAGCAGGATTTCATGGCCATCCCGGATCTGCATTTCGCCATCGAATTGCTGACATCAGACCCGCCCCACCTGGCCAGCCGGCTGATGTTTCACTGCACGCCAACAGGCACGTTTCTCGGCCTGCCCGTCAACGGCCGCCGGATCTCGTTTGCCGAGAACGTGTTCTACGAATTTCAGGATGCCCGCATCATTAGCGTGTGGTCGGTCCTCGACAAGGCCGCCATCGAAGCTCAGTTGTGACGCAGTGCCAGTCTCTCGGGCGGCAAGGCGCCATTGATGACACCGTTCCGCTCTTCAACGTCAGCCACCTCGCTCGGCATCGCCTCGGCTTCGGGTAACTGCCAGTGCTCGGCACTGAAGCCGCTGTCGACCTGAATACGCTCGGCGACCAGGTCAACGAAGCTGCGCACCCGGGGCGAGATCAGCCGACCGCTGGGGAAGACAGCGTTGAATTCGGTTTCCGGGCCGGACCACCCTTTCAGCACTCGGCGTAGCTGCGCCTCTTCCGGCCCCCAGCAGGCCACGATTTCACTGGCGAGCATGAGCCCGTGCCCCTCGACCAGTAGCCGCCGCAGTACAAAGGGGTCGTTGGACACTGCGACCGGCTCGACCATGACTTCCTCCCGATGTGCACCGCTATGCAACTGCCAGAAGTAATGCTGGTGACGCCGGTCCTGATGTCTTGCCAGTACCGGATGCCGGGAAAGCTCGGCGGGGGTTTGCGGCTCGCCATGGCGGGCGAGGTAACGCTCGCTGGCATAAATGAACGAGCGATAGCGGGCCAGAGGTCGGGCCACCAGGCTGGAATCCGGTAACGTCCCTACCCGTAGCGCGACATCGATTCGATGCGCCACCAGGTCCAGATGTTCGTTCGATAACAGCAGATCGACCCGCACTTCGGGATAGCGCTGGCGATAGTCATGGATCAGCGCCGAGGTAAAGTCCGTACACATCGTGAACGGCGCAGTGACCCGCAACCAGCCACGCGGGCTGCCTTCCAGCCGATGCACGGCGCTTTCCGCCTCGCTCAGCTGCCGGGTGATGCGATTGCAGTATTCGAAGTAGACGCTGCCGGCTTCAGTGAGACTGATGTGTCGCGTGGTGCGGTGTAGCAGACGTGCGCCCAGCCGCTGCTCCAGCCCCTGAATCTTGCGGCTCACCGTGGCCCGGGGGATGCCCAGAAACCGCGAGGCGGCAATAAAACTGCCCTGCTCCACTACCTGGGCAAAGATCAGGGCGTCATTGAGATCCTGGGTCATCGCATCATCCTCATCGAGCATGATCCCCGAAATGTCGCTGTGGCAACGACTGCACGGCGACTATCCCATCCATGGAACAGTATTTCCCTCCAAACCCGACTAATCAAGCAAGGCTTATCGATCTATCGTCTGTTGTCTGTCAGGGGCGCCGGTTGATGCTGCGCCCTACGACGACCCGGGGAATAACGCTGCCGATCCGCCACAAGCGGGCGACACCACCACCATCGAGGCCCGCTCATGAACGTCTACCCGATGTTCCGCGCCCTGCGCCTGCCGCCGCTGGTGCTGGCCACTGCACTGCTGGGGTCGATATTGCTGACGGGGTGCGACTCCCAGGCGGAAGAAGCGCAACAGGCGCCACCGTCACCCGAGGTCAGCGTGGCCGAGGTGTTGGTACAGGGCGTGCGCTACTGGGATGAATTCACCGGCCGTATCGAGGCGGTGGAAACGGTTGAACTGCGCCCGCGGGTCGCCGGCTATATCGAGCGCATCAATTACACCGAAGGGCAGCTCGTCAAGGCAGGCGATGTGCTGTTCGTCATCGATCAGCGCCCCTACCAGGCAGCGCTCTCCCGGGCCCGAGCCGAACTTCAGCGGGCCGAGGCCAACGCGCGGCTGGCACGCATTCAGGCCTCGAGAGCCGAGACGCTGGCGAGCAACCGCGCCATCTCTCGCGAAGAACTCGATCAGCGCCGGGCCGCCAGCGCCCAGGCCACCGCCGATGTACTGGCTGCGCGGGCCGATGTCACCACCGCCAGCCTGAACATGGAGTACACCGAGGTGCGTGCGCCCATTAGCGGACGCACCGGGCGCGCGCTGATCACCGTCGGCAATCTGATCTCCGATACCTCCCTGTTGACCACCATTGTCTCGCTGGATCAGGTCTACGTGTACTTCTACGCCGATGAGCAGAGCTACCTGCACTACGATGCGCTGGCCCGGTCAGGCAAGCGGCAGAGCTCTCGTGATGAGCCCACCCCGGTGCGGGTGGGTCTGGCCTCGGACAGCGGCTACCCCTACGAGGGGCGGGTGGACTTTGTCGATAACCGGCTCGATACCGCGGCGGGCACCATCCTGATGCGGGCCGTGCTCGATAATCGCGACGGGCGCTTCTCCCCCGGCATGTTCGCCCGCGTGCAACTGCGCGGCGGCGGCGAACAGAACGCCATTCTGATCGATGACAAGGCGGTGCTGACCGATCAGGACCGCAAGTTCGTCTATGTGGTGAACGACCAGGGCATCACCGTGCGCAAGGACATCCAGCCTGGGCGCAAGGTCGATGACTTGCGGGTGGTGGTTTCCGGTCTTGCCCCCGGTGATCGCATCGTGGTGCGCGGCGCGCAACGGATCTTCTTTCCCGGCGCCCCGGTCTCCGCCCGGAGCGTGCCCATGCGCGAAGTGCCATCAACGCCCCAGCTCTCCTCGAACTGACCGCCCTCCCGGTGAGGAGCTCATAACCATTTCGCCAGCTCCGGCCTGACGTGGGAGTAACGCTTCATGGATTTTGCGAAGTTCTTCGTCGACCGGCCGATTTTCGCTGCAGTGCTGTCGATCGTGACCTTCACCATTGGACTGATCACGATTCCGCTGCTGCCGATCAGCGAGTATCCCGAAGTGGTGCCGCCCACCGTTCAGGTACGCGCGATCTACCCGGGCGCCAACCCCAGGGTCATCGCCGAAACCGTAGCAGTGCCGCTGGAGGAAGAGCTCAACGGCGTCGAGAACCTGATGTACATGAAGTCGGTAGCCGGCTCCGATGGCGTGCTGCTGATGACGCTGAGCTTCCGGCTTGGCACTGATCCGGACGATGCCCAGGTACAGGTACAGAACCGGGTGGCCCAGGCGCTGGCGCGACTCCCCGAGGATGTGCGCCGCCAGGGCGTAACCACAGAGAAGCAGTCGCCCAATCTGACCCTGGTCCCGCAGCTGATCTCCCCGGATGGGCGCTATGACAGTACCTATCTGCGCAACTACGCGGTGCTGCACGTGCGTGACGAACTCGCCCGCCTCCCCGGCGTCGGGCAGGCCATGCTGTTCGGTGCCGGCGATTACGCCATGCGAATCTGGATCGACCCGGATCGCGCCGCGGCCCGCGGGCTCACCGCCGGCGATATTCTCGCCGCCATTCGTGAACAGAACGTACAGGTCTCGGCCGGCCAGCTCGGCGCACCGCCCACCCCCGAGCCCTCGGATTTTCTGATCTCCATCAATGCCCAGGGGCGTCTGACCACCGAACAGGAGTTCGGCAACATCATCGTCAGAACGGGCAGCGATGGTGAGGTGACCTATCTCCATGACATCGCGCGTATCGAACTTGGCGCCAGCGAATACGCGCTGCGCTCACTGCTCGACAACGACCAGGCGGTCGCGATCGGGATTTTCCAGGCCCCCGGCTCCAATGCCATTGCGCTATCCGATAGCGTGCGCAGCAAGATGGAAGAGCTCTCCCGCTACTTCCCGGAGGGGGTCGAGTATCGGGTGGTTTACGATCCCACGGTGTTCGTACGCGACTCCATCTCCTCGGTCATTCATACCCTGGTCGAAGCGGTGCTGCTGGTGGTGCTGGTGGTCACGCTGTTTTTGCAGACCTGGCGCGCCTCACTGATTCCTCTGCTGGCCGTGCCGGTCTCGATCGTGGGCACCTTCGCGGTACTCTTCCTGCTGGGGTTTTCAATCAATACCCTGACCCTGTTCGGGCTGGTGCTGGCCATCGGCATCGTGGTGGATGACGCCATCGTGGTGGTGGAGAACGTCGAGCGGAACATCGCTCGCGGGCTGGCGCCGCGTGCCGCCGCGCATCAGGCCATGAGCGAGGTCAGTGGACCGATCATTGCCATCTCGCTGGTGCTGTGTGCCGTCTTCGTGCCGATGGCCTTTCTGGAAGGCGTCACCGGCCAGTTCTATCGTCAGTTTGCGGTCACCATTGCCATCTCCACGGTGATTTCGGCGATCAACTCGCTGACGCTTTCGCCGGCGCTCGCGGCACTGCTGCTGCAGCCGCACGATGCACCCCGGGATTTTGCCTCCCGATTGATCGATCGGCTGTTTGGCTGGATCTTCCGGCCCTTCAATCGCTTTTTCGGTGCTTCCGCTGAACGCTACCAGAGTGCCGTGACCTTTACCCTGCGCCGGCGCGGAATCATCTTCGCGGTCTACCTCGTGTTGCTGGCGGGTACCGTGACCATGTTCCAGGTGGTGCCCGGCGGCTTCATCCCGACGCAGGACAAGATGTATCTGATCGGGGGGACCCGGCTGCCCGAGGGGGCTTCGCTGGATCGAACCGAAGCGGTCGTGCGCAAAATGACCGAACTGGCACTCGCTACCGAAGGGGTAAGTTCCGCCGTTGCCTTCCCGGGCCTCAATCCGTTGCAGTTCACCAATACCCCCAATACCGGCACGATTTTCTTCGGGCTCGATCCGTTCGACGGGCGCACGCGCAGCGCCGAGGCAATCACTGCCGAGCTCAATGGCAAATTCGGCGCCCTGCAGGAGGCCTTCAGCTTCGCCTTCATGCCGCCGGCAATTCTGGGGCTGGGCACCGGTTCGGGCTTCTCGCTGTTCGTGCAGGATCGCGCCGGACTCGGCTACGGTGAATTGCAGCAGGCCACCAACAGTCTTTCGGGGGCGCTGTCGCAAACACCGGGCATGGGGTTTCCGATCAGCTCCTACCAGGCCAACGTACCGCAGCTGGATGCCGCGGTGGATCGTACCAAGGCCAAGAGCCAGGGCGTGGCGCTGACCGATCTGTTCGAGACACTGCAGGTCTATCTGGGCTCGGCTTACGTCAACGATTTCAACCGCTTCGGCCGCACCTGGCAGGTGATCGCCCAGGCCGACGCTGCCTACCGCACGGACGTTGAAAGCATCGCCAACCTGCGCACCCGCAACAGTCAGGGAGAGATGGTGCCCATCGGCAGCATGCTGAAGCTCAGCAACACCTATGGCCCCGATCCGGTAATTCGCTACAACAGCTACCCGGCCGCCGACCTGCTGGGCGAGGCCGACCCGCGCGTGCTCTCCTCCACCCAGGCCCTGACGGCGGTCGAACAGATTGCAGCGAAGGTGCTGCCGAGTGGCATGGGGTTCGAATGGACCGATCTGAGTTATGAGCAGGTCAACCAGGGCCATGCCGCCCTGGTGGTCTTCCCGCTGGCCGTACTACTGGTACTGCTGGTACTGGCCGCACTCTATGAGAGCTGGACGCTGCCGCTGGCCGTCATCCTGATTGTACCGATGTGCATGCTCTCGGCGTTGCTCGGCGTATGGTTCAGTAATGGCGACAACAACATCTTCGTGCAGGTCGGGCTGGTGGTACTGATGGGGCTGGCCTGCAAGAACGCCATTCTGATCGTCGAGTTCGCCCGCGAGCTGGAGCTGCAGGGGCGCGGCATTGTCGACGCCGCTCTGGAAGCCTGCCATCTGCGACTGCGACCGATCCTGATGACCTCGATCACCTTCACCGCTGCCGTGATCCCGCTGGTGCTCGCCACCGGCGCCGGGGCCGAAGTACGCGCGGCCCTGGGCACTGCGGTGTTTGCCGGCATGGTCGGCGTTACCCTGTTCGGGCTGTTTCTCACCCCGGTGTTCTATGTAGCCCTGCGCAAGCTGGTGGAGTGGCGCCGTGCCTCGCGAAACGAGACGGCATCAGCAGAGGGTGACGAGGATTAGGTGCTGTCTGAAAAATCGATGAGCGCCCGGGCCAGCGCTTCAGGCGCCTCCTCGGCCATGTGATGGCCGCAGTCGATCCCATGGCCCACCAGATGAGTGGTCCATGGCCGCCACACTTCGAGTACATCCCCATAAAGCCGCTCAAGATCATCGCGTAGCGACCACAGCACCATGGCCGGGCACTGGATGCGCCGCCCCTGCTCGCGATCTTCCCGATCGTGAAGGTGATCCAGGCTCAGGCCGGCACGATAGTCCTCGATCATGCCGTGCACGGTGGCCGGGTCATGGATGGCGCGGCGGAAATCCGCATACGCCTCCTCCCCCATCGCTTCGACAGCGCCACCGTACCAGGCATCCGGATCAGCCAGGATGGCGCGTTCGGGCTTCTCGGGTTGCGCAAAAAAGAACCAGTGCCACCACTCAGCCGCAAAGCGAGCATCGCAGCGCTCGAGTGCTTCCAGAATGGGCACGCCATCAAGCATGACCGCCCGCTCGATGTGCTCGGGGTAATCCATGGCGGTGCGAAAGGCCGTATAGCTGCCCCGGTCATGGCCGACAATGCTGAAACGATCGAACCCCAGCTGCTGCATCAGTTCAACGCAGTCGCGGGCCTTGGCGCGTTTGGATGACCCGGCGTGATCCAGCGTATCCAGCGGCTTTGAAGAGGCACCGAACCCTCGCAGATCCGGGCACACCACTGTGAAGTGTGGTGCCAGTATCGGCGCGACCTGATGCCAGGTGGCATGCGTTCGAGGATGGCCGTGGAGCAGTAAGATCGGGGGCCCGGAGCCACCATACCTGACACGCAGGGTCGCTTCGGATAACTCGATCATCTCCAGCCGGAACCCCTCGAACATCTCTGCCCCTCTCACGCCTCATGTGTTGTCAGCTCAGGGTAGCCCAATGCCGGCCAAGCGTTGGTGCCGCGCCAGAGCCCCTCACTATCGAAGTCTGGGGATCACTCATTGCGCACATCAGGTAGCCACCGCAGGCGTGCGGCAGTGCAGTAGTGGAAAAAGCGCCAATCGCCATCTATTTGAAAGAGATGACAGTGCCCTGGAAAAGACCCTTTCCAAAAGATTAAAACCAGTAACAAAATATTAGTATTTGTAACTCTTGCAGTGGGCGATCATCCATGGAAGGGCACAAACTGTCATGAAAGTGCGTTATTACGCGAAGCAGAGGCGAGGCCCGGCCAGGGGCATTCCAATCGAAACCGATCATGCGACCTTTGCCAGCATGCCCGAGCATGGCCAGACCACCTTCCATGGAGAGATGACAACCTCAACTTATCGCACCAGCGCTGACGGCCATGTTGTCGTTGAGCGGCGGGTGAGCAGCACATAGAGGGTGTTGATCATGAGCCTGAATGGACGTAGTGCTCTAACCCATCATTGGCAGAGCGCCAATCACAGTATTCATCGTGGACAAATGGATTTGCGAGATGAATACATCAACAAGCACCGAACCGCCATACGCGAGCGTGTCGGCCGGGCATTGGCCAAACAGCTGGCGCTATCCGGTATGCAGGCAGAGTTCTTCGTGCAGGGGTTCACGGGCATCACCCTCCGACAGGGCACCCCGTATCGCATGGGGTGTGAAGCCGAATTCAATGAGGGTCGAAAAGCCATGACCACGAAGCTGGCACGGCAGATTGATGGCCTGGCCTACGCCTCTTTAAGAGCTACTCCGGCGCAGATGCAACAACTGGACCTGCTTACCACGGAAGAACTGACCGGCCTGGGGAGCATGGAGGAAGTACTGGCGCTGGATAAATGGCTTCAGGCCATGGAGAACGACGACGCCAGGCAGAAATGAGCCCACGAGCCTGCCGGTTCTCTGTATAGCTCCCGGCAGCTCTGAAAGGGGGCTAGCCCACGGCCCCCGAAAGATGCTCATAGAGAATGCTGGCGCCAATCATGATCAGTACCACGCCCCCCAGGATTTCGGCCATCCGACCGATAGCCTGCTTCAGCACCTGACCGAGCGACACACCCACGATGGTCATGAGGGTCGTCGCCAATCCTATGGCCAGTGCTGCCAGCAGAATATCCACCTCGGCAAATGCCAGCCCAACCCCGACCGCCATGGCATCCAGACTGGTCGCAATGGCGGTCAGAATCAGGCTGCGGGAAGAGTGCCGGCTCTGTGCCCTGCCCTTGCCTGAAGCTGTTTCGTCCTTCGAGGCAAGGCCCTCGTAAATCATGCGCAATCCGAGGATCAGCAACAGGGTAAAGGCCACCCAGTGATCCCACTCGCTGACAAAGCGACTGGCCAGTGACCCGATGCCCCAGCCGATTAGCGGGGTGATCGTCTCCACGGCGCCAAAGATCAGCCCAGTGCGCAATATTTCGAACCAGCCCGGCCGACGCAGTGCAGTGCCCTTCGCCAGGGATGCCGCAAACGCATCGGTCGACATGGCCAGGGCGAGGATCGCCATGGAAATCGGGGTCATGATTCAACCGTGGAAAACATGCAAGGGAAGGATTACCTCAATGAGGGGCCACCCTACAGGCAACTATTTTAAAAATCCAATAAAAACATGAATTTATAGAGGTAAACAAACTTGCTTTCTGCAAGATTCAATCAACAGGTTATGATCGTTACAGCCCGTTTTTATTGATGCATTCATTCAAGACCTGGTCGCAGCCACTTACTTTTTGAATAAAGCAAAAAAGCACAACCCAGGTTTAAAAATAATGGAAGAGTTATAGTTCTTTGGAGGTGCCTTTCGGTAACTCAGGCAACGCGGCGGGAGTTCAAGAGGAAGAAGCGGCGCCCGAGGCAGGAGTACAGCATAGCGCAGGGATTGCTCTTACCCTGCGCCTTGCCAGCCAGCTCATCGATCAAGTAGTAACAACAGCCACTGCTGCTGGCGAAACCGGCTTTATCTCATCACGGCTGATCATCAGTCCCTACGGACGAGATGACGGTCAAAGACGCAGCAGTCTGGCCGCTATCTGCTTTGCTCGCTCAACCGGTTCCAGGTTGCCCTCACGTAGCACGCCCATGACGGCACCATCGATAAGCAGCTGAAAATCGCAGGCGAGTTCGTGACTCGGTGAGTAGCCGGCTTGCTCGAGTACCCGAGCAATGATCTGTATCTGAGCCAGCTTGTGCCCTCTGGCAATGCGGTGGGTTTCGCTGCCACGGTCGGCAGCTTCCACCATGGCGTTGATGAAGGCACAGCCCCGAAAGTCGGCTTGTCCGTAGCGCTCGGCGACAACATCGAACACACCCAGGGGTGAGCTGTCATTTGCGGCAATACCTGCCTCGAGGGAGGCCAGGGTCATCTCATTACGGTGGCGTAGCACGGCATGCACCAGTGCGTCCTTGCTTTCGAAGTGACGATAAAACGACGCACGTCCGACTCCGGAAGTTTCAATCAACTCACTGATGCCGACCGTATTGATGCCTCGTTGATAGAAGAGCGCTTCCGCAGTCGCAATCAGTCGTTCACGCGCCTGGATCGGCATGGCGTTCATCCTCTGCGATATTGACATTGGATGGTAATGATCAGTACCGTTTTGAGCAAACGGTACTGATCGGTTCCGACCTGGGTTAGCGTTTCACGGTCGTTATCACTTTGAGCAGACCGTGTTCAGGGATGAAGAGACCCATGTCGCAACTCACCACACTCGCAATCACTGCACTGCTCCTGTTCGGCTCACCAGGGCCGGGGCCCATGACCATCGTGGCAACCTCCGCCACATTTGGCGTTTACAAGACACTCTCACTCTATGCGGGCATGCTGACCGGGCTGGCGATTTCGATGGTGGCTTCTGCCCTTGGCCTGGCGGCGCTGCTCTCGGCCTGGCCGGGTGTAAAGCTGACACTGCAGATCGTGGGCGGGCTCTACGTGCTCTACCTCGCCTATCGTATTGCGACCACGCCCCTCGACACCAACGCAGCCGAAGGCGCCCGCCTGACAATGCGCGATGGTATTTTCCTCAACGTTCTGAACCCGAAGTCCTACGCGGTATTACTGGTGGTCTACTCGCAGTTTTTACTGCCGATATCGCCAGCGACCATGGCTTACGTTGCCACCATGGGGGTTTGTCTGGCGGTTGCCGGTTGCACCAATATCTTCTGGATGTGTGTCGGCGGCGCCATCCGACCGCTCGTGCAACGCCCTCTCTTCTCCAGATTGCTACGTCTTGCCTTCGCACTGCTGATGATCGGGGCTGTCTTTTGGGCCTTCATTCAGAGTTGAGTGCCTGTTCGTCATCCGAGAGAACCATGGCCGCTACTGCCTGGCCCTGAAGGGGAAATCCTGAGTTCGAGTCCCGAACCATCGGATAGGGTCAGCTTATCGCCGGGCCTGGTGTTCTCGATCTGGCGGGCAGTTAGCGGCATGCGTGGTGGTATACGGAGCTTTTCTAACTGGCAGGTAAGCCAGTTAGCATGCCGGATTCGGCAGGAAGTGCTCGGATCGCCGAGGATCAGAATCCTTTAAAAGGTCGCGATTCAGTGTCTTGAAGAACTTGCAAGGACTACTCAGGAAGGTCGGATGGCGCCCGAGGCAGGACTCGAACCTGCAACCCACGGCTTCGAAGGCCGTTGCTCTATCCAGTTGAGCCACTCGGGCGCTTGGATCGCCAAGGCGACCGGCGCACATTCTAACGGGTATTGGGCGCGCTGGATACCCGCTCTCCGATAACGGTTCTTCCAGGCACGTTGTGAACCCGTTCGGCAGGGTCATTTTCGACACCCGCAGCGCCTTCTTTCCGAGGGTTGCCGTTATGCCGGCAGAGGCGCAGGATGCCGATTATCGTTCCCGGGGAATGCCCTCGCTGATCATGACAACCTCGACCGCTTCACTGCCCCATCGCACCATGCCGGGCCTGATTGTGGCGACCATTGGTGTGGTCTATGGCGATATTGGCACCAGCCCGCTCTATACCCTGCGCGAAGTCTTTACCGGCGGCTATGGCGTGCGCCCGGATGAAGCGGGCGTGCTGGGCATCCTGTCGCTGATTTTCTGGTCACTGCTGTGGGTGGTGTCGCTGAAGTACGTCATCGTCGTACTGCGTGCCGACAATGAGGGCGAAGGCGGCGTGATGGCGCTGACCGCGCTGGCGCGTCAGGCCGTCTCTCATCACGGTGTTCGTGAAGGGCTGATCCTGCTGGGGCTGGTGGGCGCTGCCCTGCTCTACGGCGACAGCATGATCACGCCTGCCATCTCGGTACTTTCGGCGGTCGAGGGCGTCGAGGTCGCCTACCCGGCCATCGATCACTGGATCGTGCCGGTCGCACTGATCATCCTGATCGGCCTGTTTGTATTGCAGCACAAGGGCACGACGGTCATCGGCCGGTTGTTCGGCCCACTGATGCTGGTGTGGTTTACGTCACTGGCCGCTCTGGGTCTGATGGCTATCCTGCAAACGCCCGAGGTGCTGCTGGCGCTCAACCCTGGCTATGCCGTCGGCTTTTTCACTGCTCATCCGGGCATCGGAATCGCCATCCTCTCGGCTGTCGTGCTGGCCCTCACCGGGGCCGAGGCGCTCTATGCCGACCTGGGTCACTTCGGGCGGCCGCCCATTGCTCGTGCCTGGTTTCTGGTGGTACTGCCGGCGCTGCTGCTGAATTACTTCGGCCAGGGCGCACTACTGCTCGAGCAGCCCGAGGCGATTCGCAATCCGTTCTATCTGCTGGCGCCCGAGTGGGCACTCTGGCCACTGGTCGTGCTGGCCACGCTGGCGACCATCATCGCCTCACAGGCGGTGATTTCGGGGGCCTTCTCGATCACCTATCAGGCCATCCGCTTCGGCTATCTGCCGCGCATGAGTGTCCATCACACCTCACGCCTGGAGCGCGGGCAGATCTACATGCCACTGGTCAACTGGTTGTTGATGGCCGGCGTGGTAGCCCTGGTGGTGGGCTTTGCCAGTTCAACCGGGCTGGCAACGGCCTACGGTATTGCGGTAACCGGCACCATGCTGATCACCACCCTGTTGCTGGGGGTGGTGATGCTGCGGGTCTGGCACTGGCCAGGGTGGCTGGCCATTCCGCTGCTGATCGGCTTTGTGCTGGTCGATACACTCTATTTCAGCGCCAATATCGCCAAGCTCTTTCACGGCGGAGCCTTTCCGGTCCTGGCGGGTGCTGGGCTGTTTCTGCTAATGAGTACCTGGCGGCGCGGGCGCCGATTGCTCGAGGCACGGCAGATGCAACCGGGGCTCTCACTGGAGGGGCTGATCACCAGTCTCCAGCGCGACCCACCCCACCGGGTGGAGGGCACAGCGATTTTCCTGAGTGGCCGCACAGACATTCTGCCGCGTGCGCTACTGCATAACCTGATGCACAACCAGGTGTTGCATCGCCAGGTGGCACTGCTGACCGTGGTGACCGAAGATCGGCCCTTCGTACCGATCAGTGAACGTGCCGAGTGCCAGAGCTTCGAGTTCGGCTTTTATCGCATCGTGCTGCACTTCGGCTTCATGGAATACACCGATGTGCCCGGCGCGCTGCGTTACTGCCACTGCCCGGGGCTGACCTTCGAGCCGCTGCGCACCACCTGGTTTCTCACCCGTGAGACACTGATTGCGAACAAGCGAATGGGCATGGCGCGCTGGCGAGAGCGGTTGTTCTCCTTCATGCTGAAAAATGCCCAGAGCAACATGCAGTACTTTCACCTGCCCCCGCACCGGGTGGTGGAGCTGGGCAGTCAGCTGGAGGTCTGAACCAGCCCCTGCCGCGCCCTGAATGTTCACCCATCACAAGGAGTGTAACGCCTCCCCATCATGCCGATTCCCGATTTCCAGTCGCTGATGCATCCACTACTGCTGCTGACCGCCGATGGCCGCGATCATCTGCTGCGGGAGAGCTATGCACCACTGGCGGAGGCTTTCGAACTGAGCGCCGCCGAGCGCCATCAGCTCAACCCCAGCGGCCAACAGTACCTGTTCAACAACCGGGTCACCTGGGCGGCCAGCTATCTGCGCAAGGCAGGGTTGCTGGCTTCCCGTGGGCGTGGAGTGGTCGCCATTACTGCGGAAGGGGAACAGGCGCTGCAAGAGACAGCGCGCGTCGATCTGGCCTATCTGATGCGCTTCGAGTCCTTTCGCGAGTTTCGGCGCCGTACCAACGGCGCCGCTCGTGCCCAGCGGGCCCCGGCCGCCGATGAGCTCGACGGCGAAATGGAGAGCCTGACCCCGCTGGAGAGCATGGAGGTGTCATGGCGAGCCATCCGCGCCGATCTGGAACTCGACATGATCGAGCGGATGCAGCAGATCCATCCGGCGCGCTTCGAACAGCTGGTGGTCGATGTGCTGATCACCATGGGCTATGGCTGCGGTCAGGGCTCCGGGCAGAGCGTGGGCCAGAGCAGCGACGGCGGCATCGACGGGATGATCAACGAGGACCCACTGGGGCTGGAGACCATCTACCTGCAGGCCAAGCGCTGGGTGAATCCGGTAGGCCGGCCGGATATCCAGAAGTTCTCCGGCGCCCTGGCTGGCCGGCGCGCTCGCAAGGGCGTGTTCATCACCACCTCACACTTCACGCGTGAGGCGCAGGAGTACGTAACCCAGCTGGAGAGCCGCATCATCCTGATTGACGGCCAGCAGCTCGCCCGGTTGATGATTGATCACAATGTGGGCGTCACCACGGTCGATCGCTTCGAGATCAAGCGCCTGGACAGCGACTACTTCCTGGATGAGTAATGCCGCATCGGCGCGCATTCAGGGTTACTCAGCAGAGGTCAGCGCCACACCGCTGCAGCGCACCCGCCAGCGTGTGCCGTCCTCCAGTCGGGTCAGGGTCAGTGGCGCAATGTCCAGCCCGAAATAACTGCGCGCCGGTGCCTCCATGGCGACAATCACAAAGGCACGAATCACCTCGGCATGGGTCACCATCAGGGTGTGGCCATTGCCCACCGTCTGAAGTCGCGACGCCGCACGCTGACAAAGCTGCTCGACCGATTCCCCGCCATGGGGCGCAGAGGCCGGGTCACGCATCCAGCGTGCCAGCCCATCAGGGTCGTCACGCGCCAGGGTCTCCCGTGATACCCCCTGCCAGTGGCCGATGTCGAGCGCTTTCAGAGCCGGATCAATAGTCGCTTCCAGTGCCAGCCATTCGGCCGTCTGGCGCGCCTGACACTCCGGCGCACAAAAGCACGCCTCCACCGATAACCTTTCCAGCAGCGGTGGCGCATGGATGGGCTGTACGATCGGCTCATCGCCGGCCAATCGGCCGGGGCGGTACGCAGCAGTGGCTGCCGGGGCAATCAGGGTCAGACGACGCGACATCGGGGGTCCTTGAAAATCGCGGGAGCAGCATCAGCGGCACAGAATGAAGGACCACGAGCGAGATGCAAGACTGACGCAGGCCCCTTCCGGCAACCCAACGCGAAAAGCCCCGGTGAGACCGGGGCTTTTCCTGCAGGCAGAACACATGAGGCGGAAAGGTGCTCAGCGCGTGGCGATGATCCAGACCGCGTGAATGATGCCCGGAATATAGCCGAGGATGGTCAGCACAATGTTGATCCAGAACTGCAACCCGAAGCCGACCTGCAGAAAGACGCCGACCGGCGGCAGAATGATCGCCAGAATAATGCGGATGATATCCATATCACTCCTCTTGGAAACGTTTCCTGTAAACCCCAGAGCATAGCTGTTTAACACAGCTTGGCCAGCACTGCCTGAACGCTCCGTGAAACGGCAGCTTCAGGTGGCATGACACCTATCTGCGGGCGCCAGGCCACTTATTCAATCGATCATTCGTCGATAGCCGTATGCCCAGATGAGCGTTGCCAGCACCGCCAGCGCCAGCCCAAGCCAGACCACCCCGGTCCAGCCGGCATGCCCATAGACCGCCGCCGAGGCTAGCGAGCCGAAGGCGCCCCCGAGGAAATAGCTGGTCATGTAGCCGGCGTTGAGACGATTGCGCGCGGTACTGTCGAGTCCGTAAATCAGGTTGAGATTGGTAATGTGGACACTCTGCAGTGCCAGGTCGAGCAGGATAATCCCTGCTACCAGCGCGATCAGACTCCAGCCGGCAACGCCAAACAGCGCCCAGGCGATGACCATCAGCGCCATGCCGGCCGTGGTGACCAGGGAAGCATACCCCTGATCTGCCAGAGTGCCGGCCCGACGCGCCATCAGCGCCCCGGCGGCACCGGCCAGGCCAAACAGCCCGATGGTAGCATCGGAAAAGTGCCAGGGCGGCCCGGAAAGCAGGAAGGCCAGCGATGTCCAGAGTACGCTGAAGGTGGCGAAGAACAGAAAGCCCAGCGCGGCGCGCAGCCGGTACAGCGGATGACGGCGGAACAGGGTGGCAATCGAGCGCAACAGTTGCCCGTAGGAAAGCCCGGCAGACTGATGAAAACGTGGCAGCATGCGCCACAGCGCCAGCGTATTGATCAGCATCAGGATGGCGGCCACCCAGTAGATGGTGTGCCAGTCCCCCAGTGAAGAGAGTGCCCCGGCGACGGTGCGTGCCAGCAGAATGCCCAGCAGCAATCCGCTCATGACGGTACCGACCACCTGACCACGCCGCTCGGGTCGAGCCAGAGTCGCGGCAAAGGGCACCAGCACCTGAGCTACCACCGAAAACACACCCGTCATGGCGGTGCCCAGCAGCAGCATCGCCAGAGACTCGGCGCTCGCGCTGATCAGCAGCCCCAGTGCTGCCAGCAGCATCATGATGACGATCATCCGGCGCCGCTCGAACAGATCCCCCAGCGGTACCAGCAATAGCAGCCCGGCGGCGTAACCGCCCTGCGCAGTGGTGACAATGATCCCGGCGCTGGAATAGGACAGCGCCAGTTGATCAGCGATGGTATGCAAAAGCGGCTGAGCATAATAGTTGCTGGCAACGGCCAGCCCGGTGGTCACCGCCATCAGCAGCACCAGTGCCGGGCTGAGCGATGAATCGGCAGGCGCGTGTTGGGTACCCGACATGGGCGTTCCTGTCTCTGTGATAGTGAAATGCTGCTCAGTGTCGGTGATCCCCCAGACCGGTACAAACCGGATTACGTGCCCCTGCGCGCGCAGGGAGCCATGTCTGCTCATTGTGACGGTGCTGGGCCATCTTTTTTTATTCCATTTTCTTTATTTAAAATAATTTATTATAACCATGAATAAAACCTTCCCTAATTATCCTTTGCGATCCGCCGATATTGATCACAGCGGCGAATGGCTTTCCTCCCCCGACGAAACACATTCAAGGCCGTCCTCGGTTGCCATAACGGCAATCACCCGCACTCAGGGAGAAAACTCGACATGTTCGGTCTGAATCGAAGCGTCAAGGCCCGGCTGGCGGCCAGCCTGGGCCTCTGTATTGTGCTGCTCATCGTAGTGGGCTTCATGGGCCTGATGAGCACCCGCAACTCTCAGGAAGCCCTTGAAAACATCAGTCAGAAAAACGTCAAACCACTCACAGCACTGGCGGAAGTCCGTTCCGAGCTGCTGCGCTCCTGGGTGCGCATCGTGGCCCAGCAGGCGGATCGCGACAGTTCTACGGTCAACGAGCTTCAGCAGAAGCTGGATCAAAGCAACAGCCGGATCGATACGGCCTGGCAAAAGTACAGCACCGGGATCCAGTCCGAGCGGGAAGCGGCCGAAGCCAACGCACTGCATGAACACATGGTAGAGCTGCGCAACAGCATCGAGCGCAATGTCTCGCTGATGGCTGCCAACGATTTCGATGGGGCACGCCAGCACTCGATTGACACACTCAGCACCCAGTACAACCAGCTGGCCCAGGATATCGACGCCCTCTTTCAGACCAACAACCGACAGGCTGATACCAGCTTTCAGCAGAGAAGCCAGGCTTATGCCACGACCCGCAATATCGTGATCGGTGTCATCGCACTGTCGGTGCTGCTGGCCATGGCCCTCGCCTTCTGGCTGATTCGCGGCATCATGACCCCGCTGGGCAAGGCTCAGGAAATGGCCCAGTCGCTCTCCGAGGGTGATCTGACCTCGCGCATCGACATCACCTGCAGGGATGAATTCGGTGACATGCTGCGCTCGCTGGATGCCATGCGCCATCGCCTGACCGAAGTCGTCACCTCGGTACAGCGCAATGCCGGCTCGGTGCAGATCGCCAGCCGTGAAATCGCCAGCGGCAACGACGACCTCAATCAGCGGACCCAGAGTCAGGCTGCCAATCTGGAACAAACCGCCGCCTCGATGGAAGAGATCACGTCCACCGTACGTCAGAATGCTGATAATGCCGCTCAGGCGGACACCCTGGCACGCAATGTCAGCGAGCGGGCTCGCGAAGGGGGCAATGTCGTTTCGCAGGCCGTCTCGGCGATGGGCGAGATCAATACGTCGAGTCAGAAGATCGCCAGCATCATCGGCCTGATCGACGATATCGCCTTTCAGACCAACCTGCTGGCACTCAACGCGTCGGTTGAAGCGGCGCGCGCAGGTGAACAGGGTCGCGGATTTGCCGTAGTGGCCGCGGAAGTGCGCAATCTCGCCAGTCGCAGCGCCGATGCCGCCAAGGACATCAAGGCGCTGGTAGAAGAGAGCGTCAGTCGGGTGGCTACCGGCACCGAGCTGGTCAATCGCTCGGGTCAGACCCTTGAGCAGATCGTGACCAGCGTCAAGCAGGTGACCGATCTGGTGGGAGAGATTGCCGTCGCCAGCCGTGAGCAGTCCACCGGCATCGATCAGGTCAACACTGCCATTACCGAGATGGACAGCGTTACCCAGCAGAATGCCAGTCTGGTCGAAGAAGCCAGTGCAGCCAGCCGTTCACTGGAACAGCAGGCCGAAGCGCTGATCCGCGAGATCGCCTTCTTCAGGCATGCAGAAGAGGTGGGACACCCGCAGCCGCCCCGCGCAGCACAGCCGACTCAAACACGCGCGAAACAGACCACGAGTACACATGCACCGAAGCCGGCCACCAGCCACTCGGCACGCGCTACCAGCCATCACTCGGCCAAAGCCAGTGCTCCGGCCCCGCGCAACACTTCGCACTCTGAAGTCGAGGAGTGGGAATCCTTCTGATTCCATTAAGCTTCCTGGATTCGGCCGCCCCCTGGGCGGCCTTTTTTTATTCTCCTTCAATCACGGGTAGCAATCTCCAGCCCTTCCCGGGTGACCTCAGCCAGAAAGTCGATCTCACCGGGCTCGATGACGTAGGGCGGCATCCAGTAGATCACATTCCCCAGCGGGCGCAGCATCGCCCCACGCGACATGGCATGGCGGAACACCCGCACTCCCCGGCGCTCACGGAAGTCGTAGGGTTCGAGTGTCGCCCTGTCCCGTACCATCTCGATGGCTACCACCATGCCGGTCTGGCGCACGTCGCCCACATGCGGATGCTCCCGCAGCGGCGCCGTCACCTGCTCGATATGATCAGCCTTCTCGCGATTGGCCTTGATCACATTGTCCTGCTCGAAGATATCCAGTGTCGCCAGCGCGGCGGCACAGGCGAGTGGATTGCCGGTGTAGCTGTGCGAATGCAGAAAGGCCCGCAGACTCGCATAGTCATCGTAGAAGGCGTCATAGACCTCATCGGTGGTCATCACCACCGACAGCGGCAGATAGCCGCCCGTAATTGCCTTGGAGAGGCAAAGATAGTCGGGCCGTACGCTGGCTTGCTCGCAGGCGAACAGGGTGCCGGTACGACCGAAACCGACCGCGATCTCATCGAAGATCAGCTGTACGTTGTAGCGATCGCAGGCTTCGCGCAGCCAGCCAAGATACTCGGGAGGATACATCCGCATGCCCCCGGCGCACTGGATCAGCGGCTCGACAATCACGGCTGCCAGCTCATGATGATGGCGTTCCAGCGCCGCCTCCATGTGGGCGAACTTCTCCCGCGCCTCGGCCACCCACTGCTCGCGCGGCAGGCCGAACCCATCCGGGGCCGGCACCTTGAGCACATCCAGCAACAGTGAGCGATAGGTCTCGGTGAAGATCGCCACATCCCCGACCGACAGCGCGCCCAGGGTCTCACCGTGATAGCCGTTGGTGATGGTCAGAAAGCGCCGTTTCTCCGGCCGCCCGACGTTGTACCAGTAGTGGTAGCTCATCTTGAGCGCGATCTCGACCGCCGCCGAGCCGTTGTCGGCATAAAAGCAGTGCCCCAGCCCCACAGGCGTGAGCTGGCCCAGCCGCTCGGAGAGCTCGATCACCGGCTGGTGGGTAAAGCCCGACAGGATCACGTGCTCCAGCGAGTCGAGCTGGGCGCGGATGCGGTCATTGATGCGCTCGTTGGCGTGACCGAAGATATTGACCCACCAGGAGCTGATGGCATCGAGGTACTGGCGGCCATCGAAGTCCTCCAGCCAGACCCCGCGGCCGCGCCGGATTGGCGTCACCGGCAGTGTTTCATGGTCCTTCATCTGGGTGCAGGGATGCCAGAGGCTGGCGATATCGCGCTGCATCCACGCATCGTTGTTGCTCATCGGTGTCAGGCCCAATCCATCAGTTCATCGATATCGAGATAATCGGCCACCCGCTCGGGCTCGGGATCGGCCAACCGGGGTACCACGCCCAGGCAGGGTGCCCGGCCCATGGCATGGTCACGGTCAAGGCCCAGCCAGTGCTTCAGAGTGTCGAGGTTCTCCGCGAGCCGGGCTGTGTCACCCTCGATGACATTGGCTACCCAGCCGGCCACACGCAGTCCATCGCGCTCGATCGCCTCCAGCGTCAGTCGGGCATGACTGATCGCGCCGAGTCGCACCCCCACCACCAGCACCACCGGCAGTGCCAGCGCATGGGGCAGTTCACAAAGCGACTCATGCTCGTTGAGCGGTACCCGCCAGCCACCGGCACCTTCGATCAGGGTGAGATCTGCCTGACGGGCCAGCAGTGTGCGCATCGGCGCCGCCAGCGCGCTCACCGTCAGTTCGATGCCCACTTCCCGGGCGGCAATATGCGGGGCAATGGCCGGTTCGAGGGCCACCGGATTGATCATCTCGTAAGCGAGTTCGGGCCGGCATTCGCGCTGCAGGGCAAGTGCATCGGTATTACGCAACCCGTGCGGAGTGCGCGTACAGCCCGAGGCCACCGGCTTGCCGGCCGCGGTGCTCAGGCCACGACGGCGGGCTGCCGCGAGCAACCCGGCCGCGATCACGGTCTTGCCGGCATCGGTATCGGTGCCAGTCACGAAAAAGGCCCGCTTCATGGGTTGGGCTCTCCCCCGGACTCAGCAGGCACGCCATCCGGCTTTTGCATCATCACCTGTGCCACCCGATAGGTGGTCGGCAGTCCCGCGTCGGTGCGAAAGGCCTCGATCGCTCGTTCGAGCCGGGCAAAGCGTTGCCGACCGGTCAGCCCGCTGGCACCGCGGCCGGCCACGGTATTGGCCCCGACGGCCTTGAGTGCGCGCATCAGCTCGGCCAGATTCGGATGAAAGGTCTGGTGATCGCTTAGCGTTACCCCCTGACAACGCATTGATGAGGCCTGCAGATCGCCATGGAGCCTGTCGGGGGGCACAAATGCATTGACGTGAGGGGCGCTGTCCAGTGCCCGCCAGGCCCTTTTCAGCTCGAACAGGCTGCCCTCGCAGAGAGTGGTAAAGCACAATCGACCACCTGGTCGCAGTACCCTTTCGGCTTCGGCCAGGAAAGGGGCCAGTGATACGCACCACTGCAGCGCCAGACTCGATATCAACAGATCAGTGCTCCTGGCAGGCAGTGGCAGCGCTTCTGCGGCGCCGGCTCGCCAGTCGATCGGCAACGCGGCATGGCGGTTCCGGGCGACGCTCAGCATCCCTGGCGCCGGGTCCACGCCGATTAACGCCGCCCCCGGAAAGCGCTGCTGCAACCGTGCGGTGACATAGCCGGTGCCACAACCCACATCGACGATGGTGGCCGGCACTCGTCCGTCGTCGATATGCGCCAACAGCCGATCGGCAACCTCACGCTGCAGCGCAGCCGCTTCATCGTACTGTCCGGCGGCCTGCGAGAAGCGGGCGCTCACCTGTTGGTGCGCTGCACCAGTCGTCTCGGGTTCCGCATTGGATATCAAGTCGGTGTACTCCGGCTGCGCCGGGGCACCGCGTGGCGGCCAATGAACTCGGCCATCAGCCCGGCAGTCTCCTCGACCCGTTCAATCGGAAAACCGTGACCGGTCTCGGCCAGCAGCCGGGTCTCCCCTGTCGGCGGCAGACGCTCAGCCAGCAGCACCCGGGCCGCCTCGGGGACCAGCACGTCGTGCTCGCCGAACAGGTGCAGCTGAGGGACCTTCAGTCGTGCCGGCACATCGCGCAGATCGAGCTGTTGCAACAGCGCCAGTCCCGCTGCGGCTTCATCGCTCGGCGTACGCCGTAGCGCGTTAAGCAGCTCGCGTCCGAGATGGCGGGCATCATGACTGCCCCTGGCGCTCAGGGCGGCGAAGCGCTCGAAGGCCTCCCCCGGCGACGCGGCCAGCCGGGCACGGAAGTCCTCGAAGGTGTGGCGCGCCATCGCCGCCGACCAGCCCGGGCGGGTGATGAAGCTGACATTGCTGCCGAGCGTGATCAGCCCCCGCGCACGCGCGCCGCGCCGATCGGCCAGCGCGGTCGCCAGCATGCCGCCCAGGGACCAGCCCGCCAGCCAGGTGTGATCGGGCAGCTCGGCATCGAGTGCCTCCAGCCACACCTCACGGCGGCGGCTGGTGAGCGCCGGGTAGCGGGCGCACTCGACCGTCAGCCCGGGGGCGTGCTGCTTGATGGCACGTGCCAGCGGCATCAGGGGGTCCGGGCCGAGGGCCCAGCCGGGCAGCAGAATGAGTTTCTCGTGATTGCGCTCAGGTTCAGCCATGGGTCAGCTCCCGGGTTCGACAGTGGCATTCCAGTGCTGACAGTAGTCGATCAAGATCGGCGTGGGTGTGCGCGGCCGAGAGAGTAATCCGCAGCCGGGCACTGCCCCGGGGTACTGTGGGCGGGCGAATCGCGGTACACCACACCCCCTCGTCTGCCAGCCGGCGGGCCAGTGTCAGCACTTCGGCTTCACCGCCCCGGCCAACCAGCAGCGGCTGAATCGGTGTGTCGGAAGGCATCAGCCGAATCCCCGGCAGGCATTCGGCGGCGCGGCGAAACGCGCCAATCAGCGTTTGCAGATGGGCGCGGCGTTCGGGCTCGTCGCCCACGATATCGAGCGCGGTCAGGGTGGCCCCGGCCAGCGCCGGTGACAGGCTGGTGGTATACACATATGGGCGGGCGAACTGGATCAGCGCCTCGACCAGGGTCTGGCTGCCGGCCACAAAGGCACCCTGGGTGCCCAGCGCCTTGCCGAGCGTGCCCACCAGCACCGGCACCTCATCGGCCGACACTCCCTGCGCCTCAAGCGTGCCGGCACCTCGCGCGCCCAGTACGCCCAGTCCGTGCGCATCATCGATCATCAGCCAGCCACCCCGGGCGCGACATTGCCCGGCCAGCGCCATCACATCGGCGCAATCGCCCTCCATGCTGAAGACTCCGTCGCTGACCACCAGCCGGGCGCGCGACGGGTCGAGTTCGGCCAGCACCCGCCCGGCGTGTGCCGGATCATTGTGGTCAAAGCGATGCAGCCGGGCGCCGGCCAGCCGGGTACCATCGAGCAGCGAAGCGTGATTGAGGCGATCGTGCACCACATGATCGCCCCGCCCCATGAGCGCCGCGATGGTGCCGATATTGGCCTGATAGCCGCTTGAGAACAGCAGCGCCCGCTCACGGCCTGTCCACCACGCCAGCCGCTGCTCAAGCATTTCGTGCGGCGTCAGATGGCCGCTGACCAGATGCGAGGCGCCGCCGCCCGTACCGAAACGCCGGGCGTTCTCGGCCAGTGCTTCCCCCAGACGCGGATCATGGGCCAGACCGAGATAGTCATTGCTGCAGAAGTTCACAACGTCGCGGCCGTCCACGCGAACATGCGCACCGGCTCGATCCGCCGTGCGCCGCTGCCGGTAGCGCGCCTGCGCATGACGCTCGGCCAGCCGGGGCGCCAATGCGGCGTCCAGGTCGGTATTGCCGCTCTCCCTCATGCCCGAGCCATGGCGTCGGTCGTCATCGCCCGGATGCGCGCCCGCTCGAGTTGCTCACCGATGGCAGCCTCGTGGGTGGCATCGTCGACATCTTCGCGCCGCTCCGGGTAGAGCCCGAGGCGTTCGAACAGATGCTGATCATGGGCCGCCTGCGGGTTCTGCGCCGTCAGCAGCCGCTCCCCGTAGAAAATCGAGTTGGCGCCAGCGAAGAAGGTCAGCGCCTGGGTTTCGTCGCTCATCAGCTCGCGACCGGCGGCCAGCCGCACGTGTGACCCGGGCATCAGAATGCGGGCCACCGCCACGGTACGCACGAACGCCAGCGGATCGAGTGCCTCGACCTCTGCCAGCGGCGTACCTTCGATACGGATCAGCATGTTGATCGGCACACTTTCGGGATGTACCGGCAGATTGGCGAGCTGCTGCAGCAGTCCGGCACGGTCGGCGACCGACTCACCCATGCCGAGAATGCCTCCCGAGCAGATCTTCATGCCGGCGCGGCGGACATGATCCAGCGTATCGAGCCGCTCGGCATAGGTGCGGGTGGTGATGATCTCGCCATAGTACTCCGGCGAGGTATCAAGATTGTGGTTGTAGTAATCGAGCCCGGCGTCGGCGAGCTGCTCGGCCTGCTCATGGCTGAGCATGCCCAGCGTCATGCATGTCTCCAGCCCCATCGCCCTTACGCCGCGCACCATTGCCAGCACATACGGCATATCGCGCTGATGTGGATGGCGCCAGGCGGCGCCCATGCAGAAGCGGGTCGCGCCGACCGCTTTCGCCTTGCGGGCCTCTTCCATCACCGCCTCGACCTGCATCAGCTTCTCCCGGTCGAGACCGGTGTTGTAGTGAGCCGACTGCGGACAATATTTGCAGTCCTCGGGACAGGCGCCGGTCTTGATCGACAGCAGTGTGGAGATCTGGACAGCGTTGGGATCGAAATGGCGGCGATGCACTGACTGAGCGCGAAACAGCAGGTCGTTGAATGGCAGGTTCAGTAGCGACTCGATCTCATCGCGTCGCCAGTCATGACGGCAGGTATCGTCAACTTCGGTGCCAGGCTCGAACATTATCTGTTAACCATTTACGGGTCGATGGGTTGCCAGTAGCGTGCCATCGCCATTGGTTAACTTCAAATAAATATAAAAGTTGACAACGGATATCGTTCCATCGCGTCCGCGTCACGTGTGCACGGTAGCCGGAGTTCACTGAAAGCACTGGCTCATGTCACGGTCTGATCGGACAGTATCACCGGATGATTCTGATTATGTTCGATCCAGCCGGGGACGGCTGCCGCTGCCAGCGGTCGCGAGATCAGATACCCCTGCAGATAATTGCATCCCAGCTGACTGAGCAGGGTTCTGGAAGCCGCTGTTTCCACGCCCTCGGCGACGACCTCCAGGCCCAGGTTATGGCCGAGCTCGATGGTCGAACGGACGATGATGCGATCCTCTTCACGCTCATCGAGTTTGAGCACAAAGGATTTATCAATCTTGAGTTCCCGCACCGGCAGGGTGCGCAGCTGGGAGAGCGAGGAGTAGCCGGTACCGTAATCGTCAATGGCGATACGGACACCGGCCAGGCGTAGCCGCTCAAGCACGGAAACGGCCAGCACCGGATCCTGAATGATGGTGCTCTCGGTCACCTCCAGCGTCAGTTGGTCGGCGGCGACATCATGCGTGGTCAGTGCTCTTGTCAGGCGCTCGGAGAGGGCTGGATCGACCACATCGCGGGCAGACAGATTGATAGCCACTCTCACTCGGTGGCCCAGAGCATTCCACTCGGCCAGCTGATGACATACCGTTTCGATCATCCACTGCGACAGCATCGTCATGTGACCGAACTGCTCGGCCAGGGAAATGAACTCATCCGGTGGAACAAAACCGAATTCCGGATGCTGCCAGCGCATCAGCGCCTCGAAACCGGTCAGCCGACCGGAATGCGCGGCAATCTGTGGCTGATAGACCATGAACAGCTGCTGCTCGGTCACGGCACCCTGCAGATCACGCACCAGCTTCAACTGTCGCTGTTGCAGTTCATCCTGCCCCTCGACATAACGCAGGTGATGACGGTGGGAGCGATGCGCCATCGACATGGCGATTTCGGCACGGCGCAGCAGCAGCCACGCATCATCCCCATGGCGCGGTGCATTCACCTCACCGATCGCAAACACCGGACGAATGGGTGAACCATCGAGGTCGATCGGTTGGGAAAGCGCGCCGACCAGATCGGCAAGCCAAAGCGCTTCGACATGCTCGGCATTCAGTATCAGCAGGAACTCATCGCCCCCGATGCGATAGGCCTGATGCAACGGTGGCGGCAACGCCTGCAGCCGTTGCGACAGTGCCAGCAACACCCGATCCCCCATATCGAAGCCGAAGGTATCGTTGATATGACGAAAGCCGCTGATAGCCAGCCGCAGCAGGGTGAAGGCGTGCTTCTGACACACGAAGGTATCAATATCCTGTTGTGCACAGGTTCGATTGGCGAGATGGGTCAGCTCATCGTGACGCGCCCGGTAGAGCAGGGAGTTTTCACGCGCATCGAGATCATCCTGCATCCCTTCCAGAGTGGCGGCCAGCAGACCAATGCTCCCCCGTTCACGGATCGGCATGCCGCGAAACCGCTCTCCCTGACCGATGCGCCGGGCCGCATCGGCCAGTTTCACCAGCGATCGCGCCAGGCTGCGCGCACTAAGCGCGACAGCAATCACGATCAATATCAGGCTCAGTATTGAAATCACCAGCAGTTGCCAACCCAGCTGATGGAACATGGCCAGCAGTTCACCGCGCGGACGCTGGACCACCGCATGCACCTGACCACCGGGAGCAGTCTCCAGCAGCGTCGCACCCGTTAGCCAGTCGTCTCCTGTATCGAGCTGCTGGCGTCCCGGATCGCGGCCGCTGCTCAGTGCCCGATGCAGCTGTTCGAGCCGGTCAGCGCCAGCCGCTTTCAGTGCCCCCGATACAAAAGCCATCTGCGGGCTGGAAGCACTCGTCACGAAACTCACTGACAGCCGGGTCAGGTGGGCGATCCTGCTTGCCAGCTGATCGTCGAGCAAAAAGCCCATGCCTACCCAACCGATCGGGCTGGGGGTCCTTACCGGCAACAGGATGAACTGATACGGCGCCCCATCCTGCAGCAAAATTCCTTCCGCCTGCCCATGCTGCCAGGCCTGTTGCCAAAGCGGCGTAGAGAGCAGTGCCGTACCCGGTGCCAGATGACTGCCCGCCATGATCTTGCCAACAGCGTTGATCAGCACGGCCCTGTCGGCACCCACACGCTCGCCCCGGTCTGCCAGCATGCCAGTCAGCGCAGCGGTATCACTGTTCTCCAGCGCCCTGCGAAAGCCGGCGTCACTTGAGAGCATGGCCAGTTGATCGCGCAGCTGTCTGCTTCGCTCCTCGATCAGCTGACGCGTGACCGCCAGGCCGACATCGAGCTCTCGTTTACCCCTGATCAATTCATCCCGGCGGATGGCATCCAGTGTGGCAATGGCCATCATCAGCTGAGCCACGATGACCACGCTCAGCATGGTCAGTAGCAGACGGCGGCGGAATGACATCAGAATGCCATCCGATCAGACAGCACCTGCCAAAAAGGGCGCACCTTTGTGGCGTGCCCAACAGAGGCCAATGACAGGGCATACACCTGATGGCCGATCATCATGGCAGCCAGGTTCGACACGATAGCCAACAGGCCCGACCCCAGGAGGGGAAGTAACAGGGCAGGACACTTGACCGTGACCATGATGAATGTCTCGCAGGTTCGACAGCGAATCACACACAGGCAGTCGTCGGGCGATGCCTTTCGCACCCGCTATCTACGAGGCGCATGGGCACATGCAGAAGTCACGACGGCCGAGCTTGCGGGTTTTCCAGAGAGGATCACCACTGCGTTATTGATCGGCACCAGAGCCCCTGTCTTTAACCGAAAGCGCCCTCACCTTCAGAGAGATACAAGCCTTCAGCGAGCGTCAGTCAGATGCTGGGTGCGAGAGCGCACACGCCTGGCCTCGAGCAGCCGTGCCACGCCTTCGCTTGCCTGACGCGCATTACGCATGACGCCCATCAGCGTGGCCGAGGCAAATCCGGTCCAGTTGCCATGCCCGACCAGCCAGAGCCGGGGCTCAACACACGACCGGTTACCCTCGACGGCCACTCGGCCCTCGGCATCCTGCACTCCCAGACCCGCGAGATGGCCCAGCGCCGGGCGAAACCCGGTACACCAGATGACATCGTCGATCGCCTCCTCACGACCATCCGGCCAGACCACGCCATTGGCCGTGAAGGCGCAAAACGGACGTACGCTGTAGAGCCATCCCCTTTTCAACGCTTCGCGGACAGCCGGCGTCTGTACGATATCCCCCAGTCCATAAGCCGTTTCATCGTTCGCCTCCCCGGCCTGGCGGGCACGCCAGAGGCGACTGGCGCGTTCGAAGAGGACGCGTCCATCGACTGATTCGGGCAGAAATCGCGGCGGCTCGAACGTGACCCAACTGGCCCGTGCCACCGGGGCCAGCTCCGCCATGAGCTGGGCACCGGAATTACCGCCACCGACCACCAGCACCCGCCGATCGCGGAACCGTTCAGGGCGGTCATAATCGACGGTATGCCACTGGCAACCGTGAAATACACTCTGGCCGGGATAAGCGGGAATATATGGATGACGCCAGCTGCCGGTGGCGTTGATGATGGCCCGGGCGCGAATTTCCCCGTGATCGGTTTCCAGGTGCAACCGTCGCGGCCCGGCAGTGACATTACGTACCGTGACCGGTCGTCTGACGGGCAGTTGGTAGCGCTGCTCATAGTGGCGCAGATAATCGATGACTTCGTCACGATGCGGCCACTGTGAGCCCTGTTCCGGCATCCGCCAACCCGGCAGTGAACTCCAGCGCGCCGGCGAAAAGGTGCGCAGCGAGGCCCACATATGCTGCCAGGCACCGCCGCCTGCGATTTCACTGTCGAGAATCACGAAGCGCAGGTTGTAACGGCGCAGGAAGTAGCCACAGGCCAGCCCGGCCTGGCCGCCACCGATGACCACCACATCGACACTCGGGATGGCGCGGAACTTGCCTGATATCCGTGGTGTCTTCGTGGCACTCATGATCGTGACCACCAGCCCGGTAGCAGCGTTCGAATTTCGGGGCGGCCAAAGCGGTCATCGATCAGATGAATCACGCCTCGATCCTCCTGGGTACGAATCACCCGCCCGGCCGCCTGGATGACGCGGGTCATGCCCGGATAGAGATAGGTATAGCGATAGCCATCCCCGAATAGCGCAGCCATGCGCGCCTTCATCTGCTCATTGACGGCATTCACCTGCGGCAGGCCAAGCGTGGCAATAAAGGCGCCGATCAGCCGTTCGCCGGGCAGATCGATCCCCTCACCGAAGATACCGCCCAGTACCGCGAAACCGATCATGCCGCTCTGCTCGCCGAAACGGTTCAGAAAGTCACGTCGCGCCTCTTCACTCATGCGCCGCGACTGAACGTGCAGCGGCAGCTCCGGCGCTCGATCACGCAGCGTCGCCACCACCTGTTCGAGATAATCGAAACTGCTGAAGAAAGCGAGATAGTTGCCCGGGCGCTGCCGATACTGCGCCGCAACAAGCTCGGCAATCGGGACCAGTGACGCTGCTCGGTCGCGGTAACGGGTCGAGATATGTGCATCGATATGAAGTTCGAGCTGGTCGCTGGCAAAGGGCGAGGCCATTTCCAGCCAGGGAGTCTCCCCGGGCAGCCCCAGCAGGTCACGATAATAGTGTGCCGGGCTTAGCGTGGCAGAGAACAGTACGCTCGACCGAGTCGCAGCAAAGCGTGGTGCCAGCAGTGGCCCGGGCACCACATTGCGCAGGCAGAGTCGCGAGGCGACCCGTCCCGTGCGCCCCGGTATACGAGTGAGATCGCAGAGAAAATGCTCATCGAAAAGCTCGTATACCCGCGCCATGGCCAATGCATCGAAATAGAATTCAAGCAGTGCACTGTCGAGCCCCACCGGCTGTTCGACCATGTGGTCGTTGATCGCCGAGACCGCCCGGGCCAGGGCATCCATCAACCGGCCAGGCGGCGTTTCCAGTACCTGGTAATCGCTGTCATGGTGATCATCGAACACCTCTGCGTTGAGTTCCCGCCAGCGCCGCGCCACTCGGTCCAGCGGTTTTTTCAGCATCGGCGGCGCCTGGCGACGCATCGTCAGAAAGCGCGTCTGATCCATCTCTGCGCTGTACATCCCGCGCCCGCGCTCTACCAGATTGTGTGCCTCATCGACCATCAACCCGACCTGCCACTGCTGCTCCACACTCAGCGCATAGAGCATGGCGCTGGCATCGAACCAGTAATTGACGTCACCGATCAGCATATCCGACCAGCGCGCCATCTCCTGGCCGAGATAGTACGGACACACCTCATGGGCCAGCGCGACCCGGCGCAGCGTGGTGTGATCCAGAAAGCCGGCTTCGACCGCTGCCTGTCGCGCCGCCGGCAGGCGATCGTAAAAGCCACTGGCGAGCGGGCATGACTCACCATGACAGGCAAGATGCGGGTTTTCGCAGGCCTTGTCGCGCGCAATCAGCTCCAGGGTACGCAGTGGCGTGGCCGGCACCGATGCGCCAAGCGTGGTCAGGGCATCGAGTGCCAGCTGGCGCCCGGTCGTTCTCGAGGTGAGAAAACAGAGCCGATCCAGCTGCTGGCCCGGCATTGCCTTGAGCATGGGAAAGAGGGTCCCCAGCGTCTTGCCGATGCCGGTCGGCGCCTGTGCCATCAGCGCCCGCCCGGTAGAAACGGCCTTGTAGACACTCTCCGCCAGCGCACGCTGCCCGTGGCGGAAGGTATCGTGAGGAAAAGCGAGCTGAGCAAGCCACGTCTCTCGCGCCTGGCGATGCGCCAGTTCCTGTGCTGCCCAGGCATGAAACGCTCGACATTGCTCGCTCAGAAATGCCGCCAGTGTTGCAGCCTCGAATGTTTCACTGATCACCGTTTCGCGCTGGCTGGTCACATCGAAGTAGACCAGTGCCAGCTCGATGTGTGGCAGGCCGCGGGTTTGGCACATCAGTGCCCCATAGACCTTCGCCTGCGCCCAGTGCAGTCGGCGATGATTCTCCGGCTGGTGCTCGAGATCACCCCGATAGGTCTTGACCTCCTCCAGCCGGTTCGCTTCAGCGTCGAACCCATCGGCCCGACCGCGTACCAACAGCGACTCGAACTGCCCCTCCAGGGTGATTTCGCGCTCGTAGCTCTCCCCCCGACGAGCGGCGACCACGCCATGACCGGCAATGCCCTCCTGGGCGGTAGGCGATGGTGTGAAACGCAAATCAAGATCGCCACCACGAGCGGTAAAGGCACAGAGCGCCCGCACGGCGACCCGATAAAGAGGTGTCTCGACCTCGCTCACGCGTTTACCCAGCGAACATGACAGACGCGCACCGGCATGGCGTGTCGGCGGCAGAAATCGATCCAGCGCCGTTGGTTATCCTGCAACCGATCACCCGGCCCCTTGACCTCGATCATCTCGTAGCCGGGTGTTTCATGTGTGAAGCGAATGAGATCGGGAAACCCGGCCCGATTGGGCCGAATATCCTGCAGCAGCCGTTCGAACCAGAGTCGCAGGTGCGCCGGCGGCAGGTGCGCAAGCGCTCGCTCCAGCAGAGGTTCACTCAATGCACTCCAGTGCACGAAGGGAGACTGTAGCCCCCACTTGCCGGCCAGGTTGGCACGAATGACCTCGCCCCATTCACCGTTGTCCAGTCGAGCGAGACAGCGTTCGAACAGCGCCGCCCGGCGTGCCCGGAACCCCGGCTGATGCAGATCCGCCGGTCCGGCGTGAAAGGGATGGAAGAAGGCACCGGGGACAGGCGCAAAGATCGCCTCCCAGCAGAGCAGACCGAACAGCGAGTTGACCAGGCTGTTTTCGACATAGTATACGGGGGCCTGATCGATATGGAGATGATCGCGCACCGCCAGCTCCACCGAGCCATGGGTTGGTCGTGGCAGCGTCAGTTCGAAGGCATCGATAGGTCCGGTTTCAGCGATGGGCAGCTTCGGCATGCCCAGCTGACGCCGCAGGCGAGGCATGATTCGGGCAAGCTGTTGAATCTCACTGTCGCTTTCCGGCTCGGCTTCGGCCTGCTCACCCAGCCGATGGGCCTGCTCAAAGGCCTTCAGCCGTTCCAGGGTGCGAATGCGGCGCAGCCGTGCATCAGGATAACCGCTCTCGGCATAGAGCGAGGCAGCCGTGGTGTAATCACCGGCGCGCTCGCTCTCCCGGGCCAGCCGGTAAAGCAGCCGGTCGCGTCGTCCCTGCAGC
Organism: Kushneria phosphatilytica; assembly: GCF_008247605.1. NCBI lineage: Bacteria > Pseudomonadati > Pseudomonadota > Gammaproteobacteria > Oceanospirillales > Halomonadaceae > Kushneria > Kushneria phosphatilytica. The sequence goes on along the minus strand of NZ_CP043420.1, from coordinate 425,830 downwards.
CAGACGTTATCATCCGGCACCGGCGGCACATCATCGGCAATGAGATGCGGTGCTTCGCCGTTTTCCAGTCGCTCACGACAACGATGCAGCTCGAGATAACCATCCACCGCCGCGCGCGAATGAAAGGCGCGTGACGCAGCTGTCAGTTCGACCGTCTCGAAGCGGTAGATGCCAAGATCGGCGAGAATGAACTCCGACCAGCTCTGGCGCAGATTGCCAAAGAACATCAGCCGCAGGCGCTCGCACAGAGGCATGATCGTCAAACGATAGAGCCGGTCCCCTTCGTCCGGTAGCCACTCGCCCAGTGAACGGGGCTCGACAAAATGCGCCTCGAGCTGCTCGAGCAGCGCTGCCTTGCGTACGCCCGAACGTTCAAGCCAGGGCCGAAAGGCACGCGTCAACTCGGCACGAGTGGTCAGTTCAAACAGGGCGGTCAGCTCAATGGCCGGTTCACGCTCGACCCAGCCATGCGCTATCAGCGATGCGCACGCGGCCTCGCTATCACCGATCTCGGTATACACCAGCTTCGAGCGGCGAAACAGTTCGCCCTTGCGCATTACCATGCGCACCAGCAGTGCCCGGGAGGCAAGCGGAAGCTCGGGGAAGGTGGCCAGAAAGGTCAGCTCTTCTGTAGTCAGCAAATCATGGTGATGCCGGCGCACCCAGTCGAGCACGCTTTCAAAGTTGACCAGATAATAAAACGGGTCATTCAGGGCATCGGCAATGACGAACCCGGAGGACGTATTGGCTGGCAGCGCGTGCGATTCCATGAGCTCATGATAGTGATGGTATCCGTTGCCGGAAACGGTATTTCCCGGGCTTGTGTGGCGGTCCGGGGATTCAGGAGGATGTCACCTTGCGTATGGCGTCCGTATCCTTTGCCAGCTGAGCGCGTACCAGCGCCGCCACCAGGCAGGGATAGTCCTGCTGATCGACCAGTCGGGCCAGCCTGTCAGCACTGGCAGGCAACTCGAGTTTCTCGGCGGCTTTCAGCGCAGCCTTGTCGGCAAAGGGATAAAACTCCTGCCAGACACCCTGCACCTCGCGCAGAAAGATCCCGGCGCCGGTATCGCCAATGCCCTTGAAACGCTTGAGCGCCTTCTGCACCTGTTGAACATCGCCATCAGCGTGCTCACGCAGCTTGCGCAGATCACCGCCATACTCCTCCAGCAGCTGGCGATTCATCTCGTCGAGCTGAGTGGCCGTCTTCTCATCTACCCGGGCGTAACCGGCATTATTGAGGGTCCTGGCTCGCTCTGACCAGCGGCTCTCGGCCAGCTTCTGCGGTGTGGTCCAGCCGGCACGCCCCAGCGCAATGGCGCCTCTCATGGCGATATCGGCCTGCACCGGGGCACTGGTCAGCAATGAAAAGCACAACAACCGAAACAGCGGCGATGGCGTATTGCGCTTCAGGTCGACCCCCAGTTCGGCGGCAAAGGTCCGTCCGTGGCGATCCATCAGCGCAGAGACAATGCGTTGCTGCTTGTCTGACATGATGAAAACTCCCGCAGCGTACGGGACAACCGACCATCGGCGCCCCTTTTCATCAACACTGGCAGGTCAACGACACAGATCAAACCAGGGTGCGCCGAAAATATTCAGGCAAAATACGCAATTTTGTCATAACCTGGGGGATGTAGACGTGGTCATTCATCCATTCACTGTCAGGAGACACCATGAACACGGATCAGCTCGAAGGTGAATCCCGGAACCTCGCCGGGCGGGCCCAACAGGCCTATGGCGAAGCCACCGATGACCACTCCGTGGAAGCGGAAGGTCGAGTGCGTAGCGCAGCCGGTCGCGCTCAGTCCCAGTATGGCGAAGCCATGGAAAGTGCGCGCGAGTATACCGCCGATCGTCCTTTCAACGCGCTGGCCATTGCCGCCGGAGTCGGTTTCGTGTTCGGCCTGCTGGTTGGCCGCAGCTGAAGCCCCGGAAGCCGAAAGGTTTCCGATAGACAAGGAGCCCGCCTGATGGCGGGCTCGCTTTTTATGCCCTGTTCGGCACGAACATCGCCCGCCGCGCCCATCGGAAGCCACGAGGCCCCGGCACGGGCAATGGGTCATTTCAAAAGTACCGAATGAGCAGGCGTTAAACGCTATCCAGAAAGCGATCCACTTCCTGCTCGGCTTCCTCCTGACTGAGCCCCTTCTCCTTGCGGAGGCGGGCGATGATTTCTTCTCGTTTGCCCTTGTCATAGACCGTATCGCTGTTGAGTACGACACCGATCTCTTCAAGGACGCGACCGGTCAGTTTTTTCTTGAGCGGTTTTCTGGATTCGCTCGACATGATGTGTGATCTCCCGATGGGTCATGACGCTGCATTGTCTATCCGAGCTTCGCACACCGCCATAACCTGGATTCACTCTGCCAGTTACCGGATTTTTCCGGCCGTCGCACCGTATGCCGCCCAATCGAAAATATCGACCGACCATGGAGCGCCCGGAAATATCCAGTGCGCGCTGTGCAGTACGAGCATTGGGACACCTGCCGGGCTCTTCAACGGCACAAGCCAACTGACGGCCGTCACCGCTACTTTTTTGACTTTCTAACCCATGTCATTTCACTGAACGGCCGGGAGACGCAGGCTGTCAGTTCAACCGACCCTGTGGTCGACTCATGGAAGAGTACGAGGTGTGCACATGGAAGCTTTTAACACTTCATCATGCGAGACGCTGAGACAGACGCTCAGCCTCGAGCGAGTGGCCGAAATCATCAATCAGGGCGGCACCCCCACCCATGAGCCTTATGAAGTCGCGGCTCACTTCGCTTATGAAGCCTCGTTGGCTGCCGGCCATTTGAGCGAAAGCAGGCTGACCGAACAGCTGACGACGCTGGCCGACCTGGGCGCGGATTTCGATCAGCCTGCCGCGCTCCGCGCTGCCAAGGCGATTGCCATGCACAAACTCAATATCTGAAGACCACGGCCGGGACACGCCCGCCTCCGGCCGTAGCCGTTTCACTGCTCGTCAATGCGCACGACCCTGCGGCCGCGGACTCGCCCGTCAATCAGGTCGGTTGCCGTATCGATGACCTCGGTGAGGCCGATTTCCTGACTGACCTCATTCAGCCGTTGCGGATCAATCGTCGTGGCAAGGCGCTGCCATGCCGTTATCCGGTCCTCACGCGCTCGCATGGCACTATCGATACCCACCAGCGTCACCCCCCTGAGAATGAAGGGCGCCACCGTGGCAGGGAAATCCATCCCCTGCGCGAGCCCACAGGCGGCCACGACACCATCGCGCTGCATGCCGGCGCAGACACCTGCCAGCGTATGGCTGCCCACGGAGTCGATGGCCCCCGCCCAACGGGCCTTTTCCAGCGGACGCCCGGGTTCGGCAAGTGTCTGACGGTCAATGACGTCAGCAGCCCCCAGCCGCTGCAGATACTCACGCTCGTCCACCCGCCCGGTGGACGCAATCACCCGATAGCCCAGCGTCGCCAGCAACATGATGGCGAAACTTCCGACGCCACCACTGGCTCCGGTGACCAGGATATCGCCACGCTCCGGAGTAACCCCCTGACGCTCCAGCGCCATGATCGAGAGCATCGCTGTATAACCGGCCGTACCGATGGCCATTGACTGATGCGGACTGAACGCCTGTGGCAGCGGTAGCAGCCAATCCCCGTCAACCCGAGCCTTTTCCGCAAGGCCACCCCAGTGCGACTCACCGACGCCCCAGCCATTGAGCAGCACGGCATCGCCGAGGCGGTAATCGGGATGGTCACTGCTCTCGACAGTGCCAGCAAAATCGATCCCGGGCACCATCGGGAAATCACGCACAATCCGACCACGGCCGGTAATCGCCAGTGCGTCCTTGTAATTGAGCGTCGAGTGCGTAATCCGCACGGTGACATCACCCGGCGGCAGTTGCGCCTCATCCAGCTCCTTCAGCTGACTGCGATAACCTGCTTCATCACGCTCGATCAGCACTGCCCGAAACATGTTCACCTCCCGACCAACCGATGATTGCCGACTCATTACCCTGGTGGGCCGTGGCAGAAAAAACAACCAACCTGTCGGCACAACTCCTGATCAACCGGCGATATGCCGAATTCCTGCCGCCTATCAACATAACTCCTTGTCGCAACAGGCGATTACGAACCTCCTGCGACACCCGCTTCCCATGGCAGGCATATACGGGCCAACGGTAGCGTAAGTCTGTCGGGCGCCGAATCTAATACCTTCGACTGACACTTCGGCACCATCAGCGCCAAAGCGGGAGGAAAAATGCCGTTGACGACACTGGTTACCGAAACCACCCGGGCCATCCCACCGGGACTTGTTTCCCTGCTGCATGCAGGGGGGATGACGCCGGCCGACTGGGTGAGCGTACTGACGCTGTGCTACCTGACGCTCCAGATCGGCCTGATTCTCACCAAATACGTGCATCGCTTTCAGCAATGGCGAGTGCAGAGAGGGCGACGCCATCATCGCCGGGAGGAAACATGAAAATCCCCCGACGACTGCTCGCTACCGGCTCGGCCGGCGCGCTCTCGATTGCAGCCGCGGTGGTTGGTTATTTCGAGGGCACCGAAAATACGGCTTATCTCGATCCGGTCGGGATACCTACCGTATGCACCGGCCATACCGGCGCCGAGGTCAGAGCGGGCGAGCGCCTCAGTGACGAACGCTGTGATGCGCTGCTGAAAGAGGATCTTGGCGAAGCCTTCACAGCACTCAAACGCCAGGTCGACCCGGCCGTGTATCGACGTATGCCGGAGAGTCGGCGTGCCGCACTGGCTTCATTCATTTTCAACGTGGGAGAAGGCAATTTTCGCAACTCCACCCTGCTGCGCAAGCTCAACGCCGGCAAACCCCGTGCGGCTTGTAATGAGCTGACGCGCTGGGTGCACGCCGGGGGCAGGACCCTGCCAGGCCTGGTCAGGCGCCGGCGGACCGAACGCGCCCTCTGCCTGAAGGAGCTTGAGCCATGACCCGCTATCTCGCTATTGGCGTCGTGATCCTGACGCTTGCGCTGAGCTGCTGGGCGCTCTGGGAACGCAGTGCCGCGGCCGCCGCACAGGTTGACCAGGTACGTCAGCAACTCATTCGCGAACAGGTCGAATCCCAGCGTCGCGAGTTGGTCATCGATGCCCTCTGGCACAACGCCAGACGACTCGAGAAACAGCGACAGCAGCTGGCCGAGCGTCGTGCCCAACTGGCACGCGTCGCCTCCGACCGCCTTGAACATATCCGGGAGTTACAGCATGAAAATGTCAAAATTCAGCAGTGGGCTGATCAGCGCCTGCCTGGTGGGATTATCCGGCTGCGCCAGCGAGATGCCGTCACCGGCGCCGACGCTTATCGTCAATCGCTGCGCGACTCCAAGCCCCTGCACGCTACCAGCCAGCCATCCGACGACCAACGGTGAGCTGCATCTTCAGCTGGAGCGGACCGAAGCGGCCTGGGCGCGCTGCGCGGCAGAAGTGGATGCCATCATTGCCTGTCATGGGGCGACAAACGCGCCACTGGACGAGGGTGCACCGGAAGATGGTTTACCAAACCGGCTTCAGAAGGCGGACCATAATGACGATACCTTGTCCGAGCCGACACCGTAATGCCGATTGCCCCCACCATAGACAGCCGGCATAAAAAAACCCGGCCTCGAAAGGCCGGGTCCCAACACTGTTGACGACAGGGGTATATCGACTCTTTCTGTTTAGTCCATGTTACGGAACCTGTCACCCTCCGATTTATTCAATAGAAAAAACAGCACCTCTTTTCAGCACAACCTTGTAGAAGAATTGAATGCGCTATACACTCTTTTCCGCCTTGAAGGGCAGCAAGCCCAGCCGTCGCTGATCATCCGTTTTAAGCGGATTGCACGGGCTCCAGGGATGGAGTCAGGGCAACCCCTCCCTATTGTCAACCATTAACAGAATTTTTACAGATTCGGAATGCACCCGCTCCGCTTATAGCACCCCTGTCTTCCATCGTTTTCATCGAACTTCCGCCAGGCCCTCTGTTCTGGAACTACAACCTCTGCCTCCAATGGGGAATGGTTCAGCTCGTCCGGCGCGCTATTCTGAACAAGCTGTGTAACGATCCATATCGCCGCCCCTCACGGGGCGGCTTTTTTACAGGATGGATCGAACGCAAAACGCCCGACCGGAGCGGTCGGGCGCAAGGATCGACACTGGTCATGGCGGACGCCCGTAAAAAGGGCTCCGCTCACTCATCAGCGTTTGATGACACTGCCATCATCATCATAAAGGGGATAGCTGCCCTCTTCGTCGTGATCCTCGGGACCCACCAGCGAGGGCGAGAAGCAGCAGAGCACTCGCATACCATTTTCACTGCTGAGGATATGCTTCTGATGCTTGTCCAGCGCATATAGCGTACCAGGCTCGAGATCCCACTTGCCGCCTTCGGTCAGATCCTCGATCTGGCCCTTGCCCTCGACACAGATCACGGTTTCCTTGTGGTGCTTGTACCACATGTGAAGTGACTGGCCGGGTTTGATATAGGTCTCGTGAAAGGAATGACCCATGCCATCAGCACGCAGGGTATAACGCCGACTGATGAACTTGTCTTCGTCGACTTCGGTCTTCCTGGCGTCTTCATGACTTCTAACGATCATCGAATGCGACTCCTTGCTTTCGATTTTCAGTCTGAAATGCACCGCTCCCTGACGGTGCTCCACTTCCACTGATCGGTACTGCGCCCAACCAGGGAATTCACTTGATGCCGGACTCAGCCGGCATACTCGGCCGGATCGGGAACCGTGGGGTAGCGCGCGGGATGGGCTTCCATGAACGCATTGCAGGCACGCAGCACTCGCACATCATCATATTTGCCCCCTGCCAGCTGAAAGCCGACCGGCAATCCCTTGTCGGTAAAGCCACACGGCACGGAGGCTGCCGGCTGCTGACTGAGGTTGAAGGGATAGGAGAAGGGCGACCACTCTTCCCAATCCTGCATCCCGCTGCCAGGCGGCACTTCCTGATTGATGGCAAAGGGCTCGATAGGCACCGAAGGTGTCATCACCAGATGGTAGTCCTGGTTGAACTTCTCGAGCGCCATGGTCAATCGTGCCCGTTCGGCCTCGGCATGGAAAAGCTCCACGGCACTCCAGTTCTCGGCGCGATGCGCTTTCGCAACCAGGCCGGGATCGAGCAACTGGCGCTGACGCTCATCACACTGCGAGTAGAGCTCCAGTGAGGCAGTGAACCAGATGGTTTGAAAGATATTGATCGGCGATTCAAAACCCGGGTGGATCTCTTCGACTTCGGCACCCAGCGCTTCCAGCTTTTGCGCCGCTTCGCGTACCCGCTGGGCTACCTGAGGGTCCACCTTCGCATAGCCCAGGTCAGGCGAATAGGCGATACGCAGCCCACGCAAGTCCTTGTCGAGGTCCACACCCCAATCTTCCGGCTCACCGCGCACGGCATAGGGGTCGCGATAGTGGTAGCGACCGATCACATTGAGCATGCGGGCTGCATCACGCACATTGCGCGTCAGCGGCCCGATATGCGAAAGCGACGGCATCTTGGCCGGCGGCCACTGCGGGGTCCAGCCAAAGGTCGGCTTGAAACCGAACACGCCCGTAAAGGCCGCCGGAATCCGGATCGACCCACCGGAATCACCGCCCTGGTGCAGCACGCCCATGTTGAGGGCAGCCGCCGCTGCCGCACCACCAGAAGACCCCCCAGGTGTCAGCTGAGTATCCCAGGGGTTGCAGGTCGCACCGAATACGCGGTTGTCGGTCACCCCCTTCCAGCCGAATTCGGGCGTGTTGGTTTTACCAAGTAATACAGCGCCGGCTTCACGAAGACGTTGCGCCGGTGGCGCATCCTGTTCGCACAGATCATCGGAGGTGGTCAGCGAGCCCTCACGAGCCGGCATGCCTGCCACCTCGGTCAGATCCTTGAGAGAAGCCGGAACACCATCAATGGGGCTCAGCTGCTGCCCCTGGCCCCAGCGGCGGGCAGAAGCACGGGCAGCCTTTTCCGCCCCTTCCCGATCCACATGGACAAAGGCATTCACCTTGTCATTGAAGCGCTCGATACGCTCGAGCGCAGCGCGTGTTGCCTCCAGGGGGGACGCCTTGCCGGTTCTGAACAATTCGCTCAGCTGACCGGCATCCATTGTGCCCAGATCGGTATCACTCACGGCACCACCTCATCTGTTGTGCGTGATCGGAAAAGCCCGCTTTCATTTAAGTCTGAAAAAAGCTAGTTCACGATCACCGGACAATGCAAACGGCCATAAAAGCCACTTCAGAATTTGATGCAATACACCAGAAAAAAACCGGAGCATGACGGCCGGCCATTTCTCCTGCGATGGCAGAGATTTATCCCCGCTCCTTTTGACCGGAAACAGAGCACCTTCTCATGATGCTTCAGATCGACAAAGGGTCATGGACAAGACTCAAGTGCCCGCCACGCAAGGCGTTGGCGAGGTCATTCAATGCGGCAAGTACCCCCATCCATGGGAAGACAGCTTCAGGCGCAAGGCTACAGCGAGCCTGCTTAACGCCAGCACAGGGAAGGTGAGGGATTTCATTATTCCAGGTAATAAAGATGCTGTCTGCTTGAAGAAAGCTGATGCCATGACAACTGATAACGAGCAAAAATCACTTCCTTTAATTACCTATGTTATGGAAAGTAACCTTTACACATTTGAACGCGAAAAAATGATGCAATCTTTGGACAAAGACCTTGTTGCACCATCTACTCCCTCCTACCCTGTGCTTAGCCTCGGAGGGCATGGCGTCCAGCCGTTTGGGTTCAATGGACTTGAACGGGTTCCAGGGAAGGATTCGAGGCACCTCTTTATTCAGGCCCCGGTGGCAGATCACCAGCGCCCTCACCTTGTATTGCCGTTTTTTCCTTTCATCGCATCAGCTTCATTACCGAGGCGCCAGGGTGCAGCGGATACCGTTTCGTGGCGCCCATACCAGTGCCAGCCTCAGGCGGTTTCCGCTTTCCGTGGTCAGAAAACCTCCCCTCTCTTCCTGCGCCGATCACCAGGCGATCCTTCATTGTGCTGCCGGGTATGGCGGTAAACCACAACCCAATGCCGCGTCACGCCTGCTGAGCAGACGGCTGATACCACGTGCGCCTTTCCTGTCATGCCGTGCCTGCGTTTAAGCCCTCCATGCGACGCCTTCAAAAGAGTTTCAGAGGCCACCCAAACAGGCACTATAGGGATCACCGGCATATGTGTAGCCGGTTCTACAAGGAGGCAATGACATGAAAAGGACTCTCTATCACCTGATTCAGCAAACTCTGGATCGCCTGTTTCGCCAGCCACCTGAAGATGATGGCTCGACTGCCAAACCCGTGTTCGATGGCATCTGGCTGCTGATGGCACTTCTGATCGGATTGCCGGTTGTCTTTCAGGCCGTCTCGATGCCCCGCCCCCTCGGGACACTGATCGTCATCATTCTGGCCGTGATGAACCTTGTCGCCGGTCTTCATCTCTATCTGGTACGACGAGCCGGGCGTACACGTCACAAGTAACGGATCCAATCTTCCTGTCACCCTGGCCTGACGACCTGTCAGGCCTTATACCCTTTTGTCGGCCCAACAATTCTTTTCCACCAACAGTGCCTGCCCTCCCTGCTTCAATGCGAATACCGGACAAAAAAAACCCGGCAGAAGCCGGGGGGAAGGGATTGGAGTGACAACATTCGGTTGTCACCTCCATTATTAGTAGAACCTGCTTCAGTCTTCAAAGACTGATCATCATACTTAAGCATTAAACAACAGATTTTGCCTGACATAATGGCTTATCAGCGTTCAAAGGCATCAACCATTTCCAGTGCAATCTGACTTCGGGGCACGCACACCGTCACCATCCAGGTATCGAATAAAGCCATCCGAGGCGCGGCCGACGAAAGTCATAAATACGTACCCGATACACTGTTGTACATAGAAAAGGACATATCCGGTTGGAAAGGCGAGGTGCTCATGGGCTATGCAACCATCGCGGTACAGCAGGCCAGAATCGTGCAGCCACAGGGCACGCATCGGATCATGCTGGAAATGAACGAGACCGATTTCGGCACCCGCCTGTTCATCGGCGTGGACGGGTGGTACAGCCCGGTGGGACAGACTTACGACAGCCCGGAAACGGCCTATCAGGGTGCCATTCGTCTGTTACAGCTGAATGGCGCCAGCTGTCAGCTGATACTCGATGACTCGGACAACCTGATGACCGGTGCCGATGTCGCCATGTGCTTTGCTCGCAATGGCGTTGAGATCACCCATCTGGAAGTTCGTCAGGCATAACGTTTGCCGGAGCCCGCATTATTGCGGGCTCAGCTGACTGCCCTACCATGACCTCGACATCCTACTGCTCGGCCTTCATCACCTGATCGCGCCCTGCCGCCTTGGCTGCATAGAGAGCTTCATCAGCCAGATTCAGCAGGATTTTCGGACTCATCGACTCATGATCGTACTCGGCCACACCGAAACTGGCTGTCACCGGCTCGCCCGGCCAGGTGACGGCATGCAGCGCCAGACGCAGTCGTTCGGCCAGTCTGGTCCCCGCCGCAGCGGTCGTTTCAGGCAGCAACACGACGAACTCTTCCCCCCCCAGACGCGCTGCCAGATCCGAACGGCGAACAACGGAGCGCAGTACATCGGCCAGCTTCACCAGCACTTCATCGCCAATACCATGGCCATAGCGATCATTGATGCGCTTGAAGTAATCCAGATCGATAATGATGATTGAAAGCGTTTCCCCGGTGCGCTGGGTTCGCGCGCACTCGCGCTCCAGCGCTTCATCGAATGCCCGGCGGTTGGGCAGTCCGGTCAGCGCATCGGTTCGCGCAAACAGCTGCAGCCGCTGATTGGCCTGTTCAAGCTCCCGTACGGTGCGGTTTTTCTCGGTCAGATCGATACCTTCGAAAACGATATAACCGGGCGCGCCTTCCTCATTGCGTACCAGAGCCACTGAAATCTGCGTTTCGATGGTTGTGCCCTGGCGAGTGACATAGCGCTTCTCGGCAACAAAGTAGTCGCGTGTGCCACTGAACAGTTCACGATACTGCTGATCCGTAAGATGCTGATCTTCAGGATGCGTCAGGTCAGCCGGCGTCAGCCCCAGCAACTGATCGCGCGGGTAGCCGAACAGCCGGCAGAAGGCATCATTGACGTCAATGATCAGACCATCGGGGCGCGCAATGGCCTTGGCCACGATGGCATGACGAAATCCCTTTTCAAACATCTCTTCGCGCTCGAACAGCAGACTCTGCGCCTGCTCGCGTTCGATCAATCGGCCCAGCATCGACGCCATGACTTCGAGGATTCGAATCTCGCGCTTGCCAAAGGGCGTACTGCGAGGCGCCAGATCACTGAAATTGAGAGTGCCGAAAACCCCATCGGTCGTATAGACCGGCACGCCGATATAGGACTCCAGCCGCAAACCGATATAGACCGGATGCTGCTGCATATCCGCCATCTCACCGACCGCATGATAGGCGGTAGGCGCTCCAGCCTGGATGACCGCATTACAATAGGTATCCACAAGCGAAAAATGATCGCCACGGTGGACCCCCTCCAGGGGGGTCAGGACATCCACGACCTCATAATCACTACCAGTGATTCGGCTGAAAATACCGGTCGATAGACCCAGCAACTGTCGCCCGGTTTCAAGGCAGGCCGGGATGAACGAGGGCAGATCATCAAAATGATCAATCAGCAGATGATGCAACCCGATCAGCAGCTCATCCTGATCCGGCGAATGTTCAGAGCGCATGAGGACCGTGCCCCTTTGACTGTTCGGTTCCGGGAAGTGCAGCAATGCATGTCACTTTCGATATCGGCCCGAAGTGTAGCAAGCATGAGGGGACCATTCGGCCTCATACCTGATCAGTCGATGGAAGTGGCATCACCTTACGATGGGGATCATGTGCTTTTTGCCTGAACAGAGAGCAGGTTTTCTATTGCCGCTCCTTACTCATCGTGTATACCGGCGACCAGATCTTCTGCCCGGCCCAGATAACTCTTGCAACGTCCACATTTCACGATCGCGGACTCTTTCTCCTGCTCCTGAGACTCGATGGCAAGCAGATGACAACCGCATAGATAGCATCTTGGCGTCAGGGGTAGCGTTGGAGGGGACTGATCGGTCACGGGTGAACACGCCCTGTTACTAAAACCAGGGAAAGTTACTTTCTTTCACAACTGTCGGCTATCGACCGAAACCATCAGATACTGTGCCGGATCAGCTCCTACCTTCAAAAACGATTGCCTGTCATGCCGCAGGGCACATCTCGCACGGTTCACTGAATTGCAGACCCGTATACCGGAGAGAGTCTCCGGTGAAGTGAAAGAAGCCGCCGGAGAGAGTCGCGCGTTTGTACTCAATAAATGGTCACAAGCGACATGTAGAATCACTCTGTCGTTTCACTTCGTTTTATCGCTCGCTTCCCAGCAGGCTTTTTTATCAAAAACCGGCCTACAGTGGCATTCACGACATGGCGGAACCACACTGGCTGATGAAGTCATGAAACGGAAAAACAGCCATGTCCAAGCGATTCGAAGTTATCGAGCACACCACATCACATATTCAGGGTGATCCCAACAGGGAGCAGAACCAGGGCCCGAATGATATGCCGCTGGAGAGCTTTCGTATCTATGACCAGCAGCAACAACAATATGTGGGCAATGAGTACGACATCAGGGAGGAAGCAGAAGAAGACTGCCAGCGCATGAACCAGGAAGCCGGCGAGTAAACTACCTTCTTCATGGCCCCATCGCTTCAGCGATGGGCCGTTCCCCATTGGCAGAATCCCCATCGAACACCGCAGTGACATGATGGATAAATATTGCCCCGGAAGGGGCATTACTCTCTTCAGACCGAAAAGTCCATGGGACAATAGCGCCTATCCCCCGAAGCCAGCATCGGATAACATGAATTAACCTGCCCATTGGGTTGCCTTCCAAATTATGGCGAGGTTCCGATGAAAAAGATGCTTTTTGCGTGTCGCTGGCTCTCCATCTTCCCGCTCAGTGTTCTGATCGGCATGTTCGCCCACCAGTTGCTGACCGACCTGCAAATCTTTCAGGCCATCAACATGCGGTATCCGGAAGATCATGCTTTCTGGATATTCCTGAAAGCAGGCGCTCTGATCATGCTGGTGGGTTTTCTGGTTTTCCAGAGCCAGCTCATACTCAAGAGTTACATGACGCCGCACCACAGTTCGCAATAACGACGCACCTGATTCGGACATGTGGACAGGCATACCCGACATGGGCAGCCCCCTCTCTATCATCGTTGCGATGCCCCGTACTCGAAATTCGCATCAGTGAAAATGCTCACATCGCAGCAATGATTAAAATAAATCATCAAGAGCGTTAGCCATGTCGACAACTTAACCAATGTAATCTCCCGCGCGGCGAGACGGCTTTTACCGTGGCCTCACGCCTCGAAGGGCAGGTTGCCCAGTCGTCCGAGTCTTACGGGCCTCGACGGGTTCCACGGAAGGATTCGAGGCCCTTTCCGATGCGCCGGCCCGGCCAGATCTTGCAACAGATGCCTGATCGACCGGGTCGAGCATCTTTCTACTCTTCCCTTGTTTATTTTTCAGCGGATCAGACCCTACAGGCAACAGCATCACCGCTTGCTGTGGAACCTGATCTGACGCCTCTTCGGGTCAGGGGCTTTCCTGTTCCTGATGGCTCATTGTTTCGTCTGTCATGGCAAGAGATTTTCAGGTATCTCCAACCCGGAAGAAACACCTCATACCAAAGAAGTAGCCATTTCTTAAGCCTCGAATGCTTTCATAAATTAACACTCTGATACAGTAACTACCGAGACTGCCGTTAATGAGTATGAGTGAAGTGCGCAAATCGCACCGCCGGCACTCCAGAGGCTGGCGAATCAAAGAGGGCTGCACCTCCGAAGGGGGGAAACATCATGACGACAATGCTACTACTGGGTGCCGGCTATTTTCTGCTGGTGGCTTTTTTCATTGGCGCCTTCATGCTGTCACGCCGTGCAGACGATCAGGCACAGAGCTGGGAGCACAATAGACGAGTGTCACTGGCGGACAACAAGGTGGCTGAAATGCCTACCACCGAGCAGGTGGGCGAAGTCCGTACCGTGCCGAACGCCCGGGTGGAAGCCCCCGCGCGGCGCCGCAAGGCTCAGCTGCACGGCAGCTAGCCATTGATGTGATGGCTGTGTCTTTTATTGACCTTCAAGGGTTCAACAAACCGTCACAGTGATAGTGCAGGGTGAATCCTGTCATTTTGCTCTGCTGTTTCGCCCGCCTTCGCGCGGGCTTTTTCATGTTGGCATCCAGGGCGTCGGACTGACAGGCCCTGCATTTCTGCCTGACCTGGAGCCTACCGGCTTCATACTGTTATGCCGAAAGCCCCCATTGCTGCATGTTGCAATGAACCGCTGATGGGCTCGCCCTCCTTCACTTGTTCAGACGACATCTGAACTACAGTTATCAGGACTATTTCGGAGGCGCACATGACCCCACTGCTGGGCAAACTGATCACTGCCATCACCCTTCTGCTGCTGGCCTGGGGAGGCTGGTTCCTGATGCTTCATCGACGCAGCCGACGTCCGATGCCCGACAAGCCCCGGACAGCCCCCCGGGCGCCGAGCAGCCGCGCCGACGCACATCAGCCCGTACAAGCTTCGTCATCGCACAGCTCTGATGACCACGACGACGCCGGTAGCCAACGAGGCTGAACGGTGTCGTCCCGGTCGAGGCGCTAGCCGGCCACCATGACGCGCTTTTGCAGGCGCTGCTGCAGCTGGTCGATCACCACGGCGAAGATAATCACGATCCCCATGATGACCATCTGCCAGAAATTACTGACCCCTGACATCACCATGCCGTCATTGAGGATACTGATCACACAGGCTCCCACCACCGAGCCCAGCACCGAACCTCGGCCGCCCGCCAGTGCGGTTCCTCCCAGTACCACGGCAGCGATCGCGCGAAGTTCATAAGTGTCACCGGTCATTGGATGGGCAGTCTGCAGCTGAGAGGTCACCACCAGCCCCACGATTGCCGCACAGAAGCCCGAGAACACATAGACGAACATCTTGACGCGCTTGACCTGCAATCCTGAAAAGAGAGCGGCATGCTCGTTGCCACCAATGGCATAGATATGTCGTCCCAGCGGGGTGCGGAGGCTGACCAGCCATGTCCCGAGTGTCAGCACGGCCAGTATCCAGACAGGGACACCGATCCCCAGCAACTCACCATTACCCAGCATGGCAAAGCCGGTGTTATCCAGTGCCTCATAGCCACCCAGGCTGGAGAAGGTTGCCCCGTCATTGAACAGCAGCGCCGCCCCACGTACCACGTAGAGCATGCCCAGGGTGGCAATAAAGGGCGCGACATTGAGTCGGGTGATCAGTACGCCGTTGATCAGACCGATAAGTGCTCCGATCAGGCAGGTAGCGAGAATAACGCCCGGCACGCTCAGAAACAGCGTCTGGTCGCCGATCGGGATCCCCTGCATGATCAGATAGCCGGCAAACATGCCGCTGAAGCCGACGGTCGAGCCTACCGAAAGATCAATGCCCCCTGTGAGTATCACAAGACTCATGCCAATCGACAGAATACCGATCACGGTAATGTGCTGCGCCATGATCAGCAGGTTGCCGGTGGTCAGGAAGTTGTTCGCAGTCAGAGCGAAATAAAGGACGACGGCGACCAGGGCAACAAAAATTCTCAGCTTCAGAAACTGCAGCATGAGACGTGAGAGAGGCCGGCCATGGCGCTTGCCATGGGTATCGGGAGTACCGGTCATGGTAGTCACTGCGAGACTCCTTGTGTACTGCCATCCTCGTCGGAAACGACGGTGGGCGCTGATTTCTGCATGATGTGATTGCGATCGGCCTCTTCACGGCGTAGATCTGCCGTGATGCGACCGGCGGCCATGACCAGTACCCGATCGGATACTGCCAGCGCCTCGTCCAGTTCCGAAGTGGTGTAGAGAATAGTGACGCCCTGGGCTGCAATATCGCTCATGGCGCGGTAGATATCGGCCTTGGCCCCGACATCGACACCGCGGGTAGGCTCGTCGAACAGGAGGATCCGGGGCTGCGTGAGAAGCGCACGGGCAATGACGACCTTCTGCATGTTCCCCCCGCTGAGCGAGGTGATCGGCAGCGTATCATCCGCCGTCTTGATGCCCAGTGATTCGATCATCCGCCGGGAGTGGTGTTGTTCCCGGCGTGACATAATGAGATTGAGGCCGGGCAGCCCACCGCAGTACCGCCTCAGACTTGAAAGGGTCATGTTGTCGCGCACTGACAACGGCTGAAACATGCCGTGACTCTGACGATCCTCCGGTACCAGCGCGATCCCCGCGCCGATATGGCGCGCAGGCTGGCCATGAGCCAGCGACTTTCCGTCCAGCTCGATGTCACCTCGCGCACTACCATGCAGCCCCAGCAGTACCTCCATGAGCTCGGTACGACCGGCGCCCATCAGCCCGTAGATGCCAATGATCTCGCCGCGTCCGGCAGTGAAGCTGATGTTATCGAGCGCCAGCGTGCCATTACTGCGGCGCAGCCACAGATTCCTGACCGCCAGCAGCGTCTCTCCTGTTTCCCGAGGGCTGTAATCGAAGGCCTTTTTTTCGTCCCCGACCATCTGCTGAACAATCCACGGGATATCGATTCGGGCAATCTGATCCACCCCCACTACGCGACCGTTCCGCAGTACCGTAATGTGATCGCCGATACGCATGATCTCTTCGAGGCGATGCGAAATGTAGATAATCGCGACCCCTTCGCGGCGCAGATTCTCGATGATCGAAAACAGCACCTCGACTTCGGTCTGGCTCAGTGCCGAGGTCGGTTCATCCATGATCAAAACCCGCACATTGCGCCCCAGCACACGGGCAATTTCGACCAGCTGCTGCTGACCAACATGCAGGTCGCCCAGCCGGGTCGCGGGGTTCAGGTGCAGCCCTACGCGTTCCAGCAGCTTTTTGGCATCACGCTGCTGGCTGCCGACATCAATCAGGCCGAGGCGACGCTTTTCACTGCCAATAAACAGGTTTTCGGTAATGGTCAGGTCGGGGAACAGATTGAGTTCCTGAAAGATAATGCCAATGCCCGCCTTTTCGGCATCGCGTACGCCGCCGAAGGACACCGCGTGATCATCGACCAGAATCTCGCCGTCACTGGGGCGTTCGGCACCGGCGAGAATCTTCATCAGCGTCGACTTGCCCGCACCATTTTCACCGATCAGCACATTAACGCTGCCCGGATAGACCGCGTAGCTGACATCATCCAGCGCCAGTGTGCCGGGGTAGCGCTTGCTGACATTCCGGAGTCTGACAAGCGGCTCACCCTTCTTTTGCAAACCAGCCTCACGCTCATTGGCGGATTCGGCAACAGTGCCGGGTGCCTGCTCTCGTTGAACCGGGTAGGTAGTCATCTCAGTGCCCCTCCTGGTGATGCAGCGCGACAGGCACGATATCGATGCTTCGATCCATGCCATCCCAGGTGGCATAGGCACCAACTGCCTCAAGCGACTGGCCGGCAGACAGTTCGCCATGACGCTCGATCACTTGCTCAACCTGCTGATTCAGACCGTCAGCGAAGTCGGCGAAACTGTTCTGATTGCTGAAATCGCTGTATTTGATCTCCGGGAAGCCATCGCGGATGGCGGTTCCGGGGATCACCGGGCCGACCATCAGATTCACCTGGCGACTGGCATTGGTCTCGATACTGACCCGACCCACCCGCGACCCACGCGCTACCTGCTTCACGGTCCCGGCCACCTTCACCCAGAAGGTGCAGGGAAATGCCTGACTGGTCTGCACGCCATACGCCTGACAGGCAGCCGTAAAGCCTTTTTCATCAATGGCAGCCAGGACCTTCGCAAGCGGCGTGGCACGCTGTGTTGCCCAGGGGACCAGCTGCTGCTCGAATACCTGCGCGGGATCGATCGCCGGCCCCTGATCGGCCGAACGAATTTTTTCGAGTTCCTGATCGGAGACCAGTCGAAAGCCGGTGGTCGTCATACCCAGCAGTAGCATGGCGACCACCACCAGCGATAACTGGCCACGCCTGCGCGATATATACATATTTCAACTCCCGTTCGGGAAGCCGGGAGCGCCATGGGCGCTCCCCCTGGTTTGCCGCTTCACTGGCACTGATACTCGAAATCCTGCACACACTTCGCGTTATCACTGGTGATCAGGATGCCGCGAAAGAGCTGACGCTCGGGCTGGCCGGTACTGCCGGTTTCGAGATACTGATCGAGCTCCCTGACCCCCTGGCGGGCAAGCTCCTGAGCCTGCAGCATCGAGGTGGCATAGAGATCGCCACTGCGCACGGCATTGCGCTCGTCATTGCTGCCGTCGATACCGACCACGGTGACGCCCTGCTTGTTGGCGGCCTTGAGCGAAGCAATGGCGCCCAGTGCCACCGGACCGTTACCGGAGACAACACCATTGATGTCGGGGCGCTCCTGCAGGATCGAATCCATGGCCTGCTTGGCACGCAGCAGTTCACCACCGGCATCCTGTCGCGCCACCATCTGAAGGTCGGGATACTGGTCCAGCACCCGGTGAAAGGCCTGGGAACGGGTCACGCAGTTGTTGTCGGCCAGGTTGCAGGTCAGCTCGACATACTCGCCCTTCTCGCCCACCTTCTCGACAAAGCGCTGGGCCACCTGAGAGGCAGCCTGAACGTTGTTATGGCTGAGCTGGGCAATGGCGATGCCATCCTCGGGGATCTCGCGATTGATCAGTACTACCGGGACATCCTTTTCAGTGGCGTAGCGCACTGCCGCAACGCTGGCCGAAGAATCGGCGTTGTCGAGTACGATGCCATCAGCACCCTGGGCGACCACCGAGCTGATCAGCTCACGCTGGCGATTGACGTCTTCCTGATGAGAGAGCACTCGAGCCTGATAGCCCAGCTCCTGCGCCTGTTCCCTGGCGGCGTTGGCTTCAGCGGCGTAATAGGGGTTGTCCAGCGAGTTGACCAGAATCACAATGCTTCGATCACTACTCTTGCCCTCGGCGGCAAGTGCCAGCGGCGAAAGCGCCAGCGCTGTTACGGATAACAGGGCCGCACCCAGGGTGACCTTCAGTGGAAAGGGGCGTGACATTTTCATGAGGTTCTCCTTGGAGAAATTGTTGTCGTCATGTGCTGCAAATGCAGCGCTTTTGCCAACCTTCAGCTGCCTCACCAGATGGTGTAGCCACCATCGATCAGCAGATCGGCGCCGTTGATCATGTCGCTGCTGTTGGAGGCCAGAAACACGATGCTGGCGGCGATCTCGTCGGTGTAGGCGAAGCGTCCGGTGGGAATCATCGACTTCATGCGCTCGCCCTTTTCACCCTGCCAGGCGGCGGCCCCCATGGGGGTCAGGACCACCGTGGGAGAAATGGTATTGACGTTGATGCCATGCGGCCCCCACTCCTTGGCCAGGGTTTTGGTCATGCCGATCAGACCGGCCTTGGCCGAGGTGTAGGCGCAGTGATGATCAATGGCGACCGTGGCCGCCTGAGAAGCGATATTGATGATCTTGCCGCCATGCTGACTGGACAGCAGATGGCGACCGACCTCACGGGCACAGATGAATGGGGCGGTCAGGCAGACATCGATCTGGCGCTGCCACTCCGCAAGAGAAATATCTTCCGCCGGAGTCAGGGTGATGGTACCGGCCGCATTGACCAGGATATGCAGATCCCCGAAGTACTCGATCACTTCCCTGACGCCGCGGGCAACTTCCTGCTCGCTGGTGACATCACAGCACCACGCCTTTACACGCTCGGCGGGATAGTGCGCCATGACTTCATCGACCCGATCGGATTCGAACTCGGGATAGAAGATGGCGATGTTGGCGCCCTTCGCCAGCATTGCCTCGTTGGCGGCGGTGGCAATGCCGCCGAGGCCGCCGGTCACCAGCGCCACCCTGCCGGTCAGCGACTGATCGGGATCGACGCCGTAGCGCAATGACATGTCGTACTCTGTTGCCATGGTGAACCTCTTTTTATCGTGCTCAGCACTCAGGACATGATCAGACCGCCATCCACATTGATGGCCTGTCCGGTGATGTAGTCGGCATCCCGCGATGCCAGAAAGGCGGCGGTACCGGCAATCTCTCGCGGCTGTGCCGCGCGTTTCATGGGCACACCGGCCACCCATTCACGAATCAGTTCTCCGGGGCCGTAATCACCCAGCAGCTGACCCCAGTGGTGATCGTTGTACTGCCACATATCGGTTTCCACGATGCCCGGACAGATGGCGTTGACGGTGATCCCGGCAGAGGCAAACTCCCGTGCCAGACTCTGGGTCAGTCCCAGCACGCCGAACTTGCTGGCGGCGTAATGCGGGGTGTAGATAAAGCCTTGTCGCGCCTGCCCCGAAGCCATGTTGATCAGGCGGCCATGGCCGGCGCTTTTCATGTAATGCAGTGCCGCCTTGCAACAGAGGAAGACACCGGTGGTATTGACATCGAGTACGCGCCGCCACGCCTCTTCGGAGAGTTCCTCAAGCGGGGCGATGGTGATAATTCCGGCGTTTTGAACGGAGATATCAATACGCCCGAAACGCTCGATCACGCCGGCATAGAACGCGTTGACCTCCTCGGCGCTCGTGACATCCAGTCTGACGGCCATCACCCGGCCTGGCAGGGACTGCTCCTCGATGAGGCTTTCGAGGGCAGCAGCAGCCTCGTGTACCTCGGGACGATTGGAGGCCAGCGCCACGCTGGCACCCTCTTCGACAAAACGTGTGGCGATCGCAAGCCCTATGCCTCGATCGGCACCGGTCAACACTGCGGTCTGTCCCTCGAAACGTCTCATGTTGGTTTCTCCTGTTGCGTCAGGGGGCAAGTGACGTGGCAGACGGCACGATGGGCTCCGTCACCGTTTGTGCTGCCAGCCGTTCGGCCGTGAAGGTGTCGGTCACCAGCACCCGAACCCATCCTCCCAGGGCAGCGGCACGAATGGCCTCGATCTTCTGTGCACCACCGGCCACCCCGATCAGTCGCGGCACGCGCTGCAGGGTCTCGGGGGAGATCGCGACAACGCGTTGATTGAGGGGATGATCGACCAGTCGGCCTTGGGCATCGAAAAAGCGCAGACAGACATCGCCCACCGCACCCGAAGCAGCCAGGTCAGCAAGCTCGGTATCCGAGAAGGTATTGCCGCTGCGGGCCAGGAAGCGGGAGGGCTCCAGCGTGCCGATACCCAGCAGGGCAACGGTCAGGTGGTCAAAAAGCTGAATCGTGTCCCGGACATAAGGCTCTTCGCACATGACCTGACAGGCCGCAGCAGAACTGGCAATGCCGGCGACATGCATGAAGGCGGGATGCGCATGCAGCTGCCGAGCCAGCTGCAATGTCAGGCTCTCGGCAAGATGCTCGACACCGCCATTGGACATCCCGCCCATCAGTTGGACGACCCGTTCGGCACTGAGCTGGCGGCTCTCACGCAGCTGGTCCGACATCGACAGCAGAAACGAACTCCATGAGGAGATGCCGATGTGGTCGCCGCTTTGCAGGGTGGCTTCCAGATACTGCGCTGCCGCATCACCGACACTGGCGATAATGGCGGCTTCACTATCATCCGGGGCGTCGGTGATGATCACCTCTTCCAGCCCCAGTGACTGCGCAAGCTGTGCCTCGAGCTGGTGATGGCTACCGCGCGGGGGCGTGATCGATACAGTGACGATGCCCTCGCGCTGAGCGCGCTTGAGCAGCCGTGAGACCCCCGCCTGGGACACGTTGATACGTGCGGCAATATCGGCCTGACGCATGTTCTCGACCCAGTACAGGTGAGCGGCACGCGTCGCCAGCCGCAATTCGTACTCCGGTCTCATGACACCTCCTCGACTGCAGCAGGCGTGCCGTGCAGGGTACGCGCCACAGCCCGCAGCCACTGATCGTGGCGAGGCTTGAAGGCAGCGGCATCCCGGGGCGAGAAGTCATCATGCTCGGGCAGTACTGCGGCAAAGGCATCAGGGGCGCGCCAGCAGCCGTGCTGATGGCCGGCCAGCAATGCCGCGCCGAGTGCCGAGAGCTCGGCAAAGCGGGCCCGCTGAACATGAAGATCCAGTGCCTCTGCCTGACGTTGCATCAGCCAGTCATTACAACTGGCCCCCCCATCGGCCTTCAGGGCCGACAGCGGAGGCAGATCCCGAGCACGGCCTGCGGCCTGCATGGCATCGACGACATCACGGATCTGGAACACGATCGAGTCGAAGGCCGCCAGGGCAATCTCGGCGGGGCCGGTACTGAAGGTCAGACCATCCATCAGAGCACTCAGTCCACCCACCCAGCGCGGCGCCCCCAGCCCTACCATGGCCGGCACCAGTATTTCACTGCCTTGTGGGTCAGCCGCTCGGGCCAGTTCCCCCAGCCGCTCTACCGACCCTTCCAGTCCCAGCAATCGCGCCACCCACGGCAGTACTGCAGCGCTGACGGTCACGTTGCCTTCAAGTGCATAGACGCGCCCCTGGTCCGTTTCCCAGGCGACAGTGGTCGCAAGACCGCGCCCCTCGACCGGCTGATCTCCGGTCGTGGTCATCACCGATGAGCCTGTCCCGTAAGTCGCCTTGACGATCCGGCTGTCATGGCCCCCCTGTGCCAACAGGGCGGCATGCGAATCCCCCACCATCGAGAGGATCGGGATACCCGCCGGCAACTTGCCGAGACCGCTGGCGGTTGTCCCGAAGTCATCCGCCGAGTGACGGATTTCCGGCAGGTGCCGGATAGGAACCCCAAACAGCTCGGTCAGCTCTGCAGACCAGCTACCGCGATGAATGTCGCAAAGCTGGGTTCTTGAGGCATTCGACAGATCGGTCAGATGAAGGCGATGGCCGGTCAGTTTCCACAGCAGCCAGCTGTCCACCGTCCCCAGGCGGATATCCGCGACAGCACACTCATCACTGACGTGCTCGAGCAGCCAGCGGAACTTGGCGGCCGAAAAGAGCGGGTCGAGCGGTAGACCACTCAGCTCGCGAACACGTGAAGAGACGCCGGCCTTTTCGAGCGCGTCACACTGTGGCTGGCTCCGGCGACATTGCCAGCTGATGCAGGGCCCGAGCGGACGTCCATCTCTCGCACTCCATGCCATTGCCGACTCGCGCTGCGACGAAATGCCCAATGCCAGGATGTCGACATCGTCATGCCCGTCCAGGCAGTGATCGATCGCGCTCAGTACACTCTGAAAAAGCGCCTCACCGCTCTGTTCGACCCAGCCACTGCGCGGATAGTGGCACTCGATGGCGCACTGTCCGCGGGCAATGGGTCTGCCTGCCATATCCAGCAGTAGCGCCTTGGAATTGGTGGTGCCCTGATCAATGGCCAGAATTGCAGACGTAGCCATACCGAAGCTCCTTACTTCAGCAGCGCATGGGCTGACGTTACGATGCCCTCAACCGACATGCCGGCATCATCCAGCAACCAGCCGGCAGCACCGGTCGGAGCAAATGACTCGAAGCCCAGCAGTTTCATGCGACAGGGCGCTTCCTGCGCTACCAGCTCGGCCACCGCACTGCCCATACCGCCACGGACACTGTGCTCCTCGAGGGTCAGCAGATGGCCGGTCTCGCGCGCCGCGCTTAGCAGGGTGTTGCGATCCAGTGGCGCAATGCTCGTGCAACTGATCACGCGCGCCTCAATGCCTGACTGCGCCAGCTGCTCGGCGGCCTCCAATGCCCGACAGACAGTGACACCACATCCGATCAGGGTGATGTCGTTCCCCTGACGCAACACCGGTGCCTGGCCCGGCCTGAACTGGTAGTCCTCGCTCATCAGCGTGGGTACGCCCATTCGACTCAGACGAACAAAGGCGGGGCGATCGCTGTCAGCGACGTAGCGAATGACCTGAGCGGTCTCGACATCATCGACCGGGACAAATATTTCCAGCCCATCGAGAACGCGGGTCCATGCCAGGTCTTCGATGGAGTGGTGAGTGGGCCCCAGCTGCCCGTA
Organism: Kushneria phosphatilytica; assembly: GCF_008247605.1. Lineage (NCBI taxonomy): Bacteria > Pseudomonadati > Pseudomonadota > Gammaproteobacteria > Oceanospirillales > Halomonadaceae > Kushneria > Kushneria phosphatilytica. Next base: position 401,937 of record NZ_CP043420.1, on the reverse strand, counting down.
GGCCACGCCGCTGCTGATGCCGCAGAGTTTGACGTTGGCCTGTGAGTAGGCGATATCGGCCTTGATCTGCTCCAGGGCGCGGCCGGTAAGAAAGCAGGACGCCGCACAGACGAACGGAATCAGACCCGAGTTGGCCAGACCTGCGCCGACACCGACCAGGGACTGTTCGGCAATACCTACATTGACCAGCCGCTCGGGCCACTGCTTGCGAAAGGAACCCAGCTTGCTGGAGCCCACCGAATCATTGGCAACGGTGACGATGCGTTCATCGGCTCGGGCCAGTTGTTCAAGCGTGGCAGCGAAGGCATCACGGCAATCGTGAAGCATGACCTGGTTCTCGGTAGCGGTACTCATGGAGTGCTCTCCAGCTCGGCAAGGGCCTGTTCGATCTGTTCCGGCGTTGGCACCTTGTGATGCCACTCAACGCGGTCACGGATGAAGGAAATACCATTGCCCTTGATGGTGTGAGCGACCAGGCAACGCGGCATTCCGGGGGTACGTGGGGCGGTCAGGGCGTTGATCAGTGCGGCATGATCATGGCCATCAACCTCATGCGTTTCCCAGCCAAAGGCCGTAAAGCGGTCGGCCAGCGGTTCCATGGAGGTGACATCCTGCGTGTGATCCCCCTGCTGCATGCGATTGCGATCGATGATCAGGGTCAGGTTGTCGAGTTGCTTGTAGGCAGCCGTCATGGCCGCTTCCCAATTACTGCCTTCCTGCAATTCGCCATCACCCACTACGACAAATACCTGCCAGCTCTTTTGCTGAAGTTTCGCGCCGATAGCGGCGCCAACGCCCACCGGTAATCCATGACCCAATGGGCCGGTACTGGTTTCAACGCCGGGCAGTTTGACGTTGCAGGGATGACCATTAAGACGCGAGCGGGGCTGGATAAAGGTCGACAGTTCATCAACGGGAAAATAACCGGCACTGGCCATCACGGTGTAAAGCGCTACGGCACAGTGACCCTTGCTCATGATGAAACGATCACGTTCCGGATGATGCGGCTGTTCGGGATCGTACTGCAGCACATGAAAATAGAGGCTGCCCAGAATATCGGTCACCGACAGGTCACCGCCGATATGGCCCATTCCAGCAGTCCCGATCGTTTGAATGATCAGCTTGCGCATGCTGTGACAATGGCGGGCAACCTCCACTGGAGGTAAGGATTTCCGATCAACCATCTCCCACTCCTGAATATTTATTCACACAGTGAATATTTCATTGGCGTGGAAAAATGATTGCTCTCAACGTTTATTCCGGTCAATTAAAAAGATAATAAATGGCATTAGACATTGGTCTTTTAATTAAATTAAAATCAATAAAATCAGTCGCTTGCAGCAAAAATCAGACCATAAAAACAAAGAATATTTATTCATTATTATCTGCATGAATAAATATTCTCTTGCTCGACATTTGAAAAAATATCGATTCGCAAAAAAGACTGTCAGACATTTTTCATTCAGAAAGCAATTCGAACCAGCAACGACCTGGTAAAATGGCTTTATCTTCGTCGTCAACCAGTATCAAAGCCATTTCGGATGGTTTTAATAAAGCCGGGACAATAGGTAAAAAGACCAAATGACGATCTACAGAAAACGCAGAAGAAACGAAGCAATGGCAGGATTGGTGTGGCAGTGCAGAGGTCAGGACAGGCAGGTTTTTCAGCCACTGCTCGGCGCATCAGGAGTCAGCACTGAACAATTCAGACAAGGTCACCGAACCCCGAAACACACTAAAACAGGCAGGCATAACCGGTGTTTTTTCGACAATTCAACAGCCAGGGTCATGAAAGATATTCCGAATATTCATTCGCCAATCTTTCAATATTGTTTTCCATATATTCCAGATGCGCCTGCATGGCGGCTTCTGCGGCAGCAACATCATGCCGGGAGACAGCACCAATGATTCGCTCATGTTCCTCAATGATGGCCGGCACTCTGGCCGTGTTGAGAAAAAGCGTTCTGACCCGATTGATGTGCAGCTGAACGTGATAGATGACCTGCCATACAGAAGGCCGACCGGCAATATCGGCTATCTTCTGATGCAAGGCTTCATCCAGTTCTTCGATCCGGTATAACTGGCTTTTCTGCCGATAGACCAGCCGTTGCTGTTCCAGATTCTCCTGAAGTTCCCGAGCATCGTTTTCGCTACAGTGTGCAGCGGCGTCTCTGACCAGGGCACACTCGAGCACCGAACGGGTGTAATGGGCGGCCCGCACTACCTCCAGATGAATAGGCGTTACGTAGGTTCCGCGCTGGGCGAAGATGTCCACGAAACCGTCGTAGCGCAATCTCATCAGGGCTTCGCGAATCGGCGTGCGACTGATACCGAACTCTTCGGACAGCGCCTTTTCGGAGATCCTTTCGCCGGGTTTCAGGACCGTCGTAATGATCTTGTCACGAATTTCGATATAAGCGTGATCGCTTGAAGATCTCTCCCGAGATCGGTTCATCATGCCGGTCATCCCCGCAACGCCTGGTTTCGAGCCACTTTACCCTGCCCCCCGAAGGTATAACAAAACGGCCCGCTATCCATTTGGAACATGGCCATCACGGGGCTGATCACCCCCCGGTGTATCTCATCAGAGCGTCATCCAGCTCATCCAGAGTACTGCATCCCAGCAGCCCGAGCGTGCGATCCAGCTCGCCCTGCAACAGCCCAAGCGCATGATCAACCCCGGCCTCACCGCCGGCGCCCAGCCCGTAAAGCGTGGTGCGCCCCAACAGCACGGCATCGGCCCCCAGCAAACGCGCCTTGAGAATATCGCTGCCGCGCCTGAACCCGCCATCGAGCAGCAGGGTCAGCCGATCCCCTACGGCCTCGCGCACCTCACGCAGGATTTCCACCGGAGAGACCGAACTGTCGAGCTGCCGGCCACCATGGTTGGACAGCACTATCCCATCGATGCCGTACTCGACCGCCGTACGCGCCTCTTCAACCGATAGTATCCCCTTGATGACCAGGTTGCCGGACCACCGGTCGCGCAGCCAGCGGATGTCCTCCCAGCTCAAAGACGGCATGAGATGCTTGCCGATTTCGGCCGCCGCCCCCTTCACGGAAGCATCCTCGGGCGGCAGCAGATCGCCGAGGTTTTTAAAGGTCGGGATCCCCTCCGGATAGAGCACATCCCGGATCCAGCGCGGCCGGCTCAGTGTATGCAGCTTGTTGCGCCAGTTGAGCACGAAGGGGCGCGCATAATTGCGGGCATCCCATTCCCGGTTGCCGTAGATGGCACTATCGGTGGTGACAACAATGGTGTCGTAGCCCGATTCGCGACAGCGGCTGACCAGTTGCTCCACATAATCCCGGTCACGATAGAAATAGATCTGCATCCACTGCCAACCGCCGGGTGTAGTGGCGATCTCCTCCAGTGGCACCGTGGACACGTTGCTGAGGGTAAAGGGGATGCCTCGTCCGGCTGCTGCACGAGCCAGCTTCGTATCGCCGTTTTTGGTCACCATGCCATTGAACCCGGTCGGCCCGATCACGATCGGCATGGCGACCCGGCGCCCGAACAGCGTACATCCGAGATCGCGATGGCTGACATCGGTCAGCGTTCTGGGCGTGAACCGATAGCGATCAAACACGGCGCGATTATTGGCAAGAGTGACCTCGTCATCCGAGCCCCCGTGAATATATTCGTAGACAAAGTTGGGCAGGCGCCGACGCGCGATTTCAGCCAGCTCTGCAATGCTTCGCGCCTGATCAAAACGCCGCCAGCGGGACAGGGATCTTTTCATGCCAACTCCAGAACTCAGCCACCGTGCAGAATACTCAGCGGCACCGTGACAATCGAGGGAAACAGGATCAGGGCGAACAGAATGGCGACATACATCACCAGCATCGGCCAGATACCGCGCGTAATATCGATAATGCTGATCCGGCTGATGCTGCAACCGACATACAGTACGGTGCCCACGGGAGGTGTAATCAGACCGATCGACAGATTGATGATCATGACCACCCCGAAATAGATGGGGTCGATCCCCAGCTGCTGAACCACAGGGATCAGCACCGGCGCAAAGATCAGCACGGCCGGGGTCATGTCCATGACACAGCCGAACAGCAGCAGAATTACCATGATGATCAGCATCATCAGCGTGGGGCTGTCGGTAATGCTGGTCAGGCCCGCTGCAATCTGTGCCGGCACCTGAGCCACGGTAATGGCATAAGCTGTCACGATCGCCGCCGAGGCAATCAGCATGACGATGGCCGTGGTCTTTGCCGTACCGGCCAGCACCTCGAACAGCTGGGTCATTTTCAGCTCACGGTGACACAGGCTGATCACGAAGGCATAAACCGCCGCCACTACGCCGGCTTCAGTAGGCGTAAACACCCCGCCACGCAGGCCGATGATAATGATCAGTGGCAGCATCAGTGCCCAGAAGGCGCGTCGAAAAGCGCGACGGCGCTGTGACCAGTCGGCCTTTTCCAGCTGTTGGGTATCCGCCCGGCGTGCCACGAACCACCAGGTAATGGTCATGCCGATGGCCATCAGGATACCGGGGACAATGCCGCCCATGAACAATCCCGTAATCGACACGCCACCTACCACCCCATAGAGAATCAGCGGGATGCTGGGCGGGAAAACGGTGCCGACAATCCCTACCGAAGCGACCAGCCCTGTCGAACGCCGCTTTTCATACCCCTGGGCCACCATCATGGGAATCAGAATCGATCCCAGTGCGGCCGTATCGGCCACGGCCGAGCCGGAGAGCCCGGCGAAAATGACGCCGGCAATAATGGCGACATACCCCAGGCCACCCTTCACATGCCCGACCAGCGAGGAGGCAAACTCGACAATGCGTTTCGAAATGCCCCCGGCGTTCATGATTTCACCGGTGAGGATAAAAAAGGGAATGGCCATCAGGGCAAAGCTGTTGGCGCCGGTAATGAAGTGTTCGGCCAGGGTCGTAACATTGAACATGTCCTGCGACCACATCATCACCACGGCCGAGCAGAGCATCGCAAAAGCGATCGGCATGCCGATCAGCATCAGTGAGAACAGCACGGCCAGGAAGATAACAACCATCATGGTTCAGCGCTCCCATCCCGAGGCTGGCTCCACTGAGGCCCGTGACGCCCGGTCAGCGCGAAGCTGACGGCCTGGAAGATCAGCACCAGTGACATGAGCACGGCCGATACCATACCGGCGTAGTAATAGTTGTTGATGGGCAGTTCGGTGGCCGGACCGGTAATGCCGACATTCAGCTCGATGAGCATCAGAAGCCCTCGCACCACCAGGGTCATGACACCGGTAATCAGAATAACCGACAGGACAAACAGTACTTTCTGCAGCCAGAGCGGCACCCGGCTGACCAGAATATCCACACCCAGATGACTATGATCGGCCACTGCCAGGATCGAGCCCAGAAAGACCACCCAGACAAACAGATACCGAGCAACTTCACTGGACCAGGTCAGCCCACTGTCAAAGGCGTAGCGCAGTACGACATTGGTAAACACAAAACCGACCATCAGCACCAGTGCAATGGCAATGGCGAGCTTGATCAGCTTGTCCAGCAGACTGAAAAGACCGGCAAGAGACATGGTCAACTCCATGACAATCCGAGCATGAAGCCATGCGGAATCAGGGCCGCATGGCGATCCTTACCCTTCAGCTTTCCGTTTGATTCCGTACCATTTCAAGCCACTCATTGGCCCAATCGTACTGTTGTTCGAAATCGTCATAGATGGGCTGCATGGCACTCACCATCTGATCATGAAACTGCTGGCCGGGCTCGGTCACTTCCAGTCCCGCTGCCTTGAGTTTCTGCTTGATATCTTCTGCAGAATCACGCATCAACTGCCACTCCATTTCCATGGCCTGATGCGATGCTTCCTGAATGACCTTTTGATCCTGTTCACTCAGATTGTCGTAAAATCGCTTGTTCATCAGATAGACATTGGGGCTGAACATGTGCCGGCTTTCCAGCACATTGCTCTGCACTTCATACCAGCCGGAGCGGTAAAGGGTGGCCAGCGGATTGTCCTGACCATCGACCACGCCCTGCTCCAGTGCCGGATACACTTCAGACATCCCCATGGTCTGCACATTGGCCCCCAGGGCCTGCCCGACACGCACATACAGTTTCAGGTTGGGCATCCTGAGCTTGAATCCCTGAAAGTCCTCCATGCTGGCGATCCTGCGATTACTGGAGAACACCCGGAATCCATTGGCTGTCCATGCCAGTGGCTCAACCCCCAGCTTGCGAAAGGCCGGATCGATCTTCTCTCCCACCGGTCCATTGAGCATGGACTGGGCCTGATCATAGTTTTCGAAAAGAAAGGGCCATTCCGGAAAACCGATCCGGGGATCGGCTGTCTGCAACCCCATCCCGGAGATCGCCATTTCGATACTGCCGGTGCGCACACCATTGGTATATTGCCGCTCATCTCCAAGCGAGCTGTTGGGATAGATCTTCACCTTCATGTCGGAATGACTCTCGACATAAGGCTTGAACTTTTCCCGGATAGCCACGTTCTGAGGATGCTCTTCAGCAAAGTAGCTGGCGACCTTGATGGTGGCAGAACTCTGAGCATAAGCCTGACCGGTTATCAGCACGGCCCCCATACAGATGGAGCCTGCCAGCAGGCGACCTGCCCCTTTGGAGAGAAATGATTTCATTGTTTGCACTCCCTTGTGATTGAGTCAGGCACCCACTTTGATCAACCTGGCAATGGGCAGGCACCCGGAACTGATATACTAGTATTCAAGGAAGCGACGTATAGCCTGACTTTTGTCTAAATCAGAAAAGTATTCCTGAAAATCAGAGCCTCCGGAGACCTGAAAACAGGATGACCAGCGGATACTGGCAAGCGCAGGCACCACGCACCAGCACTACCGTCTTCCTATCGCAGGAAGAGATCTGCATGGGAAAGGTATATCGAAAGAGACTGATTCAGGTTGGCGTTGAATAAAAAAAGGGCCGCCCGAATCGGGCGGCCCCTCATCCATCAGCATGGAGCCGGCTCATGACTTCGGCATGCTCATCGCCTCGGCCATCTTCAGGTGAGCTGTCTCAGCAATCGATGTCTGGAGTTCATAGAGCTTGCATAAAGCTGACTCGCAGTGAGCACAGTTCACTATCGAATCCGGCGCCATGCTTCTCCTGATCCTGACCTCGGTACCACCGCAACTCGGGCACTGGTCCAGATCGCGTGGCATATTGCTGTACATATCTCCTCCTGTTTTTGCAGACCTCACATGATATGGAATCGATGAAAGTGTAGCGGGTCTGGGGAACCTGACAGCATCTTCGAGTTAACATTTGTTATCCGCAGGCCGGTTCAGGCTGTCTCCCCCTGGATCAAACGGGTCTGAAAAACACCACGCATCAGTGCGTATGGGCCAAAAGCCTCACCCCGGCCTTCGAGGGGGACTCGAAGCGCTCGGGGTGCCTGTTTCATGCTCACTCAGTCGATGGCTACATTCTGCACAGGGGCAGCAGCCTGATAGGGAGCGGTCTGGGCCATGGCCGCACTCACGCCACCCACCAGATCGGGATTGACAGCAGGACTGAAACGAGTGGTCAGTATGCGGCCATGACCGAGGTTGAGCGGCTGGTCATTGCGCTGCTGGAGCGCGCTCAGGGCAGCACTCTCACCCTGCTGATCGGCGGCCAGCTGCGGTACCTGAACGGTCGGGCCACCGAGTGCCACATCATGGCGATTGAGAGGCTGGGAGAGTCCTGCAGCATGCTCGGCGACAGCAGCGCTTTCGCCCGAGCTGATATCAACGGGGTTGGCCAGTGCTGCAGTTGGCAACAGGGCAGCAAAAGTAATGGCGGCCAGGGTATTCAGACGGTTGCGGGTTTTCATGATCGTACTCCTGTTCATCCTCAAAGGCGTGCCGAAGGGCACTGCATCTTCCTGATGAATGCAGTGTCGGCCCGGGACGGCAGAAGCACGAATCGAACGACGTGAAGATCATTATCGAGCCGGTTGATGGAATCTTTCTGCAGCCGGTGGATTATGCCAATCGCAACAACTGACCCGTTCGCTCGCCGACTTCTGCGGCATGATGCTTCAGAGCTGTCACCAGCGCATGCCGGTGGGAGCGAGTCATGTTGGAGATTTCAATAGCACAGCTGAGGGCACCTGCCACACTCCCTTGCGCAGTTCGTACGGGTACCGCTACCCCGGTATAACCGTCCAGACCGATCCCACCGGCGCTGTAGGCGTGGCCCCGCTGCTTTGCCCGGGAGACCTGCCGGCGTACGCGACGCATGTCGAGCTGATACTCGCGCGTCAACCGTGGCGTGTTGTGCGCAAGAATCATCTGGCGCTGCTGAGTAGGCATACCGGCCAGCAGTGCAATGCTGGCCTGCCCGACTCCCATCAGTATGCGGCCGCCGACTGCCTGGGAAAAACAGCGTATTGGCCGATTCCCATCCTGCATTTCCAGACAGAGTGCAAAGTAGCCATCCGGGACCAGCAGAAAGAAGCTGTCCCCGAAGCGGGCGGCCAGTTGCAAAAGTGCCGGACGTGCCAGCTCCCGAAGGCCGCTGGCATTACCCGCCTGGGCGCCGAGCGAGAGCAATTCGTACCCCAGAAAGTAGGCGCCTCGGGGATAGGGCTGCCGCAGCAGCCCCTGACGGCGCAGGCTCAGCAGCAGCCGATAGAGCGTTGCGCGTGACAGGCTGGAGTGTTGGCGCAGCATCTCGACCGTGGCGCCACGATCCCCCTGAGCGGCCACCGCACGCAGCAGCTGCATAGCCCTCTCCAGAGTCTGGGTACCGGCGACATCCGGGCGGTCCGTTTCAAGGGGCAGATGAGCAGGTTGCGGCATGAGGGGCTCCCGGCCGTAGACATCTGAGCGTCGTCTCACTATATGAGTAAAACTTACCCTCGGGAAGCACCGCCGGTGGTTTCGATTGTTCGCGTTTCCCGCGCAGTGATAGATGTCGGGATCATCAGTCAATAACAACAGGCTCGCCATGTATCCGCATATCCAGACGGTCGACTCTTCCCCAAAGCTGCCTGAAGAAACCGATGTCACTGTCATCGGTGGCGGCATCATCGGGGTCTCCACGGCCTGGGCACTCTCGCGTGCCGGGGTCCGGACTACCCTACTGGAGAAAGGCGTGATCGCCGGCGAGCAGTCCTCCCGCAACTGGGGATGGTGTCGCACCATGGGGCGCGACGAGCGCGAGATCCCCTTAGCGATGGCCAGCCTGGCCCGCTGGCCCGAGCTGGCAGCAGAGCTATCGGAAGAAATCGGCTTCAAACGCACCGGTATCCTATATGCCTGTCGCGACGAGACTGAGCTGACCCAACAACGAGACTGGCTGGCACGGGCCAGCCATTACGGCGTCAGTTCACGATTGCTGGATGCCGCAGAGCTTGCCCGCTACATGCCCGGAATCGAACCCGGGGCCTTCGTGGGTGCGCTCTACACTCCCGATGATGGCCGGGCCGAGCCGGATGTTGTTGCTCCCGCCATGGCCCGCAGCGCCATGCGCCTTGGGGCGACCCTCTTGCAACAGTGCGCCGTGCGCGGCATCGAAACTCAGTCCGGGCGGGTGCATGCCGTAGTGACCGAGCGCGGCCGGGTGCGTACGCAAGCGGTGGTGCTGGCAGGTGGTGCCTGGTCGTCGCTGTTCTGCCGGCATCTTGGTATTCGCCTGCCGCAGCTTAAGGTACTGGGCTCGGTGATGCGCACGCCCCCCATGACAGGCGGCCCCGAAGCGGCTCTGGGCACCAGCGGCTTCTCGTTTCGCAAGCGCGCGGATGGCGGCTATACCATTGCGCACCGGGGCGGCACGCTGGCACCGATCGTGCCCGACAGCTTCCGCTATCTGCGCGACTTCCTGCCCATGATGCGTACCAGCCGTGAGGAGTTCCGCCTGCGCCTTGATGCACGGCTGTGGCAGGAGGCATGGCATCACCGCCGCTGGTCAAATGACGACATCTCGCCCTTCGAGCGGGAGCGCGTGCTCGATCCCATGCCATCCTCCCGAGTACTGAAGGAGGCCATGCGCCAGATCAGTGACGCGGTGCCCTTTTTCCGGAATATCGAGATCGCCCAGCGCTGGGGCGGACTGATCGATGTCACCCCGGACTCGGTACCCGTCATCGATTCGATCAATACCCTCCCGGGATTTTATCTGGCGACCGGTTTCTCCGGTCACGGCTTCGGCACTGCCCCCGGCGCGGGTCAGCTGATGGCGGATCTGGTCACGGGCAGTACTCCTCTTGTGGATCCCGAACCCTACCGCTTCAGTCGCTTCGGCAAGACAGGTTCAAAGGTGTGAGCGAACTGATCGCTCTCGGCCACCCTATCAATCCACCCAGGAATTCTACCCGCTGCTGATACCGACTCTTCCCACAACAACAAGGCAAGACAGGAGCATGAGATGACATTTTCCCTGGATACCCTGATGAGCGACGCCGCTCTCATGGCGATACTGCTGCTGGCCGGCGTGGCATTGCGTGCTCGTCTCCTCTGGCTACAGAAGCTTTTCCTGCCGGCCAGTATTACGGCCGGTTTGCTGGGCCTGCTACTGGGCCCGAATGGCATAAACTGGCTGGGCTTTTCAGCCCACATGGCCAGCTACCCGGGCATTTTGATTGCTTTTATTTTCGGCTCGCTGGGCCTTGCCGCGCAACGCGTGCCGCTTAGGCGTATTGCTGGCCGGGTCGGCAGCATGTGGTCCTTCGGCAACATGGCCCTGATCGGCATGTATGGGGCTGGCGTATTGTTCGCGCTGGTCTTCTTCGCCCCCTTCTGGTCGTCGATGCCGGAAGGCTTTGGCTTGTTGTTGGCCACGGGCTTTGTCGGCGGGCATGGTACAGCCGCCGCGATCGGTGAGGTGTTCGCAGCGCACGGCTGGCCGGAAGCCACTTCGCTGGCGATGACCTCGGCGACGGTCGGGGTACTCTGCTCGATCATCGGCGGCATCGCCATCATTCGGCACAATTCACGGCGTGGGAGAACCAGTTTCATCAGCGAGTTCGGATCGCTGCCCGCTGAAATGCGTACCGGCCTGATACCTGCCGACAAGCGGGAGAGCGAGAGCGTGGAAACGATCTCGTCGATGACAATCGAGCCGCTGCTGTTTCACCTGCTGCTGGTCATCGCAGTCGCCGGTGCCAGCTTCTGGCTCAAGGGGTGGATCGCGACACTGTTCGACTTCTCGGCGCCGGCCTTTGCTCTGGCCTTTCTGGTAGGGCTGGGTCTCAATGCACTGATGCGGGTGGGCGGTGCCCACCACTATGTCAGCGCGCCCGTCATCAACCGCATCGGCGGTGGTGCCACTGACGTGCTGGTAGCTTTCGGCATTGCCTCCATCAACCTCTCGGTAGTAGCCGCCTACTTCATGCCATTGTTGGTACTGATGATATTCGGTGTCATCTTCAGCTACTGCTTCTTCCGTTACGTCGCTCCCTGCCTGTTCAGGGAGTACTGGTTCGAAAAGGGTCTGTTCGGCTGGGGTTGGTTCACGGGCACCGTGGCGATGGGCATCGCTCTGCTCAGGATTGTCGACCCCCGACTGAAGAGCCGGACCCTCGACGATTTTGCACTGGCCTACATCTTTGGGGCCCCGGTCGAAATCATGTTGGTGACCTTCTCCCCCATCCTGCTGATCGCGGGCTACTCCTGGCTCTATGTGGCGATTACACTGGGAATTGTGGCCGTCATTGCCGCAATTGCGACACGAGCCGGATGGCTGCAGCTTCCATCGGCAGACCCAGCCGAGGCCCGGACAAGCCGCTAATGGGGTCTTCCCGGAACCGGGCAGCCGGCTACTCGCTGATGGGATGGCCGGCTGATAGGATCATGAACAGCAATACCCTCTCTTTCCTCCCTGACAAGCGACCTGCTCGGACTTCGCCGAGGACGACACTCGGCAGACTCATTACGCCGCTTCCGGTTCATAGCGACCTGCGTAAACCACCATTAACGCCGTCCACCCGCCAACAACCACATCAGTGTGAAAGAGCCCGTCAGTAGATCTAGTGATTTCCACTCGTTTCTTCAGTCTTCTCGCCACGAAGCGGACATCGCCATCCGGCCCTGAGCACAGCCACCCAAGAGTCTGGTAGGTCGGAGGGTCATTCGAATCGAGCAGGCGGTCTACCAACAGTGCGACACTGTCTCGGAAACTAACGCATCCTCAACACTTCCACCATGGGCAGGGCCGGACTAGCAACTCGGTTATCCGGCGCTGAAAGCCTGGATAGCAACGCAACATCCGGAGGCGCGTTGTCACTACCGGGTCGACACTATGCTGGGCATGAAGGCCGCCATATGTTCGGGCATCGGACAGGGTGTTCTGCCTTGCTATCTCGGTGATTCCGGTCCAGCACGCTGCAGCGTCGGTACTCCCCTCCCGGAGCTGGGTACCGATCCATGGCTCCTGACACACGCCGACCTCAGGCGCATTGCCCGGGTCAGAATCTTCATGGATTTCGTGACCGATGCCATACCGGCCTGAAGGGGTATGGCGACTGGTAAGCAACAGGACCGGATATTTCTTCGTCAGGCCTTGCTATCCAAAGCAGCAGAAAAAATCCAAACCTGGCTAAAGGCCATTATTCCCTAATACCAATGATTTATTTTAACCAGCTCAATCGAAAGTGAAATTACCAGAGAGCAGCTTATCCAAATAAGTCTGGCTGCCTCATGAATACTGGCAGATCCCGTTGCCAAGATATTCTATCTGCAAGCACGCCCTTGGCATTTAAAGAATAAATGTCAGATCTTACACCTTAACAACTTGGCCAGTGTAAGCTATTACAAGACACTCAGGACAAATACACCCAACTCCAGGAGCTTGGTAAGCTAAGTCATGCAATTGCTTTTTTATTGCATTTAATTACCCAAGGAGTCTGTCATGAGTGATTCAATCTATGCGGCCATGCCTACACTACTCGTCAACGTTGACGATCTGAGAGATTACACTCCTTCTGAAAACGGCGAGAGAGTAAAAACCAACTATCATACTTACCAAGGGTTTGGCGGCGGAATTTATTATTATGATGCTTCAGACACTGAGAGTGAGGATAATGGCGGAAGTATCCTGGTAACTTCAAACGGAGCAAGGTTCAAGCGTGAGTGGGGAGATTCCGACGGCACCAACGTGCTGGATTGGGGAGCTGATCCATTTGGCCAGACCGACACAGGTCCTATATGCCGTACCATGCTAGCCTCGGGGCTTAGAACTCTCTATTTCCCCAACCATCGTTTCATGATTGATACGATGGTAAAACATACTGAAGTAGATGAAAATGGAAATGAAAATCCTGTCCAGATTATTTTAAAAGGCAGTGCATTTGACTGGTTCGCAGTTAATGAAGACAATGTTGGTATTTTTGCGGGCCCTAATCTGAAACACGACCCATCTCATGATGATCCGGATAGCGATGTATCTGTTGACCCACCCAACGCAGACGGCCAAACCATTGGTTTTAGCGAAGCAGGCTGGATGTTCTTTCATGTAATGGAAGCCACCGATCTTTCCTTCTTTGGGGATTCACGCGAATCAACAGGTTCAACCTGCCTCAGGACCAATGGTTACGTACATCGCATTCAACGGTGCTCTTTCCATAATTTTTATGCCGCACTTGGGCAGCTTACCGCTGCTTCCAGGGTCTCAGAATGCACATTCACTTATTGTAATTTTGTAGCTTATAGTGTAGCAAGTCTGGCGACTACCGTAAGCTTTCAGAAAAACAGCATGCAATTTTGCGACACTTGCTTACATTATACAGGCGAGCTGGTCGGAGCAACTATTGCCGACAACATATGGGAGCATTGCGGCCCTGGCCCATTAGTAAGTTCGGCAACCATGTATAGTATTGCCTTTTATGGTAACTGGTTTGAAGACTGTGGCGGTTATGATGCCGATGGAAATCCAACAAGGCTTTTAGTCGTCCGTGATAGTCAACAGACGAAAAGCAATTGGGCAGGTAGTAATAGCTTTCATGCTGGCAATATCTACACCAATCCTTTTGAACCTCCTCTTACAGAAGAAGGGTATAGCCAAACGAGTGGTCTCTTTGGTGGCGTATCTTTTGATTACGGGGGAATTCAGATTAATAGTGGCACAGGTAATAGCACTCTGCTTGACAACAATGGTATCACTCAGCGGCTGGATGCCTGGTCAGGCTATGAACCCCTGAGGCTGGAAAGTGGCCATAATGAGCATGGTGCTCCGGCATTACAGCTGCGAGGAGCTGGCGCCATTGAATTGACTGGCAGGAGTGACGTTGAAACAGGGGATGCCACCGTATTCAATCATCCTTTCCGCTTTCTCAAGGATGCTCAGGTCACTACTGATGATCAAGGTACCAAAAGCTATGGAGAAGGGCTCTACGAGGAGTTGCGTCTCCACTGGGATGAGAGTTCCCAGATGGCTCCCGGGTTGGTTGGTATGTCGCCACTACCCAATGGCAGACAAGCAATAACCTCCATCCCCATGGATGTTTGCTGCCGAGATGATGGTTTGCAACGCGGTCAGGAAGCCTTTAATAGCATTGATCGTTCAACCGAAGGGCAGGTGATTTTTGAAGCTCCTTTTGATATTCAGAATCCCATTATCACTATTACAGTAGAGGATCGGGGGATCATTTGTGATGGTTGGTTACTGAGTTCCGAATCCGGAGATACTGGTAACAATGGAGAATCACGCTGGCGTAATTACTTGACTGTTTATTTTGTGAATAGAGCTACGGGAGAAGCTCAGACACCTATAAGCTTCTGCATGCGTCTAAGTACACATGAGTAATATGGATTTTAATAACATCTTCCCCGGCTTCAGTAGCCGGGGCTTTTGGCTTCAGCCCGAAACAAATGACAAGAGATGGTCAATCAAACATGAACACAATCGCCTCTTTCCGACAAGTAGTGCCATTGCCGATGCAGAATTTCTGTACTCGGAGCACAAAGACTTAACCCGGTAAAGGCGTTGACACTTGGCGCGAAAATCATGTCAGAGGGCAAATTACGACCTTTGAGCAAGCCATAACTGCTTGATATAGAAGGTAAAAATGGTGCCGGTGAGAGGATTCGAACCTCCGACCTACGCATTACGAATGCGTTAACAACGTATTTTAGCATCAACAGCCAGAAACAAGATTCACCAACCATCCCATAAAAAACAATCTACTACGGATGATCGCCTGTTTTCCTCTTGTTGCTCATGTAGGCCCGTTATACCCTGCTTCTGCTACCTATTTGCTACCTGGAAAAAGGTGCCGGGCATGGCGGGCGAAAACAAGCTGAAGCTGACAACCAAGGCGCTGGAGCGGCTTTCCAAGGCACCCCCGGCCGATAGCGTATTCGATACCGAGCTACCTGGCTTCCATGTGCGCCCCAGCAAGCGCGGCTTGACCTTTCGGCTTTACTACCGCACCAGGACAGGCCGGCAGCGCATCCTGACCATTGGCCGCTACGGCACCCGTACCGTTGCCGAGGCGCGCACCCAGGCCAAGGATGCGTTGGCCATTGTCGCCCAGGGCGGCGACCCCCGTGCGGTACTGGAAGAGGCCAAGGCCGAGGAGGAGCGCCAGCAGCAGCAGACGCTTGCTGCCTACCTGTCCGGCCCCTATGCCGCCTTCCAGAATCGTAAGAAGGATGGTGCCGCCAACCTGCGTCGTATCGAGAATGACTTTGCCGACTGGCTGGATAGGCCCATGGGCAGCCTGACCCGCGCCGACGTTGAGCGCTGGCAGGCCCAACAAGAGGCCTCCGAAAAGCCCCGCGCCTTTGGCACCCTGAAGCGGTCCTATGACGCCTTGTGTGGCCTGCTGGCCCACGCTGCCGAGCGCAAGGTGATACCGGCTCACCCGTTGAAAGGCGTGAAGCTGCAACGGCCAGCCATGACCGAGGAGAGGATGGCCGAACAGGCATCGCAACGGCGCCACCTTGAGCCCGAGGAGGTGAAGGCGTTGTTTTCTGGGTTAGCGGCGTATCAAGAGGCCAAGCGAGAGCAGCGGCGTAGCAGCCGCGCCCATGGCAAGGCGCATCTGCCCAGCCTGGATGACGTCGCCTACGTGGATCACGTCGCGCCCTGGATTCTGACGATGTACTACACCGGCTTCCGGCCGGGCGACCTGTTCGGGCTGCGCTGGGATCACGTCAATCTGAAATTCCGCACCATTCGCAAGACGATTGAGAAGACCGCTCACCACCGCGAGGAGCCCCAGACCTTCCCACTGTCCACCGAGGCTGTGGACGTGCTCAAGGCCTGGCACCGCCAGCAGGGTGAGCCGACCACTGGGCTGGTTTTCCCGTCACCACGCAACGGCAAACGCATGAGCGCCACCGCGCTGCAAAAGCCGTGGGTGGCCGTCCGCAAGCTGGCCGGGTTGCCCGATGACCTGCTGCTGTACAGCCTGCGGCACAACTTCGCCAGCCAACTGGTGATGGCCGGCGTTGACCTGCTGACCGTTTCCAAGCTGATGGCCCACACTGACATTCAGACCACGATCAAGTTCTATGCCCACCTGCGGCCGGACCATGCCCGCGATGCCGTCGAGGCGTTCGCCAAGGCAGTGCCCAAAGGGCCAGCCGAGGAGGAGGCCGCCAGCCACGAAGAAGCGCCAGCGCTTGCCGTTGTCTCAACCAACGCTTAAACTTATAAAAACTTATGACTCATCAAGTCCACTGGACGCTTAAAGCCACCAAGCAGGCCAAAAAGCTGCACGCTTCAGACCGCGCCACGGTTATCGAAAGCGTGAGCGGCTTGGCAGTATGGCCGGAATGTAAAGAGACCCACGACATCAAGCCACTTACCCGCCACCAGTACCAATACCGCCTGCGCGTGGGGCGCTATCGAGTGTTGTTTGACGTGGAAACAGAGGTTCAAGTGGTCTCCATCGAGGAGGTGAAAAAACGCGATGAGCGCACCTATTGATTACCGTATCAGCGAGGAGGCTGGCCGCCGCTTCGCCGTGGTTCCCCTAGAGCAGTTTACCGAACTGGTCGAGCGTGCCGGCGAAACCGACGCCCTGACCTTGCCCCACGAGATCGTTAGCCGCCACCTGGTCGACGACGTGCCGCTGGTACGCTGCTGGCGCGAATACCTGGGCATGACTCAAGCCGGGCTGGCGACTCGTCTGGACGTGTCACAGGCACAGATAGCGCAGTGGGAACAGACCGACGCCAAGCCCCGTTACGCCACCTTGAAGAGACTGGCCGGCGCCATGGGCATTCATGTTCGTCAACTCACGCTCGACGACGACTGAACAATGCGGCAACCGCCGCTCCCTTTGGCTGGCTAGGGCCGTACATCCGAAAGCGTGGTAACTCCACCACGTCCGCCAGCCATCCTTTACTTGGAGTGCGTGAGGAGTAGCGCATGGCACTTTCACCCTGGCACGTTGCCAGCCGTATGAGCAGTGAGGATGTTGCGGCATTACTGGCTGGTTTCGATATTTCTTTAGCCGAAACAGGAGATGTTCACGACCATGAGAAGGAATTTGAGGAGTGGCGCCGAGTCATCACTGATGCGGCGAGGGACGGAGAGCTGAGCCCCTGTTTCGTGCAGGTGTACACGCGAGATCTAGTGCAGGAACACACAAAAGATCCATACAATGATTATGGCAGAATCTTCATTACGAACTGGCCGCCTAGCCTTGATGACTCGTGGCGTCGACTCCCCTACACCGAAATACACTTAACCTTTGAGCGCCAAGAGGTCTACCGCTGGCTGAAGGCATCAGGCATTGCTGACGATGACATACCCGAGGCGCTGCGCGTCATGCCGGCCAAACGTCAGCAGCAAAGCGAGGAGCTAAACCCTCGGCTTGAAGGCACCTATCAGCGCATCATCGCTACGCTGCTGGCAGTGCAGTACGGAGCCAAGGAGCTGGAGGAGCCTTTCCGGCTTGCTGACCAGGTGCTAGACGACTGCCAAGCCCAGGACATGAAGGCGCCCGCGTCGCGCAATACACTAGGCGAGCGATTCAAGCAACTTCCCCGAGTCCAAAAAGCCCCGCTGGACTGAAACTGGACCGAGGGCGAGTTCAACTAAACCACGGCAGCCCCGACCGTGGTCACCATTGAAGCGTCAACCAGCAACGTGGAGACGCTTCGATGCCCACCAAGACACAATCCCCCGGCGACATTCTCGCCAGCGCTCTAGCCCGCTATCGCGACGGCTTCGACCCGGCACTGATTGAGCTGCCCGAAACCGCTATTTTCCCCCACCTGATACCCGCCCAGCCTGCGACCGCCCGCAAGGCCCGCACCACCGGTAGCCTGTTAGGTCGCCCTGCCCCGCGTTTCGTAAAGCGTGGCCGCGCCGTACGCTACCGACTTAAGGACGTGCTGGACTGGCTGGCCGATGGCGATGCCTACGGCAGTACGGCTGAGGCCCACGTGGCCGGGAGGGCGTCGGCATGACCCTGACTGACTGCTACCAGCTTTCCCGCGCCTGCCTGAAGGGCTGTGCTGATGAACTGCACGACAGCGCCCATGCAACCTGCGCCATCGTCTCGCTGTTACAAGCCGACCTGAATGAAGAAATCGAGCTGAATGGTTTTCACCGCGACGGTCTGCTGACTGCTCTAAACCTGCTGGCCGACAGCCTGAGCAGCCGCTCATCCTTTGCCCTGGGCCGGCTTGATAAGGAGTTTGGCGATGACTGATACAGCCGCGCTCCATATCGACCTGCGCACCTATGCCGCCCACGTCCGTGTTGGCACTGTCTGGCTTCCTGCCGAGCGCATGCTGAACGATCCCGCGCAAAACGAAGAGCGGCAAACTCCAGCCCGTAATGGCCTGCACCAATGCGGGCTGCTGGATGGGGAGGGAGAGGCATGACCCACACGACGCAAAAGGACTGGCCTCTCGAAAGAGGTCGGCCCCGTACCGAAGCGCCGCCGAAAGCGCCTCCCAGGCATACCACCATCGAGCCCGCACTGCTCGAAGCACTGGCCGAATGTGGCGTCACCGGGCTCACGGTTCATGCTGATGGTGTGATTCACCGCTTCGACGCATCGGACAAGAAGCGCGGCAACCGCTGCGGCTGGTACGTCTGCCCATCGCTGGACGTGGCCGTGTTCGGCTTCTGGCATACTGGAGAGCAGCACACCGTCATCACTGGCGGCAGGGTTGATCCCACCACCACGCTCGAGACCCGACTGGCCTATCAGCGGGCGAAGGAGCAGCGCGAAGCCGAACAGCGCCAGCAATGGACCAGAACTGCCGAGCAGGCCCGCCGCTGGTGGGCCGCTGCCGAATCTGCCGACCCCCATCACCCCTACCTGCTGAAGAAGCGACTGGCTCCCCATGGCCTGCGTCAGCGCGGCGACATGCTGTTGGTACCGCTGTTTCTTGGTGGTGAGCTGGTGAATCTTCAGCGCATCTTACCCGATGGCAGTAAACGCTTCATGGCTGGCGGACGTATCAGGGGAGCAGCGTCACTACTCGGGCGCATTGCCGGCGCTGACACTGTTTATCTGTGCGAAGGCTGGGCGACCGCTGCCACGCTCCACGAGGCAGTGGGTCAGCCGGTGGTCGCTGCCATGAATTGCGGCAATCTTCTGCCCATGGCCCGGTCCCTGCGTAGCCGCCTGCCCGCCAGCGTGGCAATCATCGTTGCCGCCGATAACGACCGCTACAAGTCCGGCAATGCCGGACTGACCAAAGGCCGGGAAGCAGCGCTGGCGATTGGTGCCCGGATCGTCTGGCCCGAGTTCCCCTGCGCTGAATGCGCATGTTCCGACTTCAATGACCGGCAGTGCTGTGCACTTGGGGAGGTGGTCGCATGAGCGATGATCCTCGAACCATCCCTGATGCCTTGCCGGATACTGAAAAACTGGAGGGAACAGGGAGAACATCCGGTCATGACGTGGCCTCCAGCCGTTCCCTCGATGAAAGGTCAGAGGGAACAGCGGGAACTTCTCTGGTGGGCGAGGCGATCGACCCGTTGACCGCCCCCCCTCCGAAACCGCTGCGCCCTCGGATCAAGCATCGTCCTGCCTTCATGACCCACGATGATTACATCACCACCTGCGATGGTGGTACAGGACGCCCCGGCTTGTACTACCACGGTCTCAAACGAGCTCGAGGTGATAGTGAGGCGACGGAATACGATCAGTGGTTGTGCAGTCCGATTCATGTGCAGGCACTGACCAGTGACGAACGCGCTGAAAACTTCGGTCTGATGCTGAGATTTCGCAATCCCTACGGCCAGTGGCGTGAGTGGGCGATGCCGATGCATCTGCTGAAAGGCAATGGGGAAGAACTGCGCGGAGAATTGCTGGCGATGGGCGTACGTATTGATCCCGGTGCCCACAAGCTACTGCATATCTGGCTGAGCCGTCGTGAGCCTCGCCGCCGTTTGATAGCCGCGGCCCGTGTCGGCTGGCACAGCACACCGCAGGGGCGGGCTTTCGTCATGCCGCGCCAGACGCTGGGCGCCGATGACGTAATATTCCAGAGTGGCCATGCGGTTCACGATGAATTCATCTCCCGTGGTGACATACCGGGCTGGCGTAGCGAAGTGGCGGCCTTGTGCTCGGGCAATCCGCTACTGGTGCTGGCGGTATCGTCGGCTCTGACGGGGCCACTGCTCTCTCTGACCAACCGCGCCGGTGTCGGATTGCACTTCGTAGGGGATTCCTCCACCGGCAAGAGTACCCTGCTGCAGGTGGCTGGCAGTGTCTGGGGAGGCGCCGGCTTCATCCGGACCTGGCGGGCCACGGGCAATGGCCTTGAAGGCATTGCCGCTGGTCTGAATGACACCTGCCTGATTCTCGACGAAATCGGTGAAGCCTCCCCTCATGAGGTCGGCAATATCATCTATGCGCTGGGTAATGGCACTGGCAAGACTCGTGCTGCGCGTAGTGGAAGCGCCCGCCTGGCCGCCCGCTGGCGTGTCCCGTTGCTATCCAGTGGGGAACGCTCGCTGGTCGCGCATATGGCGGAAGGGGGTAAGCGTTCCAAGGCCGGCCAGGGTGTGCGTCTGCTGGATATACCTGTCTCCCGACAGCATGGGGTGTTCGATACCCTGCACCATCTGCCGGATGGCCGCGCTTTCTCGGACCACCTGAAGGGTGCCGTCAGCCGACATCATGGTCTACTCGGCCCGGAGTTCATCAAACACCTGCTTGCCGATGAAAAGAGCCTGGCGTACCTGCCGGACAGGCTGAATGACTTCAGCCGGATGGAGGGCTTCAGGGCCAGGGATAGTCTGGAAGGACGAGCCGCTACATCGCTGGCGCTGATAGGCATGGCCGGAGAAGCCGCGACCGATTACGGCCTGACGGGCTGGGAACCAGGCGAAGCCCTGAACGCAGCCATGGCCGCCTATGCAAACTGGAAGGATTTTCGCGGTGAAGGTCAGACCGAGACCCGGCAAATTCTGCAGGCTGTCGAGAGTTTCATTACTCGCCATGGGGATGCGCGGTTTGCCGGTATCAATAACGAGCCTTCTGTTACCGGTGTGAGCGTAGTGCGGGAGCGGGCTGGCTGGTGGCGTGATACGCTTGAAGGCCGAGTCTATCTGTTTACGGCAGATGGTTTGCATGAAGCGCTGCAGGGCTTTGATTTCAAGCGTGGACTGACGGCTCTGGATGAAGCCGGCTGGATAGTCGAGCGAGACCGGGACAAACGTTCAAAGAAGATCCGCGTATCCGGTGGCCTCTACAACCTGTACTGCATCCGCCCGACCCAGGGGGTGAGTGATGGCCATTGCCGATCTGTTTGAACGACTCAACCGTTCCCTCTGTTCTCCCCCGGCAGATACCGCGGGAACGTCTGCAAGCCCCGTGATTCCTGAGCGTTCTCCGTGTTCCCCCTGTTCCCCGGCCAAAGACACAGAACCGGACTGGCCAATGCCGGGCCCGGCTCACGAGATCGAAATCATCATTGGCTCATTGCGTGATGACGTGGGGCGGGATCTGGGAGATGAGTTGATCACAGCAATCCGGCGGGCCATGGGCCCGCTGGACCGGGAGACACGTGCCAACCTGTGTGCCGCCGTTGACAATGCCTTCGAGGCACCGGGAACAGTTGCTCAGGCCCGACAGAAGGCCTTGGCGCTTCTACCCGATTCACCCATCAATGATCCATGATGCTCCAAGGCGTGGGGTCCATGGATCGCGGATCGCTGCACAGTGCTGCTGAAAAACATGTGTTTTACCGGGTAATGACTGGCGGCGACTGCCCTCCCAGGGATCGGGGAGCCTTTACCCGCTGGTATCTCAACGCATGAACAGGCTGCTGATGCCGAGCCATCACCCCATCGCAAGGATAACGCTGGGCGACGCGATGCCAATCTGACTCTGCTGGCGAGTTCGTGATTGCATTGAGACAGCCCGGCAGGACTGGCCCGGTCAGTGTACCGGGCAGATCTTACTCTGCCTCGGAAGGGGGCGCGAAAACAGCTTCCATGCTCTCTGTTTCCCACTTTGGTTCCTGATTCCAGCATGTATGATGTTTAGCCGATGCAGTCACACCGGACCATTCAGGACATCATTTCGTGAATACCGAAAGCCATTCCCAGACGGCCGCCTTCATCTGGTCCGTCGCCGACCTGCTGCGCGGCGATTTCAAGCAGTCCCAGTATGGGCGGGTGATCCTGCCGTTCACCCTACTGCGGCGTCTGGAGTGCGTGCTCGAGCCGACCAAGGCCAAGGTGCTGGACGCCGCCCAGGAGCACGCCAGCAAGCCCGATGCGGTACGCGAGAAGCTGTTGCTGCGTGCCGCCAGCCAGCAGTTCTTCAACGCCTCACCGTTGAGCCTGGCGACGCTCTCCGATACCCAGACCGCCGACGACCTGATGAGCTACGTCCAGGCGTTCAGCCAGGACGCCCGCGAGATCTTCGATCACTTCCACTTCGAGGACTTCGTCCAGCAGCTGGCCGCCAACGACCTGCTCTACCAGGTGGTGCAGCGGGTCGCCAGTATCGACCTGAGCCCCGAGCGCATCAGCAACTACGGCATGGGCGTGATCTTCGAGGAGCTGATCCGCAAGTTCGCCGAAAGCTCCAACGAGACGGCCGGGGAGCACTTTACCCCGCGTGACGTGGTGCATCTGACCACCTCGCTGGCCCTCACCGGGCGCGATGACAAGCTAAGTCCGCATCGCATCGTCACTGTCTATGACCCGACCGCCGGAACGGGCGGCTTCCTCTCCGAGAGCGACGAGTACATCCAGCAGGTCAGCGATAACGTCACCGTCTCGCTGCATGGTCAGGAGCTGAATCCCGAGTCCTACGCCATCTGCAAGGCGGACATGCTGATCAAGGGCCAGGACGTCTCGCAGATCAAGCTGGGCAACACGCTCTCCGACGACCAGCTGGCCGGCGAGAAATTCGATTTCATGCTCGCCAACCCGCCGTTCGGGGTCGAGTGGAAGAAGGTCCAGAAGCAGGTCACCGATGAGCACAAGCAGAAGGGCTACGACGGCCGCTTCGGACCCGGCCTGCCGCGCGTCTCCGACGGCTCGCTGCTGTTCCTGATGCACTTGGTCAGCAAGATGCGCAGCCCCAAGGACGGCGGCTCGCGGATCGGCATCATCCTCAACGGCTCGCCGCTGTTCACCGGCGGCGCCGGCAGCGGCGAGTCCGAGATCCGCCGCTACCTGCTGCAGCACGACCTGGTCGAGGCGATCGTCGCCCTGCCCACGGACATGTTCTACAACACCGGCATCGCCACCTATGTGTGGGTGCTCTCCAACCACAAGCCGGCCGAGCGCCGTGGCAAGGTCCAGCTGATCAACGCCACCGCGCGCTACACCAAGATGCGCAAGTCGCTGGGCAGCAAGCGCCAGTACGTGACCGACCGCGACATCGACGAGATCGTGCGCGGCTATGGCGCCTTCCAGGAGACCGAGGAGAGCAAGATCTTCCCGGTGGAGGCCTTCGGCTACCGCCGCATCACCGTCGAGCGCCCGCTGCGCCTGAACTTCCAGGCGAGCCCCGAGCGGCTGGCCAAGCTCGACGACGAGAAGGCTATCCAGAAGCTCCCAGAGGCCGACAAAGAAGCGATTAGCGCCGCCTGCGCCAGCCTGGACGCCGAGCGCTGCTACACCAACCGGGACGCTTTCACCGATGACCTGAAGGCCGCGCTGAAGACAGAACTGAAACAAGAGCGCCTCAAGGTCGGCGCCCCGGTCCTCAAGGCCATCCTCAACGCGCTTTCCGAGCGTGATCCCGAGGCCGACATCTGCACCGACAAGAAGGGCAACCCAGAGCCCGATAGCGGCCTGCGCGACTTTGAAAACGTGCCGCTGGACGAGTCGGTGTTCGACTACTTCGCGCGCGAGGTGAGGCCCCACGTCCCCGACGCCTGGATCGACGAGGACAAGCGCGACGAGTTGGACGGCCGCATCGGCATCGTCGGCTTCGAGATCCCCTTCAACCGGCACTTCTATAAATTCGAGCCGCCTCGCCCGCTGGAGGCCATCGACGCCGACCTCAAGGCCTGCACCGACCGGATCAAGGCGATGATCGAGGAGCTGTCGGCATGAGTTTTCCGCAATACCCCGAATACAAGAACTCCGGCGTCGAGTGGCTGGGCGAGGTGCCGGCGCATTGGCTAATAAGCGCTTTGTCACGCAATTTAAGGTGCCCAGTAACAGACGGCCCCCACTCTACACCAGAGTTTCTAGGTGAGGGAGTACCTTTCCTTTCCGTGGATGGTATACAGAACGGTGAATTGGTCTTTGAAAACTGTCGGTATGTTTCAGAAAAAGATCATCAAGAGTTTTCAAAAAAATCTCTCCCGGAGAAAGATGACATTCTGATGGGGAAGGCTGCTTCTGTTGGAAAAGTAGCTCGTGTCAAAACTGAAGTTAAATTCAGCATTTGGTCTCCGCTTGCCCTTATAAAGATTGATTCTATAAAAGCCTCACCCACATTCTTTGAGTACGCTCTTAAGTCAGAAGAGGTGCAATTCCAAATAACTCAAAAATCTAATTCTAACACCCAGCTAAACATAGGGATGAAGGACATTCCCAAGTTAAGGGTGTGCTTTCCACCTTTATCTGAGCAAAATTTGATCGCCGCTTTCCTCGACCACGAGACCGCCCGCATCGACGCCCTGGTGGAGGAGCAGCAGCGCCTGATCGCGCTGCTCAAGGAGAAGCGCCAGGCGGTAATTTCTCATGCCGTGACCAAGGGCCTCGACCCCGACGTGCCGATGAAGGACTCCGGTGTAGAGTGGTTGGGTGAGGTGCCGGCGCATTGGGTGAGGAAGCGGCTGAAAAATGTATCGCCATTTATCACTGTAGGCATTGTCGTTAACCCTAGCAGCTACCTTGCTGAAGAAGGACTTCCCTTTATTTATGGAGGAGAGATCAGGGAAGGTTATATTGAGGTTGATAAAGCTCGAAAAATCTCGTTAGGAGATAGCCATCGCAACAGAAAAACCATGCTAGAAGCAGGTGATGTTGTGACGATGCGTGTTGGCTACCCAGGCGTAACAGCCGTGGTTCCACCAGAGTGTGAAGGTGGGAACTGCGCCTCCGTCATGCTTATTAAGAAAGGCGGCTACGACTCAAGATGGCTGTGTGCTGTAATGAACAGCCGCCTAATCCGTAATCAAGTGGAAATGGTTCAGTATGGGGCAGCGCAGAAGCAGTTCAATATTTCGGATGCGGTAGAGTTCTGGTTATTCGAGCCCCAGGTGGATGAACAGGCCAGCATCGCAGATTATATAGATCGTGCATCCACAGGTTTTGATCAGCTCGTTGAAGAAGCAAGTAAAAATATGAAGCTTCTTAAAGAGCGCCGCTCAGCCCTGATCTCCGCCGCCGTCACCGGTAAGATCGACGTGCGGGGCTGGACGCCACCGGCTGATTCGGCGCCAGCCGATCAGGAAACCCGCATGGAGGCGGTATGACCCAGGGGCGCAGCATCCGACTCTTTCTGGTGGACGGAACGCCCAACGGCCTGCTGACCGCCGAGATCATGAACTGGACGGGGCATGTGCTCACCGGGCCGCGCAGCAAGTTGAGCGAGCTGGTGCAGCGCCCGGAGTGTGGCCGCACCGGGATCTACTTCCTGGTCGGGCCGGATCCCGACAACAGCCTGCGCCCGCTGGTCTACATCGGCGAAAGCGACGATGTGGCCACGCGCCTCAAGCAGCACAACCGCCCCGAAGACAAGGGCGGCAAGGACTTCTGGGAGCGTGTCTGCCTGATTACCAGCAAGGATCAGAATCTTACCAAAGCTCATGTAAAGTACCTCGAGAGCCTGTTGATCAAAAATGCCGGGGACGTCGGACGCGCCAAATTGATCAACGGCACGTCGCATGATTACGGCAACCTGCCGGAATCCGACCGGGCCGATATGGCGTTCTTTGTTGAGCAGATTCGCATCGTGCTACCGGTACTTGGTTTCGACTTCCTGCGAGACTCGACCAGACCGCCAAAAAGTGATGAACCACAAAAACCGGGTTCTTTGGAGTCTTCGCCTCAGTTTTTCATGAAAGTCCCGAGGCACGGTATCAGTGCTCAGGGGCAGGAAGTTGATGGGGAGTTCTTTGTTCTGAAAGGCTCCTTGGCACGAAGGGAATGGGCAGGGCCTGCCCATAACTACCAGAAGCTGCATCAGCAACTATGTGATGAAGGATTGCTGGTTGAAGCTGGTAATGGCCTCCGCCGTTTTATCAAGGATTATGCATTCTCCAGCCCCAGCGCGGCTGCAGCCATGGTGGTTGGACGTGCTGCCAATGGTCGTAACGATTGGAAGATTGACGGTACCAAAACCACTTATGGTGAGTGGCAGGATCAACAGGTGAGCGCTGCCGCGGAAAGTAACGAGTTCAGCCCGGACTATAACAGTTAATAAGTTCAAGGTTGTTTTATGAATATCAGTGTTGATAAGACCAATCTCAATAACCTGCTGGGGGTACCCAATCGTCAGCTGACGATACCTCCTTATCAACGTCCCTATGCCTGGGAAGTCGA
Source organism: Kushneria phosphatilytica (assembly GCF_008247605.1). Classification (NCBI taxonomy): domain Bacteria; kingdom Pseudomonadati; phylum Pseudomonadota; class Gammaproteobacteria; order Oceanospirillales; family Halomonadaceae; genus Kushneria; species Kushneria phosphatilytica. The sequence continues at coordinate 375,064 of NZ_CP043420.1, read as the reverse complement.
GCAGGTTGATGAGCTTTGGCATGATATTACCGACTCATTGGACGAAAGCCATTTCATGGGCTCGGTCGTGCTTTGTTCTTCGGACGAGCAACGCCCCGAAGTAATCGACGGCCAGCAGCGCTTGACGACGATCATTCTACTATTGGCGCTCATCCGGGATCGTTACCAGATCCTCAGTCCGGGCCTGGTAGGACGCGTTCAGCAATTTCTCGAGAACCCATATGCAGATCCTGAACTGCGTTTCAAGTTTCAGCCAGGTAAAGCCAACCTGCGGGTGTTTACCGATTTTGTCCTGCATCACCCGAATAGCCCTGCGCGTCGACAGTGGGATGAAATTAAAGAGTTGAACGGCCATGAACTGAATCGTAATAGCCGTTTGATAGCAAACACAGAGCGTCTGAAAGAGTATCTAGATAAATACCTGCAAGCATGTACTGACCCTTTAAATGCTCTGGATCAAATTGAGCATAGCATTATGAAAGGCTTGGAATTCGTGGTAATCAATGTGCCTGACATTGCCAATGCCTTTATTATATTCGAGACGCTCAATGATCGTGGCCTGGCGCTTTCAGCAGGCGACCTTCTTAAAAACCATTTGCTGTCGGAAGCTGCAAAAGCTCGAGAATCTGTCGAGGCGCTCGCCGAAGATTGGGATATTGTTATTGACAATCTGGAAGGTGGAGATATTACCCGCTTCCTGCGACATTATCTGCTCACAACGTATAGCACCGTTCAAAAGGACGACGTTTTTTCGCTGTTCAAAAAGGAAGTAAGCAGTCGAGGCGTTAATCGAATGATCAAAGACCTGAAGCAGATGTCACGCTTCTATGGTCAATTCATCAAGCCGGAGCTGGTGGCAGATAAAGGGGTCCGAGAGATTTATCAGAACCTGAGCACACTAAGAGCCACCATGTGCTATTCAGCACTACTCGCCGCATCGGCAGTGCTGGACTTTTCTACATTGCGCGATTTTGCACGCCTATGTGAAGTTCTGACGTTCCGTTACAGCACTATTTGCAGCAAGGATTCAAAAGAGCTCGAGCGCTTCTATCACGGCGCTGCGAAGGCGCTTTCAACGCAAGGTGCTGCCGGACTGATGGATGCCTGCCATATACTTGAGTCTGCTTCTCCGAAAAGTGAAGAATTTGTTCTGGCCTTTCGGAGTCAGTCCATGGGGCGGCAGTACATCGTCAACTATATCTTTCGGCATATTGAGAACTACCTGGATCCTGAAGAGAAGACGCTGGAGAGTACACAGCATGTGCATATTGAGCACATTATGCCTCAGACGCTTTCTGCAGCATGGCGTGAAGATTTGGGAGAGGCAGCAGATCAGCACGAGCTGTATGTTAATCGCTGGGGAAATCTGACGCTGCTGGGAGGCAAGAAGAACGTAAGCGCTTCCAACCAGACCTTCGCGTACAAAAAAGCGCTCTATAGCAATTCAAAAATTGCGATGGCCCGTGAGCTGACCCAGGTTGAAAATTGGGGTATTCAGGAAATCGAGGATAGACAGTCAAGACTCGCAGTACTTGCTAACACGATCTGGGATTTTTCAACGCCCTTATCCAATCGAGCCGGTCTGACAGGTTGATGCAGACCCATAACGCTGAAAGGAGAGGGTAGTGGCTATCGAAGCAAAAAGTGTTCTGAAGGCTTTAGGCTCTGAGTTCCGGGATTTGCCAGTCTTTGTAGAAAGACTGAATGATTATGTAGGTATTGATCGTATACGTTACCCGTTTCCAAACAAGAACGGTGGCGTGGATGGCTGACAATCGGGAGGTCCAGTTTCAGCAGGACATCATTGAGGCCATGACCGCGAGTGGCTGGCTGGCCGGTCAGGCAAGCGGTTACGATCGGATCAGCGCGCTCTATCCCGAGGATCTGCTCGGCTATTTCCGTGAGGCGTATCCGGAGCGCTGGGAGAAGTTCTGCAAGAACACTCCTCAGAACCCCGAAGCGACGTTGATCAGGTCTGTGGTGCGGGAGCTGGAGCGCCACGGCACGCTCGAAGTGCTGCGCCGGGGCGTCAAGGTGCCGGGAGTTAAAATCGACCTGTGCAGTTTCCAGCCTGATCACGCCATGAATCCTGAAGCCCTGGCACGCTACGGGATGAATCGTCTGCGAGTTGTGCCGGAGGTCGCCTATTCTCCCCATCAACGTGACAACTACAATCCGCGCCTGGATCTGGTGTTGTTCGTCAATGGTATTCCCACAGCAACGCTGGAACTCAAGAGCGAGTTCAAGCAGTCGGTAGAGAATGCCAAGCGCCAGTACCGTCAGGATCGTCCGATCAAGGACCCTATGACGCGCAAGACCGAGCCGCTGTTGACGTTTAAGCGCGGTGCGCTGGTGCATTTCGCGGTGAGTCAGAACGAGGTGGCGATGACCACCAAGCTGGCCGGCAAGGACACCTTCTTCCTGCCTTTCAACCTGGGCACCGAAGACGGCGGCGCCGGCAACCCGCCCGCACCAGACGAGAGTACTTACGCCACGGCCTACCTGTGGGAACGCGTCTTTCAGCCCGACGCCTGGCTGAAAATTCTGGGGCGTTTTCTGCATCTGGAGCAGAAGGTCAAAGAGGATTTCCATGGCCGACGGTACACCAGAGAAGCGCTAATCTTTCCCCGCTTTCATCAGTGGGATGTCGTCAATCAGCTACTGGATACCACCCGCCGGGAAGGAACAGGGCAGCGCTATCTGATCCAACACAGCGCGGGTTCCGGCAAGTCCAACTCCATTGCCTGGACTGCCCACCAGCTCGCCAATCTGTACGACGAGGATGGCAACAAGCTGTTCAATTCGGTCATCGTGGTGACCGACCGCACGGTGCTCGACAGCCAGTTGCAGGATACCATCTACCAGTTCGAGCACGCCCGCGGCGTGGTATGCCCCATCACCCGTGACGTGGGCAACCAGAGCAAGTCCGAACAACTTGCCGAGGCGCTGGCAGGCAATACCCGCATCATCGTCGTGACCATCCAGACCTTCCCGGCGCTGTTCGATGCGCTCGATAAGCGCCCGCAGCTCGCCGAGGGGCGTTATGCGGTTATCGCCGATGAGGCGCACTCGTCCCAGACCGGTTCTTCTGCCAGCAAACTCAAGGCGCTACTGGGCTCTGAACACCCCGATTCCGATGAGACGGGTGAAATCAGCGCCGAGGCGCTGCTTGATGCGGCTGTCGCTGCCCGCCAACCCAGTGCCCGAATCAGTTACTATGCCTTCACCGCCACACCCAAGGCCAAGACCCTGGAGCTGTTCGGTCGGCCACCCAACCCCGGCCTACCTGCGAGCAGTGACAACAAACCCGAGCCGTTTCATCTCTATTCCATGCGTCAGGCCATCGAGGAGGGCTTCATCCTCGATGTGCTGGATCGCTATACCACCTACAACACCGCCTGGCGGCTCGCCCATCCGGACAGCGACGATCAGGAAGTGGATTCGAAGAAGGCTTCGAAGACCCTGGCCAAGTGGGTAAGGCTGCACCCCCACAACATCAGCCAGAAGGTCGAGGTGATCGTCGAGCACTACCGGGCCAACGTGAAACACCTGCTGGATGGCCAGGCCAAGGCCATGGTGGTTACCGCCAGCCGCCAGGAAGCGGTGCGTTACGCCATGGCCATGCGTGACTATGTGAAAGAGAAGGAGTACCGGGACGTGCATCCTCTGGTGGCCTTCTCGGGCAGCGTGTTGCCGGATGGCGTGATCGAGGAGGAGATTACCGAGACCAGCGCCAAGCTTAACCCGGGGCTCAAGGGGCGCGACCTGCGCGACGCTTTCGATACTGACGACTACAACGTCATGATCGCGGCCAACAAGTTTCAGACCGGATTCGATCAACCCAAACTGTGTGCCATGTATGTGGACAAGAAACTCCACGGCGTGGATTGCGTTCAAACCCTTTCCCGGCTGAATCGCACCTTCCCCGGCAAGGAAACCTTCATTCTCGATTTCTTCAACGAGCCCGAGGAGATTCTTGAATCCTTTGCCCCGTACTACAGAAAGTCGGAGCTGGCGGATGTATCAGACCCTGGGGTGGTCTATGACCTGCAAAAGGAGCTGGATGATGCCGGCATCTATCACTGGGAAGAGGTCGAGGCCTTTGTCCGCGCCTTTTTTGATCCGAAGGCTTCGGCCAGCAAGCTGAGCTATTACTGCCAGCCGGCCAGAGAGCGTTTTATTACCCGCTACAAGGCAGTGCAGCAACAGCTCAAGGACTGGCAGCGGGCCCTTGAAAGAGCCAAGGCAGCAGATGACAGAACCGGGCTGCATCGTGCCGAACAGGAACTCAAGGATGCCGGGACTACTCGCGATGAGCTTGATCTGTTTCGCAAGAATCTGACCAGTTTCGTGCGGACCTATGAATTCCTGTCACAGATCATCTATTTCGAGGATCGTGAGCTGGAGCAGCTCTGCGTCTATGCCCGGCATCTTTCACCACTGCTGCGTGTGGATCGCCTGGATGAAGAGGAGATCGATGTCAGTGAGCTGGAACTGACTCATTACCGACTTACCAAACGGGTCGAGCAGGAACTGTCTCTTGAAAAGCAAGGCGATTATGTGCTCAAGCCAGTGAGTGATGTCGGCTCAGGTAAACCGCATGACCCCGAAAAGCAGCGACTGGACGAGATCATCAGCAAACTCAATGAGCTGTATGGCGCTGAAGTCAGTGATGAAGACAAGCTGCATTTTGCCAATGGCATTGCCGATCGCATCGAGCGGGACGAATCGGTGATGGCCCAGATTCGACACCACGACGAGGATCAGGTCATGCATGGCCTTTTTCCCAAGCGGGTCGAACAAGCGATAATTGATGCCATTAGCGACCACGAGAAGCTGTCGATGCCGCTCCTGGAGAACGAGAAGACCGGGCAAGAGTTCTCTCTGCTGATTCTCAAGTTACTGGCGGGGCGTAAGCGGTCGCAGCAGCAAGGAGGCGATGATCGTCGATGAGATCATCCCCCAAGATAATACCCTTTGAATTTCAGAGACGTGGCCCACGCAGGGAGCGCGCAACATGAACAATTCTTCACTTCAGCAGAAACTCGAGCTCGCCCGGCATGAGCTCCTCGACATGGGGCTGCGTGGGAATCCGCTGCTGCATGTGCCAAGCAACAAGCGCTTCCTCGACATCGTGGACGAGCAATCGACCGAGGTCGCCAACATTCTGGTCGAGGAAAAGAAGGCCATGCGCTTTCTGCCGCTTCCAGAGGCTTACGAGAAGGACGAATCCGGCTCTGATGACGAGCTGGCTGCGGAGCAGGACGAGGAGCAGGAGTCTCTTCCTCCCCTGGAAGCGTATCTAGAGCAGGAGCAGGGCGAGGAGCGGTTCAGCGACCTCTATCTGCAGACGCGCCTACCGGCTCGCGAGCTGGATACGCGACTGATCAAGCTGGAAAACGAAGCCCATACCCTGCTTCAGGAACAGGGCATCGAGGTACTGTATCTGGCGCTGGGGTTCCTGGAGTGGTACGAGGATGAGAACGCCCACACACCGCGTTATGCACCACTGATTCTGCTGCCGGTGGAGCTTCAGCGGGAGTCGGCTCGCGCCGGCTTTACGCTGTCGTTCACCAATGCCGAGATGGGCGGCAACCTGGCATTGGCCGCCCGGTTGAAGCAGGATTTCCGCCTGACGCTTCCCGAATTCGACGAAGAGACGTCGCTGGTGGATTACTTCGGCCAGGTCCAGCAGATGATCGCCGATCGCCCTCGCTGGGAGGTGCATGTCGATCAGATACGGCTGGGGCTCTTCTCGTTCGGCAAGTTCCAGATGTATACCGATCTGGATCCCAACAACTGGCCAGACTCTCATCAACTACTGGAACATCCTCAGCTCGAGAAACTGTTCGAAACCGGATACCGCGAGGATGCCGAGCGCCTCGAGGCGTCTTCCGGCCATGACCTGCTCAAAACACCCGAGTCTCTCCACCTGGTCAAGGATGCCGACTCAAGCCAGCTCGAGGCCATCCTCGCGGTAATGGAAGGTGCCAGCCTGGTGGTCCAGGGGCCTCCGGGAACCGGCAAGTCGCAGACGATCAGCAACCTCATCGGAGAGGCACTGGCGCGAGGCAAGAAAGTCCTGTTCGTCGCCCAGAAGATGGCGGCCCTGGACGTCGTGAAATCACGCCTGGATGAGTGTCATCTCGGCGATGCCGTGCTGGAGCTGCACAGCCACAAGAGCAACAAGAAGGCGGTTCTCGATTCGCTGCGCCGCGTGTTCGATAACGGGCGCCCCAAGGTGCCGGATCGCTCAAGCGCGTATCAGCGTCTCGGCGAGGTGCGAGAGTCGCTGGACGGCTATGTGGAAGAGATCCGTGCTCCCATCCTGGCCTCGCAGACCGACTACGTGACGGCGCTGGGGAAAATGCTGCAACTCCAGCGTGATGAACGCTTGCAGGCCTTGCAGCGGATCGACTTCGAGCGCCTCCGCCACTGGGGCCCCCAAGAACTGGCACGAGGGCAGCGTGCCATGGATGCCATGGGTGATTATCTGGCCGAGTACGGGCCACCCTCCGAGAACTCTTATCGTAACTCGCGGCGCCATGATCTGTCGCCCGGCGAAGAACAGGAGCTTCGCAAGCGGGTTCAGCAGGCCGCCGATCAACTGACGGAAATGAACGACAATGCCGTCAGCCTCGCCCAGGCCATGCAGCTGCCGATTCCGCAGGACTTCGATGACATTGCCATCCTTCAGCGGGCCGGCAAGCGAGCGCTCAATGCCCCGCACCTGGCCGGGGTAAAGGTAAATACCGAGCAGTGGCAGGCCCGTCGTGACGAGGTGCATCAGGCCATCGCCGCCGGTCAGGCGCTGTCGCGTACCCATGACGCCATGCAGCCACGCTTCATCGAGGCCGTGTATGACGCCGACATGCTGCCGATTCGCACCGGGCTCGCCGGACGGGCCGACAAGTGGTGGCGCATCTTTTCCGGCGAGTATCGGCGTGCCGCTTCCACCTTGAAAGGCTATGCCCGCGGGCAGCTGACGGGCACGCCGGTAGACTGGCTGGGCTGGGTGGATGAGCTGCTGGAAGCTCAGCAACACCGCAAGACGCTGGAGCGCCTGTCCCCCACCTGTCAGACCCTGTTCGGGGCACAGTGGCAGGGCGAGGAAAGTGACTGGTCAGTACTGGCGCAACTCGCCGAGTGGATCATCGACCTGTACGAGGCGATCGGCAAGGGAGAGTTGCCGGCGGGGCTGGCGGCCTTCCTAGATGGCAATCCGGACCTGCGTGAATACACCGATCAAGTCGAGGCGCTGCAATCCCACTCAGAGCGCGTCCGGGGAATGCTTCAGGATTTGTGCCGGCAGATTGAATGGGGCGAGGAAGTCTCGGCATTGACGCTGGACACTTGGCATCAGCGTCTTGCCGGCTGGCGGGACACCGCTCAACTGTATGCCGTGGTCCGCTTCAATCAGCTGAGCGAAGATCTCGAGAAAGCCGAGCTGGGGCATCTTACGGCAACCCTGGCCAACTGGTCTCATGCACCGCGTGCCCTGAGCGCATGGCTGGAACTGAGCTATTTTGGTGGCCTGGTGGATCATGCCTATGTCGAGCGTCCGCGCCTGGCGCGTTTCGACCGGCTGACTCACGAGCGCCTCATTCAGGAATTCAATCAGCTGGATGGGGCCAGCTTCCAGTACGCCCAAGAATCGCTGGTCAAGCGGCTGCATGCCAACCTCCCGTCCAAGTATGCGCCGGGAGAAATGGATATCCTGCGCCGGGAGTTCACCAAGAAGCGCCGCCACCTGCCCATTCGCAAATTGCTGCGTGAAGCCGGGGCCGTCATCCAGCAGGCCAAGCCGGTATTCATGATGAGTCCGATGTCGGTGGCGGGTTATCTCGCTCAAGGGAATCTGGACTTCGACTTGGTGATCTTCGACGAGGCGAGTCAGATCCCGGCCCCCGAGGCCCTGGGCGCCATCCTGCGTGGCCGTCAGGTCGTCGTAGTCGGTGACAGCAAGCAGATGCCTCCTACCAACTTCTTCGGGCAGTCTGTCGAGCTCAGTGACGAGGAGGCCGAAGAGAGCGCCACGGCCGACGTGGAGAGCATCCTAGGCATGATGAAGGCGCAAGGCATGCCGGAACGCATGCTGCGCTGGCACTACCGCAGTCGCCACCACTCCCTGATCGCCGTCTCGAACGATCAATTCTACGACAATCAGTTACTGATCTTTCCCAGTCCGGGCGTCCACCCGGAGGCCAGAGGCCTGCATTTTCGCCACCTGCCGGAGACCCATTACGATCGGGGCGGTTCACGGACCAACGCCGGTGAAGCCCGGGCCGTTGCCGAGGCAGTGATCCAGCATGCCCGACAGTCGCCCCAGCTGTCGCTCGGGGTGGTGGCCTTCAGTACCGCGCAACGCGAAGCCATTCTGTTGGAGGTGGAGCGCCTGCGCCGCGAGCACGAGGAGCTCGAACACTTCTTCCGCCACCACGATGGCGGTGACGAATTTTTCATCAAGAACCTGGAAAACGTTCAGGGTGATGAACGTGATGTGATCTTCATCAGTGTGGGGTACGGACGGACGTCGGCGGGCCGCCTAGGGCAAAACTTCGGCCCGATCAACAAGACGGGCGGCGAGCGCCGACTCAACGTGTTGATTTCCCGCGCACGGCTGGCCATGGACGTCTTTGCCAACTTCCAGGCCGATGAGTTGAAAGTCACCGAATCATCGCCATTCGGGGTCCGTGCTCTGCAAGCCTTCCTCAAGTATGCCGAGACGGGAGAGCTACCGACCCACGAGATGACGGACAGAGAACCGGACTCGCCCTTCGAATGGGAGGTGATGCGAGCCATCCAGGACCTGGGTTACGAGGTCCAGCCGCAGGTGGGGAGTCAGGGCTTCTTCATCGATCTGGCGATACGTGATCCCGAGGCACCGGGACGCTTCCTGCTGGCTGTGGAATGTGATGGAGCCAGTTATCACAGCAGCGCCGTGGCCAGGGATCGGGACCGGTTACGCCAGTCGGTGCTGGAGGGGCTGGGATGGCGCTTCCACCGCATCTGGAGCACCGAGTGGTTCCGTAATGCCGCTGCCGAGACCCAACGCCTGAAGGAAGCCATCGAGGCCGCTCAGCGCCATCAGAAAGCCCTTGAAGCAACGAGCCCCGGCTCCGAGGAGGACGACTCGGGTGAAAGCCCTCAAGACGCCCCGGGTCTCCCCGTGGATACCGACGACGAAGCGGCTGAGCCACCACCGCTTTCGGCCGCCATCGAGCGAGAGGCTGCCTCCCAGGCGGCGCCCAGCATTCCGGCCTACGTGCCAGCGAACACGGACACCCTGGGGCTCTCGCCAGCTGATAGCCAGTTCGAGGAAATCCCCCGTGACCGACTTCAACAGGCCATTCACCGGGTGGTGGCGCACGAGGGGCCCATGCACATCAAGATGCTGCTTTCGAGGCTGACTGACGCAACAGGCCTGCAGCGGGCCGGGGCGCGGATCCAGCGTCGGGTCGAGGCCGAGAGTCAGTCCCTGGAGCGTCAGGGACGTTTACAGCGTCAGGGGGACTTCCTGAGTACGCCGGAACGAACGGTACCGCCTCGGCGCGACTGGAGCAGCCTGCCGGCCAGCGAGCGCAAGTTTGAGCTCGTGCCGCCCGGCGAACTGGAGCAGGCGCTCATGCTCACCCTGAAAGACAGTGTCTCGATCGAGCCAGTGGACGCGATGGGAGCGGCCATCAACTTGCTTGGCTTCAAGCGCCTGACCAAGCCGATCCGCCAGCGTGTCGAAACCGTGCTTCATGAGCTACATGACCGGGGTGAGGTGCAGGAGCGCAATGGACGTTTGCAGCTGACCGACCCCACGGCTCATGCTAACGCCTAGCGGCTTCCATCCATGTCACCTGCTTGACGACTTCGAGCTTGAATTCTTCGATGCATCGTTGACGACTAATAGAACTTCCTGATGCCTTCAGTATAAGGCCTGGAGATGTCTACGAAACCAGGGGCGACTCAGAATGCCAGGACAAGCCCGAACCGCCGCCCGCCACCCCGGCGGAGATCAACGCCATCATCGCTGGCCTGAAAGCGGTTGGCCGCAACCTTGGCCCCGAGCTGGTGGCACAAGTCCGGGCACGGCTGATGCCGTTGGGCCGGCAGGTACGTGCCGAGCTGGCGGTAGTGCTGGATGAGGCCTTCACGGTGGCACCGGACGATGCTACCGCCCGCGCTCAGTGCCAGTGCCTGCCAAGCGACCCACAAGCCCTGCACGCCGCCAAGGCGGTATGGCCCCGGTCTGCCGCCTGCACTGATGGAAAAGTGCGCACTGGTGCGGCAACTGCGCACCAGGCTGGAAGGCGCTCTGTTATTGGGCTCAGGGGGAATCGACGCGCTGAAAAGTGCGCAAAGTGCGCAGGAAATCCAAGTGCGCACTTCGTGAGTAGATGCCCACACCAGCCGACGCTAAAATGAAACAGGCTCCGCTCCCTCGCCGGGACGGGTAAGTGTAGGCTCGGCGTGCGTAGGTCCGCGCTTGTCATCCCCCTTCGCGGATTCATCGGAGCCCAGCTTCCGCTCCCATCTTCGGGCGTTCCGTGTAGCCCTTGGGTGCGTAGGCTTTGCCGGGTCGTATTTCCCGCTTTGCCATCGGAAGCTTTCCTGTCGAACGGTAGTCAACACGATCCGGTTCTGTTTCAGGTGCGGCATTCCTGGCAGCTTGAAACGCTCTCTGAGAACGAGAAGGGCAGCATAGGCTCTCTGGGGGTACATATGGGGGTATTGTGAGCGTCATGATTCGTCATTTCCATGGAAAATCATGAGCTTGCATGTTTGATGTCTGTCCGACCACCGCACCACTCGAATCAGTGGTTTACGACTCTCCCTCCTGCATTTGCGAATCGGCGACTGGTCGCAGTGCTTATCTCCTGTTTCGGCAGTTGCGTAGTCACAATACCTACTGATGGAAGAACAGAAAGCGTAGGGCCCTGAGCTTCCTGCTTTAATCAGTCATCCGAATTCTGCCGCCATCGTTTCAAGGGATTTTTGTTCCAGCCCCGGGTTTCCACTGTGCGCGAGGCGCTTGCCCACCAGTCGCTGGCCGTGCTGTGTGCCTTGCGCGAGAATTCAGCCAACTGCTCGTTGTCCATCAGTTCCCGCAGGCCGGGGCGCTCCTGCAACCGTTTACTCACGTTGTGCAGCTCTCGCTGATAAAGCGCCTGATGCACCCCGCAGAGCTGCATGATTTCCAGCAGTTCGGTCAGTCGCCGTTCGGGTTGCGGATAGCGTTCTCGGGTTGCGAACCAGAGATGAAGCAGGCACTCACGGCAGAACATCCGATCATCTTCCAGTCGCCAGTAAAGGTAGCCCTCCAGCACGCTGGCAGTGATTTCGTGTTGTTTCTCTGCCAGCTGCGCCTGTCTGGCTGTCAGGGCATCGTTCAATCGACACTGCAGGGCGTGCAGCGCTTCATGAGCAGCATCCTCCCACTGGCGATGGGCATTGCTGCGAACGTTGTGCCGCAACCAGCGGGTAGCCCGGCTGGTGAACATCTGTGACAGCATGGGCGCGCCCGCGCCGAATACCCATGCACCGGCCGGCCCGAAAAGCATCAGCCCCACACCGGTACCTGCTACTCCGCCGGCCCCGGCCAAGCTCATGCGCACTGTGCCATCCAGCACGACCTGCTCGAGCGCCTGCTGCCCGGACATTACTCCGCGGCGATAAGCCAGCAGCCCGCGGGCGGCGCTGATAATGCCTGCCATGGGGACAACACTCGGATTGAGTAGCTCAGCGCCGGCCGCCAGTGATTCGCGGGTCACTTCTTCGATCAGCTCATTGCTCAGGCCCTCGAGAAAAAAGACATTGTCTGTCCACTCATCCGGGAGCCTTTCCACGACACCCGTAAGCTCGGTGTTGGCAATCACCGGGTAGTGGTAGTGCTCGAAATGCTCACGCAGTCCTGCCAGAGAGGCATGAAACTTGACCTGAAAGGGCTGGCCGTCCACCAGCAGATCCCAGCCGGGATTATTGGCAGTATCCGGGAGTGATACCGTATGACCGGCAGCAACCAGTCGTGCCGCAACGGCCTGTTCCGCGACATAGCCCTTGAGCTGGCTGATCCCGCCCAGCATGGAGGCATCACTGCCGCCCATGATCTGATCGGCCAGCTGGGCAAAGTCCAGTGTGTCATTAATGTCGGCCACACGACTGAAATCGGCTGCTGCAATGGCCTCGGGATCAATGGCGGCTCTGCAGTAGATGATGTCTCCTATCGTCATCAGCCCCATGGCCAGGGCGTTGGTGTGCTCGTTGCCTGCCAGGGGATCTTCTGTCGTCCTGTTCGCCCTGGCGTCCACTCTCCCGGGTGTACGGCCCATGGCACTCAGCACCGACTCGGAAGGAGAAGTTGTAGCGCCATTCGGAAGTGTTGCCAGTTGTTGCCACTGCTCGCAGTATTCCTGGAGCGTTTTACTTTCGAGACCTTCCATTCCTGATAGATCGGATACCCGGGGAAAACAGCGCAGTGCGCCTTCGAGGCCAATGCGACCATGCCCAAGTCCGTTGAGGGTCAGCATTGCGATCACCCGCGCTGCGATGGCAACACTTACCTTCTCGCGTGCGCGATTGAGCAGCCACCAGCCACCGCCACCGGCGATACCGAAGATGGTGATGGGATTGGACATTACGGAGACAAAAGAGACCAGGCCGGGGCCGCTCACCCAGGGGATGAACGTCGATGCCTGAGCCGCCAGGATATACCCGGAAAAACCGGCGGCACTGACCCCCATGCCAAAGGCCCCCAGTGAGCCTCCCAGCAGCACCGTATGGCGAAGGGCCGCATCATGAATGTTGGTAGCGCCCGTTTGCGACAGCAGCCTCTCCTGATCTTCGGCATCAAGCTGGCCCAGGGCGGTGATGGCTTCGGTCAGGTGATGTCGGCGCTCTGTGGGGTCAGCAAACTGATCGGCCTGCTCGCTCTGTTCCCAGAACTCATCCAGCATGGGGATCACGACCTCGGCCAGGGTGCTGGCATGTCTCCCTCGTGGTAGCCAGCCTTTCTGATGCAGCCAGCGGTGGCTGGAATTGACCATGCCGGGTGGGTCCAGCAGATGAATCAGGCGAGCCGCCATGTCATCGGCAAGACTGCTGCAGCCACGCCGTGAACGGGTCAGGCCTGCAGGCAGTTTCAGTGCCTGTCGCAGGCGTATCCAGAGCAACAGTCGCAACGCGTCGTCATCATGGTGGCTGTTCTGCCAGTGGCGCTGCTGCTCGCCGATTTCCCGTGCTGCTGCCTGCTGCTCCTGCGCTGTCAGTGGGGCAGGAGCTTTATCGATACGGCTGCGGAGTTTTTCTCCCCATTCGGAGAGTTGTGCGCTCGCCTGTTGGGTCAGTTTTTCAAGCCGGCTGCTCAGCTGGCTGTCGTCGAACAACGCCAGGCAGGTGGCCAGCAGCGAGCGATCGGCATGTCCCAGCCCGGCAAGCATGTCGGCAGGGGTAATGGGAATATCCCGACAGGAGAGATGATCCGTCATATGAGCGCCTTGATCTTATTCTGAAAAGCCCGGCCTCATTCTGACACGGCTGGTCCGAGGCAGGGTGACCGCAACCACTGTGTGTTCTTGTGTAACGACTTCAATGGCAGATTCGGCACATTCCGGTGGGCGCATGTGCCTCAATAATTCAGCCAACCATGAACGGATGGCAGGGGTTGCTCGGGTAACGCTAGACTGGAGTCGGCTCCGCTCCCATGCCGGGACGGGAGAGTGTAGGCCCGGCGTGCCTAGGTTCGTGCTTGTCATTGCCCTTCACGGATTCACCGGAGCCACTTCCTGGAAGAATAAAATTCGCCACTCCTCATGAAGCAGAGGCGGCATTTTGTAGGGTCTATCCATTGGAAAAGTGCGCACGGGTACGCATCTGCGCACCAGGCTGGAAGGCGCTCTGTTATTGGGCTCAGGTGAAATCGACGGGCTGAAAAGTGCGCAAAGTGCGCAGGAAATCCATGTGCGCACTTCATGAGTAGATGCCCACACCAGCCGACGCTAGAATGAAACGGGCTCCGCGCCCACGCCGGGACGGGAAAGTGTAGGCCCGGCGTGCGTAGGTCCGCGCTTGTCATACCCCTTCGCGGATTCACCGGAGCCCCAGCTTCCGCTCCCACCTTCGGGCGTTCCCGTGTCGCTCCTGGGGCATAGACCTTGCCGGGTCGTATTTCCCGCTTTGCCCGCCTGATTTAGCTGGCTGCTACCTATTTGCTACCCAGACTCATAGCAACAAAAAACCGCCACCCGGCATTACCCGTAAGCGGCGGTTTTTACTGATCTTTCTGGTGCCGGTGAGAGGATTCGAACCTCCGACCTACGCATTACGAATGCGTTGCTCTGCCGACTGAGCTACACCGGCTGACCGGTTGCGTAGTCTAGCGGTTCAGTCGCGTACTGAACACCCCTTTTGCTTTCAAACCGGCTACTTGCGGCGGTTGCGACCCCGGCTGCGCTTTTGGATATGGCGACGTGCCGGCGCATCGCTGGTGAAGCAGTAGGCGATCAGACTCCAGAGCAGGAAGGCAGTCACGGCGAAGACCAGAATCAGCAGTCGTACCGGTAGCGGCCAGCTTCCCAACAGGAAGTTGTCCTGCACCAGGGCCCCGATCAGATACCCCAGCACCAGTACACCCGCGCCGATCAGACCGGCCTGTGTCAGTTTATACATGCCCCTGCGCCCCCTGCTGAAGACGGATCGACGACTATCTGGCTCTGTCGCCCAGCATAGCGCAATGCGACACGGGCACAGACGGACGAACTGTCGCATCGCGCTACCATTTCGCCGATGGTGCCCGAAGCGATGACGTCATGGCTGTGGCAGAATGCGCATCAAGGTATCGATGCAGACGAAGGGATCACCGGATCATGCAGGAGACTTCCGACCGCAAACCGCGTTCGCGCACCCTGGGCAGGCCACACTGGCTTGAGCAGGGCAAACACCCCGATTACCGCTTTTCGCTGGCCAATGAGCGCACCTTTCTTGCCTGGATTCGTACGGCATTGGCCTTCATGGCGGGCGCGGTGGGCATTTATCAGTTCGCTCCGGACTTCGCCACGCCCATCACCCGCGAGGCTCTAGGCGTCCTGCTGACTCTGGGCGGGGCTACCCTCGCACTCTCCGCCTACCGGCGCTGGTCGCGCAACGAACAGGCCATGCGCAGCGATAGTGCCCTGCCCTATACCCGACTGCTGGTCGTGGTGTCGATCTTCGTCACGATCGTGGCACTGGCACTGGCCCTGCTGATCCTCTTTCCCTGAGCCACCATGACAACGCCCAACTCCACGCGCGACCCCGGGCTGCAACCGGAACGCACCGGGCTGTCCTGGTCGCGCACCGCCTTTTTGCTGCTGCTCAACTCGGCACTGATTACACGCGCCGGGTTCGAGCATCACGACATGCTGCTGACCGTGGTGGGCATCGCGTTGCTGGCAGCGACCGGCGCCATGTATGCCTGGGCGGGTATCAGGCTGCATATCATCACCACCACCCATCAGCCGGTCTCCCCGCTTTCGGGTTGGGCCATGCGCCTGACGGCGGCCGTGGTGTGTCTTGCCGCGTTGAGCGTGTGCGGAGATATCCTGTATCAGCTCTGGAGCCAGCGGCTCTAGCCTGACCGGCTCGCCCAAAGATGCACTCTCCGCTGTTTGAACCCGACCCACGACGAGCGTTAAATGGGCATAACCTTTCCTGGAGCCGCATCATGAGCGCCGACGTCATCTCCCCAGATCGCATTCGCACCCGTTTCTCTCGCGAGATGTCCAACATGTACCGCCATGAGGTGCCCCAGTACGGCACTCTGCTGCAGCTGGTAGGCGAGATCAACGCGGGGGTCATGGCCGGGCTGCCGGCGGATCGCACCCTGGATGACACCGAACAGGCACGGCTTGATGTCGAGCGCCACGGGGCAATCCGCCTGGGTACACCCGAGGAACTGGCCACCATGCGCGATGTCTTCGCCGTGATGGGCATGTTTCCGGTGGGCTATTACGATCTCTCCGAAGCCGGGGTGCCGGTGCACTCCACGGCGTTTCGGCCGGTCGATGAAACAGCCCTGGCTCGCAACCCCTTCCGAGTGTTCACCTCCCTGTTGCGGTTGGAACTGATCGACGATGATCAGTTGCGCGATCAGGCCCGTCGCATTCTTGCCGCCCGCGATATCTTCACCCCGCGGCTGCGCGAGCTGCTCGCCGAATGGCACCAGCAGGGCGGGCTGGATGATCACCAGGCCGACGAGTTCGTCATGGAAGCCCTGGAGACCTTCCGCTGGCACAGCCATGCCACGGTCGATCGCCCCACCTATGAGCGTCTGCATGAAGCGCATCGTCTGATCGCAGATGTCGTCTGCTTCCGCGGCCCGCATATCAACCATCTGACGCCGCGCACGCTGGATATCGACGCTACCCAGGCGGCCATGCCGGAACATGGCATCACGCCCAAGGCGACCATCGAGGGTCCGCCGCGCCGTGACTGCCCGATCCTGCTGCGCCAGACCAGCTTTCGGGCGCTGGAGGAGACCATCCTGTTTGCCGGCGAGGAAGCAGGCTCGCATACCGCCCGCTTCGGCGAGATCGAGCAGCGCGGCATGGCACTGACCCCGCGCGGCCGGGAGCTCTATGACCAGCTGTTGAGCGCGTCAAAAGCCACCACCGGCGGGCTCTCCGGCGAAGCCCACCAACAGGCGCTCGCCGAGGCGTTCAGTGATTTCCCGGATGACGAAACGGTATTACGCCGCGAGGGACTGGGTTACTTCCGCTATAGCCTGACCGAACAGGGCCAGCAGCGAACCGGTGCCGAGACGCTACCCGAAGACGTCGAAGCGCTGATCGAGCGTGGCCTGATCCGCGCCACACCGATTATTTACGAGGATTTCCTGCCAGTCAGCGCCGCAGGCATCTTCCAGTCCAATCTCGGTGATGGTGGGAGCGGTCAATACACTCAGAGCGCCAATCAGGCGGCCTTTGAAGAGGCGCTGGGCGCGTCAGTTCACGATCCCTTTGAACTCTATGACGCCATCAGCCAGGAGTCGCTGGCCGCCTGCCGACGCGCCCTGAGTCACTGAGTCGAGCCGTTCAGGAGAGCAGCGCCAGCCAGGAAGAGACCAGCAGGATCACCGCCATGATCCGGTTGAAGCGGCGCATGCGTCCCGGCGAGCCCAGCCAGCGGCTCGCCCGGGCGCCCAGCCACGCCCAGAACCCCAGGCAGGGCAGCGCCACCAGCAAAAAGATCAGCGCCAGCAGCATCACCATCGAAGCGCGCTCCGGCCCTGCCGGCGCGAAGACATTGGTCACCGCCAGCGCCATCAGCCATGTCTTGGGATTGAAAAGCTGTAGCCCTGCGCCACTCAGGGGGCCCGCCAGTCGTTTCGGGCGTGCGGCCGACCCATCGGCCACAGGCTCGCCCACCGGGCTTGTGAACAACTGCCAGGCCAGCCAGCTCAGCCAGACAATGCTGATCCCGGCCAGCAACTGACGCACAAGGCCATCCCGGGGTAGCAGCTGCCCCAACCCAAGCCCCACCACCAGTACCAGCCCGGCCGCGCCCATACAGGCGCCCACCACCAGTGGCAGGGTCGAACGCAGTCCGTGCCGCGAGCCGCTGGCCATGATCAGTACATTGGTGGGCCCGGGGGTAATCGAAGCCGCCAGCGCAAACAGGGTAAAGGGCAGAAGTTCCATCAGCAGCCTCCCGCCCGATATCGATCGGGATGGATCATGCCAGTACTCCATCAGTGAAGAGGGAGAGGCATGATCCATCGCATTGGCGCTGTCAGTCTGGAAGATTTGAGCAGTGGCGCTGATAGCGCGCCGGGGTCAGCCGATAGGCGCGCCGGAACCAGCGGCCCAGATGGCTCTGATCGGCAAAGCCGAGCGACGCCGCCACCTGCGCTGGTGCTTCACCTCTGGCCAGACGCGGCCGGGCCAGCGCCAGACGCAACTGGATCAGATAGGCATGCGGCGGCAGGCCGAAAGCCACCTGAAAGGCACGGCTCAGACGAAAACGGTCACACCCGGTGGCACGGGCGAGATCGTCCAGCCCGATATCCTCCTCGACATGCGCATGCAGATAATCCCGCGCCCTGAGCGCTACCGCTGGTGCACGCTCATTCAGCGGTGCCAGCGGACGCCAGTGCAAATGCCGACTCAGTCCTGTCAGCAGGTCATCCAGCACAGCCTGGCGCAACATGCGAAGTTCACCCTGATGCAGGGCAGTGAAGGCATCACTGATGGTTCGGGCAAAGCCGGGATCGCCCACCAGGGTCGAGGGGAATTGCGGCAGGCCATCCGCCGGCGTTTGATCACGCAGCTCGGCGAGCGCCTGCGCCAGCCAATGCGGGTCAAGATAGAGCATGCGATAGGTAAAGCCACCCGGGGTCGGCGCATCACCGTCATGAATCTCACCAGGTTCGAGCAGAAATATCCGGCCGGGCGTGCTGTAGTGCCGGTCGCGTCGGCAATGGAACTGCTGCACACCCTGTTCGGTCATGCCGACAAGATAGCTGTCATGCCAGTGCGGATCGTAGGCATGCCCCTCGAAATGCGCCCGAATGGTTTCGATGCCGGTATCGTCGTCGCGCCGCAGTTCAATCCAGTCTCTGGTATTGGCGATGTTGCTCATGGTGTCACCCGGTCTGTTCTCTGCCAGGTCATGAAGAGAGATCAACGGCGACGCTGACGCATTCCTGCAGGCGTGTCTGGAAGATTTGTGCAGTGGCACGCCCCCTGCTCAGGCGGTCTCTTCAGCCGGCGCATGCACACTGATCACCATGCAGCGGGCGGTATGGCTGACCCGGTGCGACACACTGCCGATCGCCATGCCGGTCAGATCGCTGAGTCCACGGCTGCCCATCACAATGGCATCGACCCCCAGGGCTTCCGCTTCATGAAGAATGACATGCGCCGGTGAGCCGCGACGCACCAGGGGGCGAATCTCCCCCGGAAAGTCAGGCACCTCGGAGAGCGATCGCTCGAGCACCGCCTGACCGGCTTCCTCCACTGCTTCAGGGGCAGCGGCCTGCAGGGCCTCTTCGACACTGCGAATCCTGCCGTCGTGCAGATGCGGCAGGAGTTCACGAACGTTGAGCAGATAGAGTGTCGCCTCGCTGGAAGCCGCCAGCTCACAGGCAACTCGCAGGGCGTGACGGGCATAGGTTGAGCCATCGATCGGGACCAGCAGTGATCGGAACATGAGGCGCTCTCCTGGCATGAACGGGTTTCCCGAGTGTTTTATACCGGGAAACAGACCACGCTTCATCTCTTCTCAACCCCGCGATCAGCGGAGCGGCATCACTACTCGGCGAGTTCCACCATACGCGGTCGGCCGATCAGCAAACCGGCCACGACCTGGATACCAAGCAGTGCCAGCAGCAGGCCCAGCGAGAGCTGCCAACTGCCGGTCATGGAGTGCAACGCCCCGAAAATCAGGGGGCCGCCCGCTGCCATCAGGTAGCCCAGGCTCTGTGCCATACCCGAGAGCATGGCGGCATGATGCGAATGCGCGGTACGCATCACGATCATGGTGAGGGCAAAACTGAAACAGCCGCCCTGGCCGGCACCGAGCAGCACCGACCACAGCATCGGCGCCTGCGTGGGCGCCCCCCACAACCCCACCAGCCCGATCGCAATCAGCGTACACAATGCCAGCACCAGCAGGCTGTGATGACGCAATCGCGCCGCCAGTCGGGCGATCAGATAACTGGCCGGGATGGAGGTGAAATTGATCACCGAAAGCATGGCTCCGGCACTTGCTTCGGGCACACCGGCGCTGAGCGCGACCGACGGCACCCAGGTTTGCAGGGTATAAAAGCCCAGGGACTGCATGCCCATGAAGATCGTCAGGGTCCACGCTACCGGGCTGGCGAACAGGCGCGTGATGCGCGTCTGACGACTCTCTCCCGGCGCCGGCGGATGGCGCAGCGCCAGCGCCCACCACAGCACGGCGGCCACAACACCGACGCCGGCCCAGAGCCGCACCGGTAGCGTCCAGCTGCCCGCCAGTTGCATCAGCGGCACTGCCGTACCCGCCCCCAGCGTGGCACCAATCCCCATCACCACGGTGTAGATACCCATGGTCCGGCCCAGCTGCTGCGGTCGATCACGCTTGACCAGACTCGGCATGAACACATTGCCAAACGCAATCCCCAGACCGGCGACCAGGGTGCCGATCAGCATCACCGGGAAGCTTTCGATGCCGCGCAGCACGCCGCCCAGCGCGATCGCCACCAGCGCCGCGGCAATCGATCGATCCAGCCCGAACCGTTCCGCTACACCGGGGGCCAGCGGCGATAGCACACCGAAGCAGAGGATCATGCCGGTGGTCAGCAGGCTGGCGGCCCCGGCGCCAATATCCAGCGCATGCATGATCGGATCGAGCACCGGCCCGATGACCACGATCGGTGCGCGCAGATTGAAGGCCGCCAGAGAGAAGGCCAGCAACCATAGTGCGGCGGGCAGCGCCTTGCGATGGGCATCGGACATCAGAAGCATCTTCCGGTTGGTGATCGGACCGGGCATCCACGGTCGAAAAAGGCGCCATGTTAACACCGTAACGCAACGGGAGCGCTGCTTTACCGGGTGTCACAAGGCCGGCTGGTATCCACGGGGAGCGTTGCTACGCTGAACTCATGGCGCAACTGCGCCGCCGTTATTCAATGACCGCGCCGGTCCGGTGCAAGGAACCGACATGAGCGAGATGCTGCATTATCCCGTCGAAAATCTGGATGCCACGCACGCCAAGGAGTGGTTACGCTGTTTCCAAAGGGTCCGCCAGGCCAGTGAAACGCTCTGCGCCCCGCTGCATACCGAAGACTACATGGTGCAGACCATGCCGGATGTCAGCCCGCCCAAATGGCACCTGGCACATGTCAGCTGGTTTTTCGAGGCGTTCCTGCTCAAGCCGTTTCTCCAGGATTATCAAACGCCCAACGACGCCTACGATTTCCTGTTCAACTCCTACTACGAAACCCACGGCGAGCCCTTCCCGAAGCCGCTACGCGGCACCATTTCGCGCCCTACCGTTGCCGAAATGTATCAGTTTCGCGCGCATATCGACGCGGAAATGGCTCGGCTACTCAATGATCCGCCGCTCGACCGGCTCGGCGAGATCCTCTCGCGGGTAGAAATCGGTCTGCATCATGAGCAGCAGCATCAGGAACTGCTGGTGATGGATATCAAGCACATCCTGTCCTGCAACCCGCTCCACCCGGTCTACCGCGACGACGTCCGCGAGCGTCTGCTGGAAATCACCGAGACGCGCCAGGTGCAGACGGCGCAGCAGTGGCATCGCTATACCGCGGGTGTCCGTCTGATCGGCAAGGATTACTCGGTGGCGGAAGGCCCCCAGCGCGATGCCGGTGGCTTCGTCTTTGACAGCGAAACGCCGCGACATCGCCAGTATGTGGCCGAGTTCGAGCTGGCCGACCGTCCGGTCACCAACGGCGAGTTCATCGATTTCATCGAGGATGGCGGCTATCAGCGCACCGAGCTGTGGCTCTCCGATGGCTGGCATCACATTCATGAGACCGGCTGGCAGGCGCCGGAATACTGGCAGCTGGTCGATGGACGCTGGCACCAGATGACGCTGGGTGGACTGGTCCCGGTCGATCCGGACGCGCCGGTCTGCCATGTCAGTTTTTATGAAGCCGATGCCTTCGCCCGCTGGGCAGGCGCTCGGTTGCCGACCGAGGCCGAGTGGGAGGTCGCGGCCGCCGAGCTGCCGGTGGCCGGCAACTTCGTCGAGAACGACTGGCTGCAGCCAGTGGCGAGCGACAGTGAAGGCCATGAGGGTCCACACCAGATGTTCGGTGATGTCTGGGAGTGGACCGGCAGCGCCTTCCGTCCCTATCCAGGCTTCAAGCCGCTGGAGGGCTCCCTGGGCGAGTACAACGGCAAATTCATGTCCGGCCAGATGGTGCTGCGCGGTGGCTGCTGCGCCACACCGGGCGACCACATTCGTGACACTTACCGCAATTTCTTCCCACCCCAGGCACGCTGGGCATTCTCGGGCTTCCGGCTCGCGCGCGACGCCTGATCACGGCAACGCCAGCGGGGCCGATGCGACGGCATCGGCCCCTGTTCTTTTCGCTTCATCGAAGTGGCGTGTCCTGACCGCTTCGAGGCGCCATTCATGAGGAGTGTTGTCATGGCCCGGGCCAGTGCTTCCCACATCCATTTTCACGACCTGCTCGCAGACTCGCACACGGCAACCAGCAGCCTGCTCGAAGATGCCCTTCAGGGGCTGAGCGAGCCACCCCGCACCTTGCCCCCCAAGCATTTCTACGATCAGCGGGGTTCCGAACTGTTCGATCGCATTTGCGAGCAACCGGAGTACTACCCCACGCGTACCGAGGAGTCGATTCTGGAGCAGGCCCTGCCCACCATCGCCAAACACCTCGGGCAGGAAACCACCCTGATCGAACTGGGCAGTGGTGCCTCGCGCAAGATCCGGCTATTGCTGAATGCCCTGCGCCCGCAACGCTATGTGGGCATCGATATCTCCCGTGATTTTCTTATCGACAGCACCGAGCAACTGGCTGCCGACCATCCATGGCTTGATGTCCATGCACTCTGCGCCGATTTCACCACGCCGCTGACGCTACCGGCACAGCTTGCCAACAGCGAGCGCCCCGTGGCCTTTTTTCCCGGGTCGTCGATTGGCAACTTCGCCCCTGATGAGGCCAGCGTGATGCTCGGCCACCTGCGCAACATGCTTCCCGTCGGCGGCGGACTGCTGATCGGCGTGGACATGATCAAGTCCCCCGCCATTCTCGAAGCAGCCTACAACGATGCCGCCGGGGTCACGGCCGAGTTCAATCGCAACCTGATCTGCCGACTGAGGGATGAGCTGGGCGCTGAAATCGATCCGGCGGATTTCGACCATCGGGCGTTCTACAACTCCGATGTCTGCCGAATCGAGATGCATCTGGTCAGCCGCCGCGATCAGCGCTTCATGCTGGGTGAAACACCGATCGCACTACAGCAGGGAGAAAGCATTCATACCGAAGACTCCTGGAAATACAGCGATGCCAGCTTCGAGGAAATGGCGGGCCAGGCGGGTTTTGCACCGGTCGAAAGCTGGCACGATCCCGAGGGGCTGTTTGGAGTGTACTACTTCACCCGCGCCGCCTGAGCGTCGCACCCGAAGGCGACACCCCGCGCGACTCGCCCCACGCAGTGAATGGCGCTGAGATAACAGGGTCGATGCTTGCATCGATCCTGATGTATTCATTGCAGGAGATTGATCATGACACGCCCTCATTACGCCCCAGCCATCGCACCGCAACCCACTGCCCTGCCCTTCGAGCTCTCGCCGATACGCTATCGGGAGCTGACCGCTCAGGTCGAATCGCTGCTCGAGCGGATGACACTCGAAGAGAAGATCGGTCAGATGACTCAGTTCACCAGTAACCGCGATACGACCGGCCCGTCCGTCGGCAGCGATATCGAGCAGGACATCCGTGCCGGCCGGGTTGGCTCGGTCTTCAACGCCTTCGATGCGGACTTCACCCGTGAGCTGCAACAGCTGGCCGTCGACAACAGCCGGCTTGGGATCCCGCTGCTGTTCGGCTATGACATCATCCACGGGTTTCGTACCATCTTTCCCATTCCACTGGGCCAGGCTGCCAGCTGGAATCTCGACGGTATCGAACGCGCGGCCCACATTGCCGCCACCGAAGGCGCCGCGGCCGGCGTGCACTGGAGCTTCACGCCCATGCTGGATATCTCTCGCGACCCGCGCTGGGGCCGAGTGATGGAAGGTCCCGGGGAAGATCCGTGGCTGGCCTCGCAGATCGCCACCGCCCAGGTCCGCGGCCTGCAGGGCCACGATCCCGAAGCGACCGATACCCTGGCCGCCTGTGCCAAACACTTTGCCGGCTACGGCGCCGTCGAGGCCGGGCGCGAATACAACACCGTCGACATGTCGCAGTGGCGCCTCCGCTCGGTCTATCTGCCCCCGTTCAAGGCCGCCCTGGATGCCGGTTGTGCCACGGTGATGACGGCCTTCAACTCACTCAACGGCCTGCCCGCCACCGCCGATCCGCTGCTGTTCGAGCGCATCCTGCGCGACGAGTGGCAGTTCCAAGGCTTCGTGGTCACCGACTACACCGCCATCATGGAGCTGGAACGCCATGGTGTGGCCGATGGGGCTCGTCAGGCGGCGAAGAAGGCCGTCAACGCCGGGGTCGACATGGACATGCAGGATGGCTACTACCTCGATGAACTGGGTGGGCTGGTCGAATCCGGAGAGGTTGCCGAGGCGCGCATCGATCAGGCCGTGCGACGCATTCTGCTGGTCAAGGCGGCGCTCGGCCTGCTGGAAGACCCGTATCGCTACTCGGACAGGGAGCGCGAACGCACCTCCATCCTGACCGATGCCCATCGCCAGGCAGCGCGGGAACTGGCCCGCGAGTCGATGGTTCTGCTGAAAAACGATGAGCAGGTGCTGCCCCTGAGCAAGGACATCAGCACGCTCGCCGTGATCGGCCCACTGGGGAATACGCAGGAAGTAATCGGTTCCTGGCATGCCGATGGCGATGCCGAACAGGCGATCTCGCTGATGACCGGGCTGCGCAATCGGCTGGGTGACGGTGTCGAGCTGTTGCAGGCCGAAGGCGCTTCCAACGAGATCGGCAGTACCGATACGTCCGGCATCGATGAGGCGGTCAGGCTGGCCGAACAGGCCGATGCGGTCATTCTCGCCCTCGGGGAACGACAGGAATACGCTGACGAGGCCGCCAGCCGCGCCGATATCCGCCTGCCAGGCATGCAGCTCGAGCTGGCCCGGCGGGTGATCGAAGCGGTAGGAGACAAGCCGGTGGCAACGGTGCTGTTCAACGGCCGACCGCTCGAGCTGACCGACCTGGAAGCCATCGCCCCGGCCATGCTCGAGGCCTGGTGGCCGG
This sequence comes from Kushneria phosphatilytica, assembly GCF_008247605.1. NCBI lineage: Bacteria > Pseudomonadati > Pseudomonadota > Gammaproteobacteria > Oceanospirillales > Halomonadaceae > Kushneria > Kushneria phosphatilytica. The sequence continues at coordinate 350,178 of NZ_CP043420.1, read as the reverse complement.
GCAGTGAGGCCGGCAATGCCGTGGCTGATGTGCTGTTTGGTGACTACAACCCCAGCGGCAAGCTGACGATGACCTTTCCGCGCAGCGTCGGTCAGGTGCCGCTCTACTACAACCACTTCAATACCGGTCGGCCAAAGGGCGTCGATCCCAAATACGCCTCGCAGTATCTGGATATCCCCAATACGCCGCTCTATCCGTTCGGTTTCGGGCTCTCCTACACCGAGTTCGAGTACTCAAGACTTGATCTCGACCGACCGAGCATCAGCGGTGAACAGGCCCTGTCGATCCGCGTCACCCTGACCAACAGCGGCGAGCGGCGCGGCACCGAAGTGGCCCAGCTCTATCTGCGTGATCTGACCGCCTCGGTGGTGCGTCCGGTGCGCGAACTGAAGGACTTCCAGCGCGTCACCCTGGAACCCGGCGAATCTCGCACCCTCACCTTCTGGATCACTCGCGATCAACTGGCATTTCTCGATGCCGAGCTGGCGATGCGGGTCCAGCCGGGGCGCTTCGAGGTGCAGATTGGCAGCAGTTCCGAGGCAGGACAAACCGCCGAGTTCGTGCTGGAAGAGTAACGCGCGACCATACCTGCGCACAGCCGCCGGCCCCAGGGTCGGCGGTTTTTGGGTTGCGGGCCTAATCCCGGCTGGCCGGCAGTTCCTTCTTCATTCTGGCGCCCAGCCGATTCAGCTCATGTGCCTGCGCGACCAGGCTGCCTTGGCCATCACGCAGCCGATCCATGGCCTGCTGATGGCTGTTGCTGGCGCGATTCAGGTGGGTGCCGATGTCATCCAGGCTGGAAACAAAGCCGTGGAACTTGTCGAGCAGCTTTTCGGCACGCTCGACGATGCCACGGGCATTGTCATTCTGGCGTTCGAGTCGCCACAGGCTCGCTACGGTGCGCAGGCTGGCGAGCAGCGTGGTGGGCGTCACGATCACCACATGGCGATCGAAGGCCTGCTGAAAGAGGGTGTCGTCATGCTGAAAGATGGCGGCAAAAGCGGGCTCGATGGGCAGAAACAGAAACACCATGTCCGGCGAATCAAGGCCGGTCAGGCGTGGATAGTCGCGCCTCGCCAGACCATCGACATGATTGCGCACCGAGCGCAGATGCGCCTTCATCGCCCGCTGACGCTCTTCATCGGACTCGGCGGCCATCACCTCGCTCCAGGCCGTCAGTGATACCTTGGCATCGACAATCAGATGGCGCTGTTCAGGCAGGTAAATCACCGCATCAGGGCGGCCGATGCCCTGCTCCCCCTGGCGGGCCACTTCGCGCTCGTACTCCATGCCCTTGCGCAGCCCGGCGCGCTCCAGCACGGTCTCCAGCATCAGCTCGCCCCAGCCCCCCTGGGCCTTGTTATCGCCCTTGAGGGCACGAGTGAGATTGACCGCCTCCTCGCTCATCTGCCGGTTAAGGCCAGCCAACTGCTCAAGCTGGGCGTTGAGATGCGCACGGCTGCGTTCCTGTTCGCCGTGCAACGCTTCAACCCGTGAGCGAAACTGCTCGACCTGTTCGCGAAACGGGGTCAGCAGGGCATTGAGCCCTTCCCGACTCTGCTGGCTGAAGCGCTGGCTGCGCTCCTCGAAGATGCGCCCGGCCAACTGCTCGAACTCTTCCTTGAGCTGATGGCGGGCCGACTCCAGCAGCCGGAGCTGCTCGGCATGGTGGTTCTGCTCCTGTTCGCGGGCCGTCTCCAGCGAAGCGGCGCGGCGCTGCCAGCCGGCCAGTTCCTCGGCAAGACGTTCCAGTCGCCGGTCGCGTTCGCCGAGTTGCTGACGCTGCTCCTGACTCAGCGCCTGTTCCCGCGAGAGCAGCGCTTCCCGTTCGGCCAGCAACCGTTCACTCTCTCCGAGCTGGCGGCGCTGATCATCGAGCTGCTCTTCCAGCTCGGCTTCGCGCTCGCCATGTCGGCGGCGTTGTCCCAGCAGCAGCACCGCGGCTGCCACCAGGCCGACTGCCAGACCGCTCAGGCCTGACGCAATAATGACCGATTCCATGCCCGCTCCCGTTGCGGCGCCCTTGCGCGCCGCGCGTTCTGATCCCGCAAGGATGCCAGAGAGTCGCGACGGCGTCGCCGGGGTCAGGCGGTCAATTGAAGATCAGATCGGGCAGCAGCAACGAGAGCTGGGGCACGAAGGTCACCAGCAGCAGCATGACAATCAGTAGCGCCCAGAAGGGCAGCACTTCACGAATGAAGGCCGGTACCCGGGTACCGGTAATGCTGCAGGTGGTGAACATGACCGTCCCCAGTGGCGGCGTGATAGTGCCGATGGCCGCATTGAAAATGAAGATGATGCCAAAGTGCACCGGATCGATACCGAACTGTGCGGCCACGGGCGCCAGCAGCGGTGACAGCACGATCAGAATGGCGTTGCCTTCGAGAAACATGCCCAGCACCAGCAGCAGTACATTGGCCAGCAGCAGAAAGGCCACGGCACTGCTCATGCTGCTGGAAAGCAGCGTGGTAATGGTCTGGGGGATCTGCTCCCAGGTGAGAAAGCGGGCAAAACCCGAGGCCACGCAGATGATGAACAACACGTTCACCGATGACAGCAGCGACTCCCGGGTCGCCAGTGCCACACTGGAAGGGCGCATTTCCCGATAGACGAACAGTCCCACGATCAGCGCATAGGCGACCGCCATGGCGCCGGCCTCGGTGGGTGTAAATACGCCGATACGGATTCCGCCGATGACCAGTACCGGCAGGGCCAGCGCGATCACTCCGGCACGAGTGACACTGATCCACTCATGCTTCGACACCCGCTCGCGACGCGGCGGCTGATAGCCCCGGCGTCGGCAGATGAAGGAGACCAGGGCCATCATCGTGATCGCCATCAGCAGTCCGGGCACCACGCCAGCCAGAAACAGCCGGCCAATGGAGACATTGTTGACGTAGCCATAGACGATCAGCGCGATACCCGGCGGGATGGTCGCGGTAATCAGCGAAGAGGACGCCGTGACAGCCGATGAAAAGGCGGTGGGATAGCCCCGCTCGTTCATCTGCGGCACCAGCAGCTTGGCGTTCATGGCCGCATCGGCAATGTTGGACCCGGACAACCCGCCCATGAAGGTGCTCAGCAGCACGTTGGATTGTGCCAGCCCGCCATGAAAGCGCCGGGTACAGAGTTCGGCGAGGTTGAGCAGCCGTACGGTAATGCCGGAGTAGTTCATGAATACCCCGGCCATGATGAAAAACGGGATCGCCAGCAGCGATACCGATTCCAGCCCGCCGGCAAGCCGCTGGATCAGCAGTGTGATCGGCTGATCGGCACCGATGGCGAAATAGGCAAAGGTCGACAGGAACAGCGCAAACGCGATCGGCGTGCCCAGCAGAAACAGCACAAACAGGGCGCACAGCGCCACGGTGACCGCCATGTCACATACCTCTCATCGTCATGAGCCGTCTCAGGCTGTGATAGATCATGATGGCAGCACTCAACGGTACGGCGAGATAGATCCAGTAATACGACAGCTGCAGCATCGGCGTACTGCGATAGGCCGAAAACGGCAGCAGCTTGAGGCCCCAGATCACCATGATCACGGCGCTGACCAGCACCAGTCCGGTATTGAACAGCCGCTCCCGCCAGCGGTTCAGGGCCGGCGGCAACCGCTCCCCGAAAAGTTCGATCAGGACATGGTCATTACGGCGCACCAGCGCGCTTGCTCCCAGGAAGGTTGCCCAGATCAGCAGCAGCTGGAGAATCTCCTCGGCCCAGGCGATCGGGGCATCGAAGAAGTAGCGCATGATCACATTGGCGATGGCGACCAGAAACAGGGCGAACAACGCCAGACTGCCCAGTACCTCATCAAGGGCCATGAAGCGATCCAGCCATTTCATCACGGTCTTCATGCCTGCTCTCCTGCCCGGGGCCACCATTGCGGCCCCGGGCTTCATGCCACTCACCCGTTGATGATCTGCACGACCTTGTCATAGAGCCCCGGCGACCACTGCGGGAAGTCCTGCGGGATCTGCTTGCGGGCTCGCTCGCGAAACGGCGTGACATCAACCTCGTTGACCTGGACGCCGGCTTCCTTCAGCCGCTCGATATCCTTGTCGTTACGCTCCTGCACCAGTTTCGAGGCATAGTCGGAGAAGCGCTTGCCGGTCTCGGTCAGGATCTTTCGCTGCTCGTCGGAAAGCTGCTGCCAGAACGCCTCACCGGTCACGAATGGCGTGACGGTCTGCATGTGGCCGGTCATGTTGAGCTGCTTGACCTGCTCGTAGAACTTGCCGCCGTAGAGCACCGAAGGCGGGTTCTCGACGCCATCGACAATGCCCTGTGCCAGCGCCGGATAGACGTCGCCCAGCGACATCGGCGTAGGCACGGCACCCATCGCACGAATGGTGGCCACATACATGGGAGAGTTCTGCACCCGAATCTTGACCCCCTTGAGGTCCTCGGGTTTGCTCACCTTCTCGCGAGAGAGCAGTTGGCGCTCACCGTAGATCACATCCGGTACCACGATGTGATAGCCGGCCTGATTCATCTTCTGACGCTGCTGCCTGAACCAGTCGGAATCGAGCAGCTTGAGCTTGTCCTGGAAGGTATCGGAAATGTAGGGCGCATCAATCACGCTCAGATCCGGCACCGCATCAATGAAGTTGCTGTAGGAGTTGATGGCAATCACGTGTGATCCCATGCGGGCCTGCTGGGTCACCTCCATCTCCGAGCCCAGCTGGCTGGCCGGAAAGGGCTGCAGCACGAGATCGCCCTGGCTCTCCTGCTTCACCCATTTCGCCCACTGCTTGACGGCGAGATCGATCGGTTCTCCGGGTTGGTTACCATAGGCCACCTTGATTTCCGTGGCGGCCTGCACGTTACCCGCCAGCGCAAACGACGCCACGGTGACGGTCGCCAACCAGCTCATGAGTTTCCGGCGCATACGAACTCCTTGATGATCGCTTGCCGATGATTCGGCGGTTCTTCGGACTATCGCAGGCCTGCCCCATCCTCGGCAGGCGGCTTCCGGGCAGGGCCGCTAGCGACCGGCCAGTCCGGCGCGAAGCTTCGGCACGGCCAGGCCGTGCGTATCTGCCAGTGCCAGCAGCGGAGAGAGCCGGCGCTTGAGCTTCTCCTCATGGTTGGCAGCGATATCCGCCAGCCGATGATCGAGAAAGGGATTTTCAAAACGCTCGAAGGCCTGCGCCCGATAGGCGACATGATCGAGTTCCGGCGAGGCCGCCTGCAGCACCGGCAGCACCTCCTCATCGAGCAGCGCCTCCAGCGATCCACGCAGGCGAGGATCGGCCATCGCTTCGCGCACGAAGGTCACCTCGCCTTCCAGCGCCTGCGTGCGCCATTGGTCCACCAGCCAGCTGTGCGACAGATTGAGGATGTGCAGCTTCTGCTGCTCGAAGGGGGTCAGATCATCCACCACCCGGATGGCAGGATGCCGACATGGCATTTCAAGCCCCGGCACCTGCCGGATCGCCCATAGCGCGTAGGGTTCAGCCACCGCCCCGATCGGCTCGAGTGGCGCGGACACGATGCGATCCACCAGGGTGTCGACCCACAGGCAGCGCTCATCCAGCCAGCGCTCGAACGCGGGATCGGCATAAAAGCGCGTGGCCAGCGAGCGCATCAGCGCCTGAAGCACTCGACCGTTCTGCGGGATCAGCTCACAGGGAAGCAGCGTGACGCCGGCCCCACCGGCGAGATAGCGCGTATGCAGCAAGCGGATCAATCGGCAGGGAAAACTTGCCGGAAGATCGTGCAGGGGCGAATCCCCCTCGGGGATTTCGAAGCCGCGATCGGCGGTATTGGAAACTACATGGGTGGTCGCTTCCACGAACAATCGCTCGAGTTCCGGCCACTGCTCATCGGCGATCAGACAACCCGCCACGCTCTTTATCCGCTGGCACTCATCAATCTCCCGCCCTGCCTGGCGACCACGGATGTGCAGCGGATAGTGCGGTTGCGCCATCAGCTGGCGAGCCTTTTCACGACCTTCAGGACGCGGCGAGCCCTGGACTGCCATGATCCGCTGTTCGCTTTCGCCCCACGCCAGCGAATCACTGATCAGCGCATCAACATGGCCGAGCAGGAAACGTCCGACCCCGAACTGCAGGATGCTCGGTTTGGCCTCACTCACAGCGACACTCCCCGCTTCCAGGGAATGAAGTCCTGCTGATCCAGGCGCACGGCGCAGCTGCGATAGCGCCCGGAAGCGGCGTCGAGACACATCGTCAGCAACTCATCAGCCAGTTCGTCGATACCGGCACGCCCCTCGACGATCGGCCCGGCATCGAAGTCGATGGCGTCATGCATGCGTGTGGCCAGTTCACTGTTGCTGGCGATCTTGAGTACCGGCACCACCGGATTGCCGGTGGGTGTGCCCAGCCCGGTGGTAAAAAGAATCAGATTCGCGCCGGAGCCGGCCAGTGCGGTGGTCGATTCGACATCATTACCCGGCGTGCAGAGCAGGCTCAGCCCCGACTGGCGGACCGGCTCGGTGTAATCGAGCACATCCACGATCGGGCTATCGCCGCCCTTTCGGGCTGCACCGGCCGATTTCATCGCATCGGTAATCAGGCCATCGCGAATGTTGCCGGGTGAAGGATTCATCGAGAAATCGGCCCCCACCGACTCGGCATGCCGCTGATAGGCCGCCATCAGTTCGCGAAAGCGCTCGGCTGTCTCGTCACTGACACAGCGACTCCTGAGCTCGTGCTCGACGCCGCACAGCTCGGGGAACTCGCTCAGCATGCCCGAGCCGCCCAGCGTCACCAGCCGGTCCATGACGGCGCCGACCAGCGGATTGGCGGAAATACCGGAAAAGCCATCCGAACCGCCGCACTCCACCCCGAGCACCAGCTTCGACAGCGGCGCCGGCTGGCGCTCGACCCGATCGGCCTGACGCAGCCCATCGAAGATGGCCGTCAGCGTCTCGCGCATCAGCGTTTCTTCATCGCCCAGCGCCTGCTGCTCGAAGAACGCCACCGTGCGCACGCCATCAGGGTCGTGCTCGGCCAGCGCCTCTTTCAACAGGCTGGCCTGAGCGTTCTGACAGCCCAGGCTCAGCACGGTCGCGCCGGCCACATTGGGATGACAGATATAGCCGGCCAGCAGCTGGCACAGTGCTCGGGCATCCTCACGGGTCCCCCCACACCCCAGCGAGTGGGTCAGAAAGCGCACCCCATCCACATTGGGAAACGGACGCTCGAGCGTCGGGGCTTCATCGTCCATTTCGGGCAGTGCTTCACCGCTGAGCAGCGAGCGCGCCATGCGCTTGTAGCGCCGATGCGGATCATCCCCCAGGGCGTCGCGCACACACTCGCGCAGCACCTCGATGTTGCGGTTCTCGCAGAACACCAGCGGGACCACCAGCCAGTAGTTGGCGGTGCCGACCTTGCCATCCGCGCGGTGATAGCCCTCGAAGGTGCGATCGGCAAAGGCGCTGACATCCGGCGACTGCCACCCACTGCGTCGCGTCGTGTCGCGCGCACTGTCGGTGGAGTGCTCCACATTGCCCGTACCGATAGCGCCACCGAGCGGGATCGGCCGGGTGGCGCGTCCCACTGTCACGCCGTACATGGTGACGATATCGCCGGTCGAGAGCGCTTCGAGCGTGAACTTGTGCTTGCGCCTGACAGGCTCGGCCAGAGTGATGGTGACACCACCCTCCTCCAGGGTGGCGCCAGCGGGCAGGTCCACCAGCGCCACGCAGACATTGTCATCACGATGAATGCGCAAACTTCTCCGCGGTGTCTGGGTCGCGATCATGTCACTCATGCCGATACTCCTGCGCCTGAACGAGCGGCTGCATCAATCTCGATCATCCCCTTGATGACGCCACTGGCCGGGGCACACCAGCGCGCCATGGTGTCCGGCATGTCGGCCAGAGTGCAGCGGTGGGTAATCATCGCCTGCTCATGCAGTCGACCGGCTTCCATTGCCGTCATCACGGTGGCGAAATCCTCGTACGTAGCGTTGCGGCTGCCGAGCAGCGTCAGTTCGCGGCGATGGAAATCCGGATCATGAAAAGTGATATCCGCGCGCACCACACTGACCAGCACATAACGACCGCCATGTCCGGCAAAATCGAAACCGCGGTTCATGGCAGCCGGATTGCCGGTAGCATCGAACACCACATCGCCCAATGCCCCCTCAGAGAGGGCTTCCAGCGCCGCCATGACATCATCCTCGGTGGCATGACAAGTCTCTTCGACCCCCAGCTCTTCGATGCAGAAGGCAAGGCGCTCACGATTGGTATCGATCACCATCACTCGGGCACCACAACTGCGGGCAAACTGAATGACGCCCATACCGATCGGCCCGGCGCCCACCACCACCGCCAGCTCACCGGCTGACAGTTCACTGCGCCTGACGGCATGCGCCCCGATGGCCAGGCACTCCACCAGTGCCAGCTGATCGACGCTCAGTATCTCCGAGGTCATCAGATGCCGGGTCGGTACCACCAGTGCTTCCGCCATACCGCCATCGCGATGCACGCCAATCACCTCCAGTGACTGACAACAATTGGTACGACCGCGCCGACAGGCAGCACACTGGCCACAGTGCAGATAGGGAATGATGCAGGCGTCGTGCCCGATCAATCCGCGGTCAGCCGTACTGCCGGTTGCCACGATTCGGCCCGCCAGTTCGTGACCCAGCACCCGGGGATAGCTGAAGTAGGGTTGATTGCCGCCAAAGGCATGAATGTCGGTGCCACAGATGCCGACCCGACGCATGTCCAGCAGCACCTCCCCCGGTCCGGGCTCGGGTCGTTCTCGCTCGACCAGCGTCATGCTGCCGGGGGTCGTACACTCCAGTACGCGCATCGCCACGCTCCGCTGTCAGTTTCAGGCTCAATGGCCTGACCATTGACTCGATAGTGCGATGCCCGATGACCGGGCTCAATTGACCAATCGGCTATAAGACCAAGGGAGTGGGGGGGACGCGCGCAGAGGTTAAAACGGCAGGAAAGGCCGAGGAAAGCGACAGGCAACCTGCGCCGAACCGACAAAAAAAGAGGCGGGCCATGCCCGCCTCTCCGATCGATCGGCCGCTTACTTGTACCAGAGAATCAGGCCGGGGAAGATAATGAACAGCGCCAGCAGCACCAGCAAGGTGATGTAGTAAGGAATCAGACTGCGCGACAGCCGCTCCATGCTGACGTTGCCTACCCCACAGCCCACGTAGAGCACCGTGCCCACCGGCGGCGTGATCAGCCCGATGCCGAGGATGAACGACATCAGCACGCCGAAGTAGACCGGATCGATACCCAGCTTGACCACAACCGGCGTCATCAGAGGGGCCAGAATCACCATTGCCGGCGTCAGGTCCATGAAGAAGCCGACCACCAGCAGAAACAGCGTGATGATCCCGAGCATCGCCAGCTTGTCTTCGGTCAGCGAGGTCAGCACCGCCACGATCTGCTGCGGCACCATGTTGGCGGTCAAAAGCCAGGCCAGTACGTTGGCAAATGCCAGCAGCAACAGCACCAGTCCGGTCAGTTTGCCGGTGTTCATGCACAGCTCGAACAGTTTTTTCACGGTCAGGCTGCGGTAGAGGAAGACCGACACCACCACGGCGTAGATCAGCGCGATGGCCGAGCTCTCGGTCGGCGTAAAGACACCGCTGAGAATGCCGCCAACGATGATGATCGGCAGCAGCAGCGCCGGGAATGCCGAATAGAACGCATGCCACAGCTCGCTCAGCGAAAAGGACTGTGCCTTGCCACTGGCGCGCGAGGTCAGCCAGGTGGTCAGCATCAGACCCACGGTAATCATGATCCCCGGCACGATCCCGGCAAGGAAGAGGCTGGAGATCGACGTACCGGTCACCACCCCGAACAGGATCATCGGGATCGAGGGCGGCACGATGATGCCGACTACCGAAGCTGCCACGATGATGGCCGTGGCCGCGCCCGCAGAATAATTGTGGCGCTTCATCGGATCGATCAGCATGCTGCCGATGGCAGAGGCGTCAGCGACCGCCGAGCCGCTGATGCCGCCGAAGAACATCGACGTCAGCACCGCAATCTGTCCCAGACCACCGGCCACGAACCCCACCAGCGCGCTGGCCAGTCTGACCAGTCGGGACGCAATACCACCGTGACTCATCACCTCACCCACCAGGATGAACAGCGGAATTGCCAGCAGCGGGAAGGAGTCCAGACCATTGACGGCCTGCTGAATGATCGGTGACAGCGCGTAATCGTAATGCCAGATCAGATAGACGCTGATCGCCCCCAGGGCAATCGCGATCGGCACGCCGATGGCGATCAGCGCCAGCAATCCAACCAGAATGGATAGCATGAACATGTTTCAGTGCTCCTTCTTCAGCCCGGCACCCAGCCGAAGCAGGTCAAGGGTATTGGCAAGGAACATCAGCACGGCAAAGACCAGCATGGCCACGAACATCCAGGTATGCGGAATCCCCAGGATCGGCGTGAAGCTGACAAAGCCGGCCAGCACATCCTGCCAGGCCAGAAAGATCACGATGCAGATGGCGTAGATCACCGCGATACGAATCAGATCGAAGAGTTTCCCGACAATGGCGGGCACCCGTTCACGGACAAATTCCAGGGTCACGTTTTCATTGCCCAGGCAAGCCACGCCGGCCCCCAGCAGCACCGTCCAGATAAAGAAGAAACGCGACATTTCTTCAGCCCATGGATAGGAGCTGTTGAGCACAAAGCGCCCGAACACATTGGCCGTCACACAGAAGAAGACGGCAATGGTGAGAAGTCCCACGATAACGAGGAGAAACTTCCGCATATACTCGAGGCCCTTTTCGACCCCGCCGATGAAGCCCCGCTTGTCGGATAGCCCGTTACTCATATCGGATCGCCACTGTTGAATCGCCCAGGAGCCTCAGGGGCCCGCACCCGATCAGGCGGCTGCGCAAGGCTGCCGCCCACCGTACCGACAGCGACCATCCGCCCGGCAGGCAGGCGGATGGTCGGGTCAGGCAGCACCGTGTTACTGCGACATCTGATGTCCGGTGGCCTTCATGACATTGTCAAAAAGCGGTTGGCCGATCTTGTCCTTGTAGTCCTTGTAAACCGGCAGCACCTTCTGGCGGAACGCGTCGCGCTGCTCATCGGTCAGCTCGGTAATCGTCATGCCTTCCTGCTTGAGCTGTTCACGAGCTTCCTTGTTCAGCTGACGGTTGACCTTGCGCTGATAGGTTTTCATCTCATCGCTGGCATCACGGATCAGCTGCTGATAAGGCGCCGGCAGACGATCCCAGAAACGTGCCGACATCAGTGTAATGAACGGCGTGTAGACGTGATCGGTCGCCGTGGCGTTGGACTGCACTTCATAGAACCTGGAGGACAGGATGGTGATCCAGGGGTTCTCCTGGCCATCAACCGTACCCTGATCCAGCGCGGTGAAGAGCTCGGCAAACGACATCGGCGTCGGATTGGCGCCGAGGGTACGCCAGATATCCAGGTGGATGGGGTTCTGCATGGTACGGATCTTCAGACCGTTGAGATCGTCGGGCGAGTCGACCACCCCGGTGCTGTCGGTCAGTTCACGGTAGCCGTTCTCGGACCAGCCCAGTGCAACCAGACCGTTGTTGTCATCGCTGATCTTCTTCAGCAGGCCCTGGCCGATATCACCATCCAGCACCTTGTCCGCCTGCTCGTAATCGTCAAACAGGAAGGGCAGATCGAAGACCGCCAGTTTCGGCTCCATGTTGACCAGCGGCGAGGTCGACGGCGACGTCATCTCGAGGGTGCCGGACTGAAGCGCGCTGACCATTTTCAGGTCACCGCCCAGCTGGGCATTGGGGAAGATGTTGACCTTGATCTTGCCATCGCTGCGCTCTTCCACGTACTTCTTGAAGTACTGTACGCCGCGATACTGACCACTCTCCTCGGTCAGGCCGATACCGAATTTGATGGTATAGGTCTTGTCGTCATCGGCGGTCACCTTCTTGCCGGTGACCTCGGGTAGAGGCGGGAATTCGAGCGCATGTGCTGCTGTGGTCGCCAGGGCGCCGGCGCCCAGGGCACAACTCAGTGCCAACGGCTTGAGAATGGCTTTGATTGTCATGATCTGTCTCCGTGAGGCAAATAAAGGCAGTCGAGAACGGCCGGCAGCATGAGCCACGATCTGCATTCCCTGCGTTTATTTCGAGGTAGGGCCATCAATGTCACCGCTACCATCGAGGGTGTCAGACCGACTGATCGGCCCCTGCAATGCTCCGATCAATGGCCTGACCACTGGGCACACAATGGTCGACTCACCGGAGCGTCTCAATTGACCAATCGGCTATGAGACGAAGGTGGCAGCCCATCGAGTGAGTAGCTGAAAGGCGTAAAAAAGCCCCATCCGGCCATCGGATGGGGCATACACATCGCTGAAGGCGATGGCTCAGCCGGTCGTGGCTCGATGCCGATAGCGCTCCCGCGAGTGCTGATGCATCTCGATCGAGAAGCCGGGTCGGCGCGGTGGCCAATAGGCCGCATCATGGACGTTGCACGGGTCCAGGAAATGCTCGTGCAGATGATCGACATACTCCAGCACGCGCCCTTCCTTCGTGCCGGCAATGCAGACATAGTCAATCATCGAGAAGTGCTGAACGTACTCGCTCAGCCCCACGCCACCGGCATGCGGACAGACCGGCAGCTCGTACTTCGCCGCCATCAGCATGACGGCCAGTGCTTCATTGAGCCCGCCCAGACGGCCGGCATCGATCTGCACCAGATCCAGCGCGCCTTCGGCGATGAACTGCTTGAACATGACCGCGTTCTGACACATCTCGCCGGTCGCGACCCGAATCGGCGCCACCGCCTCGCGAATCGCGCGATGACCGGCAATATCGTCAGGGCTGGTCGGCTCCTCGATGAACCAGGGGCGGGCAAAGGCAAGTTGCTGTACCCAGTCGATCGCCTGATCGACCTCCCAGACCTGATTGGCATCGATCATCAGCACGCCCTCTTCGCCCAGCACCTCGCGGGCGATGGTGAGCCGGCGGATGTCATCCTCGAGATGACCGCCCACCTTGAGCTTGATGTGCGTAAAGCCCGCCTCGATCGCCTCGCGACAGAGCCGGCGCAACTTGTCATCGTCATAACCGAGCCAGCCCGCGGAGGTGGTGTAACAGGGAAAGCCCTCCGCTTCGAGCCGAGCCAGCCGTTCATCACGACCGGGCTGCTGGCGGCGGAGCATCTCCAGCGCCTCCTGCGGTGTGATCACATCCGTCAGAAAGCGGAAATCGATACAGCGCACCAGCTCTTCCGGGGTCATGTCGCAGACCAGCTGCCAGATCGGCTTGCCCTCGGCCTTTGCCCACAGATCCCAGACAGCATTGATCACCGCACTGGTGGCCAGGTGGATAATGCCCTTCTCCGGGCCCGTCCAGCGCAGCTGGCTATCCCCCACCACATGCCGCCAGAAACCGGCCATATCGGCACGCACATCATCAAGCGACCACGCCAGTACACGCGGCACCAGCGCTTCGATGGCCGCACAGCAAAGCTCGTTGCCACGCCCACAGGTAAAGGTCATGCCATGGCCTTCCAGCGGCTGTCCTTCCCCGTTGCGGCCGTCCGTCTCGAGAATCACATAGGCGGCGGAGTAATCGGGTGCTTCATTCATCGCATCCGAGCCGTCCAGGGAAGCCGAGGTAGGAAAGCGAATGTCCTCGACACGAAAACCGACAATCGTCGGATTGGTCATGCTCATCTCCCGCTGATGAAGGAATGCGTCACACTCAGGCCTGCACGGTACGCTGGCACTGCTCCCCCAGCCCCTCGATGCCGAGTCGCATGGTCTGACCAGCCTGCAGAAAGATCTTCGGGGTCTGCCCCATGCCCACACCCGGCGGCGTGCCGGTAGAGATCACATCACCGGATTGCAGACTCATGAAACGGCTGAGGTAGGCAATCAGCCGAGGAATCCGGAACACCATGGTTTCGGTCGAACCATCCTGATAACGGTGGCCGTCGACTTCCAGCCACATCGCCAGCCGATGCGGATCGGCAATTTCATCAGGCGTGACCAGCCAGGGCCCCAGCGGGCCGAAGGTATCGCACCCCTTGCCCTTGTCCCAGGTCGCACCACGCTCAAGCTGGAACTCCCGCTCGGAGACATCATTGGCAATGCAGTAACCGGCCACATGCGACATGGCATCACGCTCCTCGATATAGCGCCCGGGCTGGCCGATCACCACCGCCAGCTCGACCTCCCAGTCGGTCTTCTGCGAATCGCGCGGGATTTCGACATTGTCATTGGGTCCGCAAATGGCACTGGTCCACTTGTTGAACACCACGGGCTCGGCAGGCAGCTCGGCACCGGTTTCGGCAGCGTGATCAGCGTAATTCAGCCCGATGCAGATAAACTTGCCGACCCGACCGACGCAGGGACCCAGACGGACACCCTCCTCGACAGTCGGCAGCGCCATGGGATCGAGAGCTGCCAGTGTGGCCAGCTGTTCCGGTAACAGGGTGTCTCCGGCAATATCACTGACCCGACCGGAAAGATCGCGCACGCTGCCATCGGCAGCGACCAGCCCCGGCTTCTCGTTTCCGCGCGAACCATGGCGCAACAGTTTCATCAGGCGTGTCTCCTTTATATGGGAATGGCTTGCAACGTTGCGGTGGCCCTGGCGCGGCGAACAGCGCCGATACGCTACCGGCCAGACCTAGTTCGACCAGCCACCATCGATCATCTGCGTGGTACCGGTAATAAAGGCCGACTCATCACTGGCCAGCCAGGCCACCAGCGCGGCCACTTCCTCCGGGCGCCCCAGCCGCCCCATCGGCTGTCGCGCCACGAAATCATCATGCACCGCCTGCTCGTCACGCCCCTGCGCGGCGGCGCGCTCGCGAATGCGTTCACGCAATGAAGGAGAGTCGACCGTGCCGGGACAGATGGCATTGCAGCGGATACCACGGGTCATGGTGTCGGCGGCCACTGATTTGGTCAGACCGATCACGGCGGCCTTGCTGGTACCGTAGGCGAAGCGATCCGGAATGCCCTTCACGCTCGAGGCCAGGGAGGCCATGTTGATGATGCTGCCAGCACCGCGCTCGAGCATCGCTGGCAAAAAGGCGCGGATGGTATGAAACATCGAGCGCACGTTGAGATCCAGGGAGAAGGTCAGGGCGCGCTCGTCGCACTCCAGAATCGAACCGTGATGCACGTAACCGGCACAGTTGAAGAGGATATCCACGCCACCCAGCTCATCGGCCAGCGAACACACGGCACTATTATCCAGGACATCCAGCGGACGGGGGTTCAGTGCTTCCAGCCCGGCCAGCCGGCTCGGCTCCAGGTCGGTGGCAAACACCCGCGCCCCTTCGGCGGCCAGTCGCAGCGCTGCGGCCCGGCCGATGCCCTGTCCGGCGGCAGTCACCAGAGCCGTTTTGCCCGACAACCGCGTGGCTTCAGACGGCATATCGCCTCCCTTGTCGGTTCGATCGACACCTGCCCTGCCAGCGATTAAATCAGACGACCAATGGCCTGACCTTTAACCATTGGTCGCAGCTACAACGACCCACTAATATCGCAGAATGTGCCAGACAATGATTTCTTCACGGGATTGATGCATGCCGCTTCAGGCCATTCGCCAGCAACGGCTCTATCGCCAGATAGCCGATCAGCTCCATCAGCTCATCGAGCGCGGTGAATTTCCACCTGGCGCCCTGCTGCCCCCCGAACGGGAGCTGGCCCAGACGCTGGGGGTCAGCCGTGCCTCGGTGCGCGAGGCCCTGATCGCCCTGGAAGTCATCGGCCAGGTCGAGGTCCGGGTCGGTCATGGCGTACTCGTCGGTCCGCTGGTACCACGCGGCGAGCAGCCGGTACTGGGCGCTGCCGCACAGCGCCACCCCTGGCAGCCCGACCCCGAATTGAGTGATGCATTCACCCTCGATCCGGATGCCGAAATTCCGCCGCATGCCCTGCTGGAAGCCCGCCGTCTGGTCGAGCCGGAAACGGCGGCACTGGCCGCCGAACATATGTCGGAAGAAGCGCTGGCCGGTATCCGGGAAGCCTTCGAGCGCAATGTGGCCGACAACAGCAGCGAGGTCGATGCGCGTCAGCAGGGGCAGCCCTATGCGGCCAACCACACCGGTGATCGGCTGTTTCATATCCGTATTGCCGATGCCTGCGGCAACCCTGCCTATGCCCTGCTGATTCGCCATGTGCTCGGTCATCAGTACGGCGTCATGTTCCGGCGTCTGCAGGATCTTTATCTGACCACCGACATGAAATCGCGCTCGCAACGCCAGCATCAGGAGATTCTCGAAGCGCTCATCCGACGTGATCCCGAGGACGCCCGCCAGGCGATGACGGCACATCTCGATGATGTCATGACGATTTTCTTCGACAGCTGACGTCCCCGGCGTTGCGCTTCGTTACCGGCATATCCCTTGAAACCGTCTACGCTGTCTCCATGAAATGGATAGATGGCTAAGGATTCATCCGACAGGAGGTATGCCATGGAAACGGTGACCCTACCGAACAGCGATCTGACCCCCAGCCGCATTGCCCTGGGCACCTGGGCCATCGGTGGCTGGATGTGGGGTGGTACCGACGAGAAACAGTCGATCGATACCATCCAGAGTGCCGTGGAACGAGGCATTACCTGTATCGATACCGCAGCGGTCTATGGCTTCGGCCGCTCCGAGGAGATCGTCGGTCGCGCACTGAAGGAAGGTGGCATCCGCGATCAGGTGGTACTGGCCACCAAATGCGGGCTGAACTGGAATGACAACGGCCCCTATCGTGATGCCAGCCGCGCCCGCATTCAGAAGGAAGTGGAAGACAGCCTGCGCCGACTGCAGACTGACCGTATCGATCTTTATCAGCTGCACTGGCCCGACCCGACTCGCGACATCAGCGAAGCCGCCGAAACCCTGCGCGAGCTGCGTGAAGCCGGAAAGATTCGCGCCGTCGGTGTCTCCAACTTCTCGGTCGAGCAGATGCGAGCGTTCGAGAAGATCTGCCCGCTGTCGACCATGCAGCCGCCCTACAACCTCTTCGAGCGCGAGATCGAAAGTGACATCCTGCCCGCGGTGCGCGAAGACAACGTTGGCACCCTGACCTACGGAGCGCTCTGCCGCGGTCTGCTCTCCGGCAAGATGAAGCGGGATACGAAGTTCGAGGGCGATGACCTGCGCAACAACGATCCCAAGTTCCAGCAGCCGCGCTATGACCAGTACATCAGCGCCGTCGAAAAGCTCGATGCCTACGCGCAAGAGCATTACGGCAAGCGGGTACTGCATCTGGCACTGCGCTGGCTGCTCGATCAGCCGGGTGTCTCGGTCGCCCTGTGGGGGGCTCGTCGTCCGGATCAGCTCGATCCCGCCAATGAGGTCATGGGCTGGTCGCTCAACGATCAGGCGATGCGCGATATCGACGCCATCCTCAATGAGTGCATCACCGATCCGGTGGGGCCGGAGTTCATGGCACCGCCGACGAGGGACGAAGCCTCATAAGGTGCCATGAAGGTCCTGCAGAGAGCATGGCGCCGACGATGATGGATGAGGCGTCATGATCGCGACTGAAGTCGCTCCTACAGGCATATGTCTCGGACACCCTGGACACATGCCCTGAGCACCCGCAGGAGCGGCTGTAGCCGCGATGAAGCGGCCAACAGCCGAGTCGCACACAAGCCGCCCCTGCAAAACAGGCCCTGAGTACCCGCAGGAGCGGCTTCAGCCGCGATGAAGCAACCGACAGCCGAGTCGCACACAAGCCGCCCCTGCAAAACAGGCCCTGAGTACCCGCAGGAGCGGCTTCAGCCGCGATGAAGCAACCGACAGCCGAGTCGCACACAAGCCGCCCCTGCAAAACAGGCCTTGAGTACCCGTAGGAGCGGCTTCAGCCGCGATTCGGTCAGCAGTCGACTGACAATTCGGCCACGCCGACTACACTTGAAGCACCTGCGCCTGCGGGCGCCAGAACGAGCAAGCCAACGATTCGGACGACAAGGAGTCAGTCATCATGAGTCAGAGCCTTACCGGTATTCCCGTGGCCATTCTGGCCACCGACGGATTCGAGGAATCCGAGCTGGCCGTGCCGCGCAGCATGCTCGATCAACAAGGCATCGAAGTGCATATCGTGGCCCCCAAACACGGCACCATCCGCGCCTGGGCCGAAACCCAGTGGGGCGATGAGTACACCGTCGACAAATCCCTCGATGAGGTCAGCTCTCACGATTATCACGCTCTGGTACTGCCGGGTGGCGTCATCAATCCCGACAGCCTGCGTACCGATGAGAAGGCCATGACCTTCGTGCGCGGTTTCTTCGAGGAAGGCAAGCCGGTCGGCGCCATCTGCCACGCCGCGTGGACGCTGATCAACGCCGGCGTGGTCGAAGGTCGCCGCATGACCTCGATTCCCTCGCTGCGCAAGGATCTGGAAAATGCTGGCGCGAAGTGGGAAGACAGCGAAGTCGTCTGCGACAGCGCACTGGTCACCAGCCGCAAGCCGGCCGATCTGGACGCCTTCTGCAACAAGCTGATCGAAGAGATTCGTGAAGGACGCCACCGCAAGCAGCATGCCTGAGCCGGAAACCAACCGCCCTCAGGGGCGAGCGACGTATCACACGGTGACGACAAGGAGCGTTACATCATGACCGAACTCAAGGGTACCCGAGTCGCCATTCTGGCCACCGACGGCTTCGAAGAGCTGGAGCTCAGCGAGCCGAAAAAGGCGCTGGAAGCGCAGAGCATCGAAGTCCACGTGGTGGCACCGAAAAAACATGGCATCCGTGCCTGGGCGAAAACCGACTGGGGCGATGATTACGCCGTCGACAAGGTGATCGATGAAGTCAGTGCCGATGATTATCACGCCCTGATGCTGCCGGGTGGCCTGTTCAACCCGGATGAGCTGCGCCTCGACGAGCGAGCGCTCAGCTTCGTGCGTGACTTCTTCCGTGAAGGCAAGCCGGTCGGCGCCATCTGCCATGCGCCCTGGATTCTGATCAACGCTGAAGTGGTCGAAGGTCGCCGCATGACCTCGGTCCATTCGATCGCTCAGGATCTGAAGAATGCCGGTGCCCAATGGGAAGACAGCGAAGTCGTCTGCGACAGCGCGCTGGTCACCAGCCGCACGCCGGACGATCTGCATGCCTTCAATAACAAGCTGATCGAAGAGATCAAGGAAGGCCGGCACCGCCAGCAGCACGCCTGATGCGTCGACTGCCATGAAGCTTTGCGAAGGGCGCTCCAACGAGCGCCCTTCCTGTATGCAGGGCACGGGAATGCATCACGACTGTCCCACAGGGGGAGCATGGCGCCTCAGGCGCTACCCTGATTCATCACCGGTGTGAGACCTGCATGTCGATCATTCTGCTTGTTCTGATTCTGTTGCTGATTGCCGCCGGTACCGGGCTGATTGCCCGATTCCTGCCCTGGCTGCCACTGCCATTGCTGCAGATCGCCATTGGGGCCGCTCTGGCCATGCCGGGCACAGGCTTCGATGTGGCACTGAATCCCGGCATTTTCATGCTGTTGTTTGTGCCCCCGCTATTGTTTGCCGATGCCTGGCGCTTTCCTCAGCGCGAGCTGATGTTACAGCGCCGACCGATCATCGCTCTGGCACTGGGGCTGGTCCTGTTTACCGTGGCGGGCATCGGCTGGCTGGGACATGCCCTGCTGAACCTGCCGTTGCCGGTCGCCTTTGCGCTGGGCGCGATCCTCTCCCCCACCGACGCCGTAGCCGTTTCGGCCATCTCCGGCCGCCTGCCGATCCCTGCTCGCCTGATGCATATGCTCGAGGGCGAATCATTGATGAACGACGCCTCGGCGCTGGTGGCCTTCCGCTTTGCCGTAGCCGCCGCGATGACCGGCGCCTTCTCACTGGGCCAGGCCTCGCTTTCGTTTTTCGCCATTGCCCTGGGCGGTAGCGGCATCGGTGCCCTGCTGGCCCTGGCCTTCAGCCTGGTACGTCGTCAATTGCTGGCCCTGCGCGGCACGGAAGCCTCCACCGAGATTGTGCTGCTGATGCTGGTCATGCCATTTGCCGCGTATCTGCTGGCCGAACACTTCAATGTCTCCGGCATTCTGGCCGCCGTGACCGCCGGGATCACGCTCAATCGCACCGAGCTGCGCCACCACGATCAGACCCGTACGCGCATGCAGCTCGACAATCTCTGGGAAGTGCTCGCCTTCGTCTTCAACGCCGTGGTGTTTCTGCTACTGGGGCTGCAATTACCGCATATCATCGGCGACGCCCTGAGCACCACCATACTCGATGGCCGTAATTTCGGACTCGGCACCCTCTCGCTTTATGTGCTGGGGACCACGCTGGTATTACTGAGCCTGCGCGCCCTGTGGGTCACCGGGGTGATCCGACTGTCATCCCTCTCGTCACGCCGGCACGGCAACGCCCGGGTGCCCGCCTCACCCAGGGTGGTCGCCATCGGCACCCTGGCCGGCATTCGCGGCACCATCACCCTGGCTGCCGCGCTCTCACTGCCGGTACAGCTGCCGGGCGGCGATGCCCTGCCAGGACGCGAGCTGGTCGTGTTCATTGCCGCCGGGGTGATTCTGCTGACCCTGATACTGGGCAGTGTCGGTCTCCCCCTGCTGCTGCGCGGGTTGGCCTCAGCGCCCGATCATCAGCACTTTGAAGAGGAGCGACGCGCCCGCCAGGCCGCTGCCCGTGCAGCCATCAGGGCTCTGGAGCAATACTCGCAGCAGGATGATGACGATCAGGACCAGGACCGTCGCAACGCGCTGGAAGCGGTCTCGACCCAATTGATCGATGGATACCGCCGCCGCCTGACCATTGACGATCGCAGCCTGCGCTCCCGACGCTTCGAACATGACCGTGGCCTGCATCGCCAGGCGCGCCTGGCAGCACTGCGCGCCGAACGTCAGGAGTACTATCGCCTGCGCCGGCGCGACCACATTGACGATCACACCCTGCGGCGACTGGTTCAGGAGCTGGATCTGGCCGAAATGGCGTTGAATGTCAGGCGACGGGAATCGAGCTAGCCGCCTGCATCTGACGTATGCTCGGTCCGTTTGCCGAATCACGCTGCATCGCGGAGTGCCATGGATACCCTGCTGCTCGTTCTGATCCTGCTGCTCGTTGCCTCGGCCACCGGGGTCGCGGCTCGCTTTCTGCCGTCGCTGCCCACGCCACTGGTGCAGATTGCCTTCGGTGCCCTGCTGGCCTGGCCGGCCATCGGCCTGCATGTCGAGCTGGAACCGGAAATCTTCCTGCTGCTTTTTATCGCGCCGCTGCTGTTCTCCGATGCCCGACGCTTTCCCCAGCGGGAGTTCATGGTACTGCGCGGCCCGATCCTGGCACTGGCGCTGGGGCTGGTCCTGTTTACCGTCATCGGGGTGGGCTACTTCATTCACTGGCTGCTGCCGAGCCTGGCGCTGCCGATCTGCCTGGCCCTGGCAGCGATCCTCTCACCAACCGATGCCGTGGCGGTGGCCGCCATTTCAGGGCGGCTGCCGGTACCACCACGACTGATGCGGATCCTCGAAGGCGAATCGCTGATGAACGATGCCTCGGGTCTGGTCGCCTTCAAGTTCGCTGTCGCCGCCGCACTGACCGGCTCCTTTTCGCTGGCGGATGCCACGCTGGACTTTTTCATCATCTCGGTTGGCGGGCTGGTCATTGGCGCAGCCGTGGCATGGCTGTTCAATATCGTCCGTACCCGGCTGATCGAGCATCACCTGGGTGAGGCCACCACCATTCAGATCGTGCTGCTGATGTTGCTGCTGCCCTTCGCCGCCTTTCTGCTGGCGGAACACCTGGGGTGCTCCGGCATTCTCTCGGCCGTCGCCGCCGGCATGGTCATCAACCGCACCGATCTCAAGCGCGAGAGTCAGCTCCATACCCGTATGCAGGCACACAGCGTCTGGGAGATGGTGGAGTTCGTACTCAATGCGCTGGTGTTCCTGCTACTCGGCTTCCAGCTGCCGGAGATCATCGGCGGCGCACTGAATCACTCACTGCATGATGTCGGCGACTACGAATTCCTGCGTCTGCTGGGCTATGTGGTAGTGATCTCGCTGGCGCTGCTGATTCTGCGCTTTATCTGGATTGTCGGCGCCACCGGCGTTTCACATCAGCTTTCGCGCTGGCGACACCCCGATCGGGCCAGACGCTTTGCCTCGATGCGGGTGATTCTGGCCGCCACTCTGGCCGGCATCCGCGGCACCATCACCCTGGCCGCAGCGCTCTCACTGCCCCAGCTGATGAACGATGGCACGCCCTTTCCGGCCCGTGAGCTACTGATCTTTCTGGCGACCGGCGTGATCCTGTTCACCCTGATGACCGGGAGCATCGGCCTGCCACTGCTGCTGAAAAATCTGGACCTGCCTCGCGACACGCACGAATTCGAAGAAGAGCGCCGCGCCCGCATTGCCGGCGCCGAAGCCGCGATCTATCGCATCGAGCGCTACCACCACGACCGCAATCTGGATTTCGCCCGCGACGAGCACAACGAGGAGCTGCTGGTGGCCTTCAACGAGATCAGTGCTCGACTGATGACCTACTATCGCCAGCGGCTGAAGCTGGGGGATCACGACACGCCCACGCCACTGCTCGAAGCGACCCGTCAGCTCGAACGCGAGACCCGGCTGGAGGCGCTGCGCGCCGAGCGTCGCGAATACTACAAGCTGCGCGGACGCCATCGCATCAACGATGATGTGCTCAGACGACTGGTACGGGAGGTGGATCTGGCCGAGGCCGCGCTGACCAGCGCCGGCGGCAGCCAGGTGAAGCACTGAGGCGACTTCAGAACGGCAGTGCGCCCTGCTGCGGTGCACTGCCCTGCTCACTCGCCTGCGGCGCCTCGTGGGTGAGCCAGGCCATGATGACCTCGACTACCCGAGCCTGCTCGTCGTCACTCATCACTCTACCCGGCTCGATGCCGTGCCAGCGTGCCAGACAGCTGCGACAGCAGGTCGCCGTGGCATGCTGGGCGACAAACACCGGATGACCTCGCCATGGCGTCTGGCGGCCATCATGAGGCGGCTCGGCGGGTGCAAGACGGCGAGCAATGAATTCACGGGCATGGGTATTCACGGCGGCGCGACCGCGGGTTTCGAGGTAGTCGCGCTCTCGCGGTTTGAGGTGAAAGCGCCGACGAAACGTCGAGCCACGCAGGCGCTCGAGTACGGTAGCAATCTCTTCCATGTCTTCAGCGTGGGCGAGAATGCCCGCACTCTCCAGTGCCTGTCATCGCTCAGTCATCATCGGAGGCCTCGTCTCGCGAGCGCTGCGGCCGAATGATCCGCACCCGGGGGCGCTGTCGGTGCATCGGCCACCGGGCATCGCCCTCTTCCCCGCCCGTGGTCACCCAGGCAAAGGTCGGCAGCGACCAGTGCCAGCGAATGGCGGCCAGTCGCAGGATCAGGGTCACCAGCAGGGCCGGCCACATGGCATGCGCATCATCGATATCCAGGCGGCGCAACAGGACATAGAGACAACCGCCGGCGATGGAGGCCGTGGCATAAATTTCGCGACGCAGCACCATGGGCACTCGCCGCGCCAGTACATCACGCACCATGCCACCGGCGATGCCGGTCAGCAGCCCCATCAGCACTGCCACTTCGACCGGCGTTTCCGCATCCAGAGCCTGACGAGCGCCCAGTACAGTGAAGAGCGCCAGACCGAAGGCATCCACCGCCGGCAGCAGCCGGCGATCCAGCCGATGGATATGATGAAACCCCAGCATGGCCAGCATCACCGTGATCAGGATGCTCCACAGATAGATCGGCTGGGCCACCCAGAACACCGGATGGTGTCCCAGAATCAGATCGCGCAGTGTGCCGCCGCCAATCCCGGTCACCGCGGCCAGCACCAGCATGCCGAAAGGGTCCATATGCGATCGGCACGCCACAATCACGCCGGACAGCGCGAAGGCCACCACGCCGGCAATATCCAGCCAGTGCACCAGAGTGCTCATGGTTATGCGTTCTCCTGCATCACATCACGCTCATGATCGCTGCCTGCCGGGGCCGACATGTTCCATCACGGCAAAGAAGCGCTCGGTCACCTCGCGGGCTACCGGTCGGGTCTTCAGCGAGACCATCACGAACAGCGGCAGATTGAGCATCAACCCCCAGAAACCGGCATGGATGCCCAGTGGATTGCGCCAGACCACGGTCAACAGCACCGTGACCACGAAGCCGGCCAGAATGCCCGTAGTGACCCCGGCCGGGGTGGCACGGGGCCACAGGAAGATGCCGATGAAGGCTGGCAGTACCTGGGCGGCAAAGCCCAGCCCGATCAGCAGGATCATGATCAGGTTGCCCGGCGAAACGATCGCCAGCGGGGTCACGATCAGTGCCATGATTGCCAACAGCAGCCAGCGCGCCAGCCGGGCGGTCACCGTCTCGGAGAGATCAAGCGCCGGACGCACCACATCCCTTGCCCAGGTCACCGCCGTGGCATGAATGAAGGGCTCGCATGAAGACATTGCTGCCGCCAGCGTCCCGGCGCCCAGCAACCCGGCCAGCGCTGCCGGCATCGATTGCATCGCCAGTGTCAGCGCCACGGTATCGGCGCGCTCAAGCTGCGGCAGGGCAAAGATACCGATGAAGCCCACCACCACCATCGGCAGAATGACCACATAGTAGGTCGGCAGCCAGGTCGCACTGCGGCGCAGCGTATCGGGCGAGCGGGCACTCATCCACTGCATCCACACCGGCGGCATGAACGACACCATCGATACCAGAATCGACGTGGTCCAGAAGGCAAAGCTCATGCGGCCATCGGCCCCGGGCAGGGTCAGAAATTCGGGACGCTGCTCGGCCAGCCGGTCGAATACCGCGCCGAACCACCAGCCGCCCGTGCTCTGGTGAGTCGCCCAGAGTCCGATCAGCCAGGCAATCACCAGCATCAGCGCGCCCTGGAAGGCATTGGTCATGCCGATCGCCCGCTGACCGCTGAGCCACAGGTAGATCGCCATGATGCTCAGCACCACGATCACCCCGACCCAGCGCGGGATGGCGCCGCCGCTCATCACGTTGAGGATGTAGGCCGCACCGATGGTCTGCAGCACGGCGTAAGCGAGTGTGCCGATCGACATCACCAGCGCTGCCAGCGCCCCCAGCCAGGGACTCTGATAGCGATCCCGGATGGCATCCGCCTGGGTCACATGGCCGAAACGCTCACCCAGCGCCCACACTTTTGGCCCGAAGTACCACGCTACCATCGCCAGATAACTGAGATAGATCACCACATAGAAGACCGGCACGCCCTTCGAATAGGCCCAGCCGGGCGCGCCCATGAAGGTATAGGCGCTGATACTGCCGGCACCGATCAGCAGATAGAGCACGATTCCGCTCATGCTGCGTCCGGCCACGCCCCACTCTTCGAGCCGTGCCATGGAACGTCCGCCGCGGGCACGAATGCCGATGACCAGCGCCACCAGCAGATACACCAGCGTGATCGCAAGAGACACCGATGCGTTCATGATGAGCGATCCCGCGGGGCATCGGATGATGCGTCGCGCTCACGCCGGGCCAGCCAGCGATTGCCCAGCGCCATCACCGCCACGCTGGCCAGCACGATGACATAGGCCCACAGCGCAATCAGCGGCAGCCCCAGCACGCGCATGGGATGATTGACCAGTGCGATGATCGGCCAGCAGCCGGCCGCAATGATCAGAATAAAAGCAATCAGCAACAGCCAGCCGCGCCGACTCGTTGGCCTCACGAATGTCGATGGCATGCCCCCTCCGGTAGCAGTCAGGCGAGGCGGGCATGATAGCAGGCCACTTCCGACGTCAGGAGCCCTGCAGGAAAGCGGGTCCGGTGGCCCCGAAGCCCCGCCCGGCTTGTTAGAATGCGCACTCGCGCCTGCCAGTGGAGAGAGCATGACCGCCCCGACCCTCACCGAATGCCCCTGCGGCAGTGGACTGAACTACAGCGACTGTTGCGGCCGTTATCATCAGGGCCTGGCGACCCCGCCCGACCCCGAAGCGCTGATGCGCTCGCGCTACAGCGCTTTTGCGCTGGGCGGACTGGGCGACTATTTGCTCGCCACCTGGGCCGCCGACGCTCCCGGTCGACCGCCGGAAGATGCCGAGATGCTGGACCGGCGCACAGTGGACTGGACCGGGCTGGAGATTCTCGACAGCAGCGTACACGGCGCTCAGGGGATGGTGGAGTTTCGCGCCCACTATCTGGAGCACGGCCTTGAGCACGACAGTGACGAGACGACCACCACACCCTCGGTGCTGCACGAGCGCGCCCAGTTTCGCCGCAGCCGCGGCCAGTGGCTCTATGTCGATGGTGTGATCGACCCGCCGGCACGCGCCACGGTGGGGCGCAACGCACCCTGTCCGTGCGGCAGCGGGAAGAAGTACAAGAAGTGCTGCGGCGCCTGAGCCGGCCAGTGGCCGGCTCAGGCGAGCTGCCATGCCTTATTCGAAGGCCCGATGATAGGCGTTGAGCGCCGGTGCCCCGCCCAGGTGAACATAAAGTACGTTCGACCCCGGCGCGATCTCCCCCGAACGCGCCATGGCGATCAGCCCGGCCAGTGACTTGCCCTCATAGACGGGGTCGGTCAGCATCGCCTCCATCTGTGCGCCCATGCGGATCGCACTGAGGGTGGCCTCATCCGGCAGGCCGTAGTCCGGGCCGGCGAAGCGCGGATCGATGATCACATCCTCGTCACGAACCTCACCCGACAGCCCGATCAGTTCCGCCGTCTGGCGGGCACTTTTGGTGACCGCTGCGCGGGTCATCGACTCGTTGCAGGCGGTATCGATACCGATCAGGCGCCTCGGCCGCTGCTGGCCGTGGAAGCCGGCAATCATGCCGCCCTGGGTAGAGCCGGTGCAGGTCGCGGTAATGACCGTATCAAAGAAGATGTCGTGTTCGGCTTCCTGACGCACCACTTCATCAGCGAAACTGGCGTAGCCCAGTCCGCCCAGCGGGTGGTCCGAGGCGCCGGCCGGAATCGCATAAGGCTTGCCGCCCTCACGCCGAACCTCCTCCAGCGCGCGTTGCCAGGTCTCCTTGATCTCGGTGGAGTACCCCTCGCCCTCCAGCACCGTGGTCGCCCCCATCAACCGTGACAACAGAATATTGCCCACCTGTTCGTAGGCCGGGTCCTCCCACTTCGTCCACGCCTCCTGCACCAGCCGACACTTCATGCCCAGCGCTGCAGCCACAGCCGCCACCTGACGGGTGTGATTGGACTGGATATTGCCAATCGACACCAGCGTATCGCAGCCCTGCGCGATGGCCTCCGAGGCCAGCCACTCCAGCTTGCGTACCTTGTTGCCCCCGAAAGCCAGCCCGGAAGAGACATCGTCGCGCTTGGCCCAGAGGTTGATGCCGAGGGCCTTCGACAGTCGCTTGAGAGGATGCACGGGAGAAGGGAAGAAGCCCAGCGGCGTACGGGTGAAACGCGTTTCGAGATCGAGTGTCATGGGAATTGCTTCCTGTGATCGGAATCTTGTTATTGGCCGGATCGAAGCCGGTATCACGCCCCTGTCATCCTATCGAAACGCTTGATGAAGGTGCTTTTCCTTTAAAGCGATAATTGACACGACCCTGCTGGTCAGCGCTCGATAGCCGAATGAATGGCGTCATGATCACCCAATAACAAAAGGATCATTACATGGACGATGAACAACGCCCCGTCTGGCCCGAGCTGGATTCACATGATCGCCGCATCCTGCGGGCCTTGCAGGACAACGGCCGGCTGAGCAACGCCGATCTCGCTCGGCGAGTGGGGTTGAGCGCATCGGCCTGCTGGCAACACACGAAACGCCTGTTCGATCAGGGCGTGATTCGTGGCGTGCGGGCGCTGATCGAGCCACGTGCCGTACAGCGCGAAACCGCCGTACTGGTCGGGGTCGTCCTTGATCGCTCGACGCAGGACAGCTTTGCGCGCTTTGCCGAAGCGGCCCGTGCCCTGCCCCAGGTGCTGGAGTGCTGGCTGGTCGCCGGCGACGTGGATTACTTCATGAAGGTACGGGTACGCGACCTGCCCGCCTTCAACCGTTTCCACAGCGAAAAGATCGTGGCGCTGCCCGGGGTGCGCCAGGTGCGCACCTTCTTCGTGCTTGATGAGGTCAAGGCCGATGGCGCCCTACCGCTGTGACGGTGCTCCTGCTCCGGAAACCGACCCTGCACGACAACATGTTCCTCCGGCGTCCCTGGTATCCTGTGCCGGAGTGCCCTCATAGATAAAAACCTGATCGCATATGAATTCTTTTTCTTATTACTCAATGTAAGGTTTGCGTTACGCTATCGCACAACGCTGCCATCATTGGCTTAATCGATTCGGAGGATGACATGTCACTGACCTCTACCCTGACCCGCACCCTGGCCATTACCGCCCTGGGGCTCGGTACGCTGTTCACGGGCGCCCTGGCCCAGGCTGACACGCTGAAGGTCGGCATGTCGGGCAAGTATTACCCCTTCACCTTTGTCGATCACAACCAGCTCAAGGGCTTCGAAGTCGATGTCATGAAGGCCATCGGTGAACAGACCGGCGATGACATCAAATTCGTGACCGCCAGCTTTTCTGGTCTGGCCGGCATGCTCGATTCCGGTCGTATCGATACCATCGCCAATCAGATCACCATCACACCGGAGCGCAAGGCCAAATACGCCTTCACTCAACCCTACGTCTACGATGGTGCTCAGGTGGTGGTGCGCAAGGGCAACGATGAGATTCATGGCGTCAAGGATCTCAAGGGCAAGACGGTGGCCGTCAACCTGGGGTCCAATTACGAGCAGTTGCTCAACGAACTGCCGTATGCCGATCAGATCAACATCAAGACCTATGATTCCAATATCGAGCAGGATGTGGCGCTGGGACGCGCCGATGCCTTCGTGATGGACCGGGTCAGCGCCACGCAGGTAATCAAGGACAAGCCCCTGCCACTGCAGCTTGCCGGCCAGCCGTTCTCGAAGATCGAAAACGCCCTGCCCTTCCGCGATGACGAACAGGGCCGTGCGCTGCGCGATCGCGTCAATCAGGCCCTGACGACGCTGCGCGAGAACGGCACACTGAGCCGGATCTCCGAAAAATGGTTCGGTAGCGATATCACCAGCGCCCCCGAAGAGAGCGAGCAGCCAGCGACCGCCAGCCAGTCCTGACGCTGTCGATCAAGCCATACCGGAACGCGAGCCCTGAGCGCTCGCGTTCTGTCAGCCGGGTTTGCAGGTATGCACGCACTTGATTTCGATTACATGGCAGGTCTGGTGCCCATCCTGCTGGGCTACCTGCCACTGACGCTGGAAATGGCAGCCGCCGCCATGGTGTGTGCGCTGATTCTTTCCAGTCTGCTGGCCGTGATTCGCGTCTCGCGGATTCCCGTCCTCAATGGCGCGGCCATGCTGTTCATCTCGTTCTTTCGTGGCACGCCGCTGCTGGTGCAGCTGTTTCTGTTCTATTACGGTCTGCCACAGATCTTCTCCTTTCTGGTCTCGATCAATGGCATTACCGCCACCATCATGGGCCTGACCCTGCACTTCTCGGCCTACATGGCGGAATCGATCCGCGCCGCCATCATCGGCATCGACCGCAGCCAGACCGAAGCGGCGCTGTCGATCGGCATGACCCGCGCCCAGCTGATGCGCCGGATTATCCT
The DNA here is from genome assembly GCF_008247605.1 of Kushneria phosphatilytica. Taxonomy (NCBI): domain Bacteria; kingdom Pseudomonadati; phylum Pseudomonadota; class Gammaproteobacteria; order Oceanospirillales; family Halomonadaceae; genus Kushneria; species Kushneria phosphatilytica. The sequence goes on along the minus strand of NZ_CP043420.1, from coordinate 320,682 downwards.
CCCCCAGGCCACCCGGGTCGCCACGCCAACGCTGATGAATTACTTCATCGACATGATCAAATCGACCTCGCTGGCCTTCACGCTCGGGGTCACCGAACTGATGGGCGCTACTCAGAAGGAAGCAGCGGGCAGTTTTCTCTACTTCGAAGCCTTTCTGGTGGTGGCCGTCATCTACTGGGTGGTCGTGGAGGCGCTCTCCTGGCTGCAGAAATGGATGGAGCAACGACTCAACCGGGCGTATCAGCGATGATTGCACTTTCCGGTATCACCAAGCGTTTCGGTGATCACACCGTACTGGATCACATCGATCTTGAACTCGAGCGTGGCGAAATCATTGTCGTGATCGGGCCTTCCGGCACCGGTAAATCGACGTTGTTGCGCTGTATCAACTTTCTGGAAACGCCGGATGAAGGGCAACTGACGGTCGGTGACCTGAATCTCGATGTCACGCGTGCCACGAAGCAGGACATCCTCGCGCTGCGCCGGCGGACCGCCTTCGTCTTTCAGAACTACGCCCTGTTTGCCAACAAGACGGCGCTGGAAAACATCGCCGAATCGATGATCGTGGTACAGGGCATGGCCAAGGCCGAGGCGCACCATCGCGCCCGCGAAATTCTCGAGCGCATTGGCCTGGCCGATCGGGCAGACGCCTACCCGGCGGCCCTCTCCGGTGGCCAGCAGCAACGCATCGGCATCGGTCGGGCCATGGCAACCGGTGCCGAAGTAATTCTGTTCGACGAGCCGACCTCGGCGCTTGATCCCGAATGGGTCGAGGAAGTGCTGGGGCTGATGAAACAGCTCGCAACCGAGCGCCAGACCATGATCGTGGTCAGCCACGAAATGCAGTTTGCCCGCGAAGTCGCCGATCGGGTGGTGTTCATGGATGGCGGACGCATTGTCGAACAGGCCCCGCCCGACCGGCTGTTCACCCAACCCGACGACGAACGTACCCGCGCCTTTTTGCGCAAGATTCTCGCCAGCGCGCCCCAGCCTGACGTCTGACGCCCTCGCCGGACCAGGCCGAATGCTACCTGATGTCGCAGGTCGCATTCGGCCATGGTAGTGACACGCAACCGGCGCTATCTTCGACAATATTCATCCATGACGCGCTTTCGGCGGGAGGGATCATGCCTTCACGGGACCTGAGTCGTCTGATGTGGGCGGAAGCCTGCGAGCTGCTGGATCGTGCCGAACGGCTGCATCGCCAGTTTTACCGCCCCAGCCGTGCTGCGTCGCTGCCGAACTGGGAGCCACCGGTGGATCTCTACCATTACCCCGGTGGGCTCTGGTTGATCGTCGCCCTGCCCGGGGCCGATGGCGACAGTATCGAGGTCTATACCGAAGCGGAAGCACTGCTGGTGCGGGCCGAACGACCGCTACCCACGGCGGCGGCCGGTGCTTCCATGCAGCGGTTGGAGATCCCGTTCGGTCATTTCGAGCGCCGGGTCCCCCTGCCGCCCGGTCAATACCGAATGGCAAGACGCGAATGGCGTGATGGCTGTCTGTATCTTGACCTGCGTTCAAGCTGAGCGAGGAGGCGTGCCATGAATGACACCGACTCATCCACCGGAACCACAAGCGGCAGCGAACATCGGCTGCCCGATGATGTACTGATCATTGTGCCGATGCGTAATGTGGTGCTGTTTCCGGAGCTTGTTCTTCCCATCTCGGTAGGCCGCCCCGGCTCGGTCGCGGCCGTGCAGGAAGCCGTAAAGAGTGGACGCTCGCTGGGGCTGGTGTTGCAGCGCGAGGCCGACGTCACCGATCCCGGTCCGGATGATCTGTATTCGGTGGGCACCATGGCCTCGATCCTGCGTTACATCGTCGGTGAAGATGGCCACAGCCTGATCTGCCATGGGCAGTCGCGTTTTCGCATTCTCAACTATATCGATGGCTACCCCTTCCTGCTCGCCCGGGTGGAGCACATCTCTCCCCGTGAGATACACGACCCCGAGATCGAAGCCCGACTGCTCACCCTGCGCTCGCAAGCGCTGGAAGCCCTGCAATTGCTCCCCCAGACGCCTGAAGAACTGATCCGGGCGGTACGCGCCATTGACCGCCCGGCGCTGCTGGCGGATACCATTGCCGGCTATCTCGATCTCACACCGGATGAAAAGCAGGAGATTCTCGAACTGACCGATCTACGCGCTCGCATGGAGCGCGTTCAGCAGCGTCTCGACTATCGGGTGGAAGTGCTTCGGCTGTCACAGAAGATCAGTCAGCGTACCCAGGAGAGCATGTCGGAACGACAGCGCGAAGCCGTGCTGCGTGAACAGCTGCGCTCCATCCAGCAGGAGCTGGGAGAAGGCAGTGAGCACGACGAGGAACTGCGAGCGCTGGAGACGCGCATCGACGAGGCAGACATGCCCGAGGAGGCCGAGAGTCAGGCACGTCGTGAACTCGCCCGGCTGGCTCGCATGCCCGAGGGGGCAGCCGAGTACACCATGGCGCGCACCTATCTCGACTGGCTGCTGGAGCTGCCCTGGTCCTCCCTCGACGAGGAACATATTGATATCACCGCCGCCCGAGGCATCCTCGATGCCGATCACTATGGGCTTGAGCGCATCAAAAAGCGCATTCTCGAGCATCTCGCCATACACAAGCTCAACCCCGAAGGACGCAGCCCCATTCTCTGCTTTGTGGGGCCACCCGGGGTAGGCAAGACCTCACTGGGCCAGAGCATCGCCCGGGCCATGGGGCGGAAATTCATTCGCGCCAGCCTCGGGGGTGTCCATGATGAAGCCGAAATACGCGGGCACCGGCGCACCTATATCGGCGCGCTCCCCGGCAACATCCTCCAGGGGCTGCGCAAGGCCGGCACCCGCAATCCGGTATTCATGCTTGATGAGATGGACAAGCTCGGCGCCGGCATCCAGGGCGACCCCGCCAGTGCCATGCTCGAGGTGCTCGACCCCGAACAGAACGCCACCTTCCGCGACACCTATCTGGGCGTGCCATTCGATCTCAGCCGGGTGATGTTCATCGCCACCGCCAACGTGCTCGACCAGATCCCCGGGCCGCTGCGTGATCGCATGGAGGTCATCGAGCTGCCCGGCTACACCGCGGAAGAGAAGGTGGAAATCGCCCGGCGTTATCTGATCGCCCGTCAGCGCCAGGCGTGTGGACTCGACGAGACCCGGCTCACCCTGACCGATGCTGCCCTGTATCAGCTGGTGACCGCCTATACCCGCGAAGCGGGTGTACGCAATCTTGAACGGCTGATCGGCGCCGTGGCGCGGCATGCCGCAGTGCGCATTGCCGAAGGCGAGATGGCGGCCCTGGCCGTGGATACCGGCGATCTGGCCACGATTCTCGGGGCGCCACGCTTCGATAACGAACTGGCAATGCGCACCAGTGTGCCGGGTGTGGCCACCGGCCTGGCCTGGACCCCGGTCGGCGGCGATATCCTGTTCATCGAAGCCAGTCGCGCCGAAGGCAGTGGTCGCCTGATCCTCACCGGCCAGCTGGGCGACGTCATGAAGGAGAGCGCTCAAACGGCGCTGAGTCTGATCCGCGCCCGCGCAACCGAACTGGGACTGGATGCCAGGCAGCTGGGTCAATCGGATATTCATGTGCATGTGCCGGCCGGCGCCATACCCAAGGATGGCCCCAGCGCCGGGATTGCCATTCATACAGCACTGATGTCGCTGTTGACCGGGCGCTGCGTGCATGCCGATCTGGCCATGACCGGAGAAATCACGCTGCGGGGTCTGGTACTGCCGGTCGGCGGCATCAAGGAGAAGGTTCTGGCGGCACAGCGCGCCGGGATACACACGGTGCTACTGCCTGCGCGCAATCGGCGCGACTGGGAGGACATTCCCGAGCAGGCACGCGAACAGCTGACCTTCCACTGGGTCGAGCATATCGAGGAAGTCACCCGCCTGGCACTGGAAGAACCCGACACGGCCGACGCCTGAACCGCAGACTCCATCAGCGCCGGCCATGGTGCCATTTACTCCGGGTTCATGAGTTCGCGGTACTTTTGCTGATCGGCATGCAGCTCGTGATACACCCGGTATTTGGCATCGTGAAAGGCGCGACGCGACGGGTTCGGCTCGAGTCGTCGATCGGTACCACTCATGCCCGCCGCCGCCTCACGCAGCCCCGGATAATCTCCGCAGGCGGTCGCCGCCAGCATCGCCCCGCCCAGCAGCACGGTTTCCGGCTCGCTCGGCAGCTCGATGGTCAGCCCGGTGGCATCCGCCATCTCCTGCAACCAGCGCTCGTTTTTCAGCGCCCCACCGCACAGGCGTAGCCGTTCGATGGTGTGACCGTTGCCGTTGAGCGCCTCAACGATATGCCGGGTGCCATAGGCAATCGCCTGAAGGGTCGCGAGATAGCGCACTGCCAGCGCATCGATATCCTCGTTCAGATCGAGCCCGCTGACCATGCCCCGCAGCGAGGCATCCGCCCGCGGTGATCGGTTGCCATGATGATAATCCAGCAGATGCACGTCTGCGGTGAGTTCCCCCTGGTCGCGCTCGAGTTCCGAGAGGCGCTGATTGAGCAGCTCGAAGTGGCTGACCCCGGCGGTCTCGGCGGCCGATTTCAGGGAGGCACTGGCCGCACTGTCGGCAATGACGTGATCGATCAGGGCACCGACCGCGCTCTGGCCGCCCTCGTTGATCCAGCCATCGGGCAGTACCGCGCCGCGATAAGGCCCCCAGACGCCAGGCACGAAACAGGGCTCGCGCGAAAAGGCGATGTGACACGCCGAGGTGCCAGCGATGACCGCAAGCGAGCCTTCCGGATCATTGCCCAGCATGCCCAGTGCCCCGGCATGGGCATCGATCAGCCCGGTCGCGACCACCACGTTGTCATGCAGCCCCATCGCCTCGGCCGCTGCCGCCGACAGCGTGCCGGCGCTCGAGCCCACTTCGCGAATTGCTCCCTGCATGGCCGGCTTTTCCAGCAGTGATTCCAGCCCCAGCTCTGCCAGCAGATCTTCCGGCCAGCGCCCCTCATGGGCGAGATAGAGCCACTTGCAGACCTGGGTACAGACGCTGCGACCCGGCTCGCCGACCTGTTCGTGATCAAAATCACCGATGGCACGCGCCACCATGAAATCGGCGAGATCAAGATAGAGAGCGGCCCGCTCGAACTGATCCGGGCGCTGGCGTTTCAGCCACAGCAGCTTGGGCAGCTCCAGCTCGGGGCTGACCTGGCCGCCGATATACTTCAGCGCCTCATGGCCGGTGGCAGCGATCTCTGACGCTTCTCCGATGGCGCGATGATCCATCCACATCACGATGTTGTGGGCGTCCTCATCGGTCGGCGAGACCGAAACCGGATGACCGGTGTCACCCAGCGCCACCAGCGAGCAGGTCGCGTCAAAGCCCAGCCCGGCGATATCGGCTGCGTTCACCGCAGAGCGCGCCACGGCGTCACGCACCGCGGCCACACATTGCGTCCAGATATTGTCGCTGGACTGCTCGACGAAATCGGCCTGCGGCCGGTACTGCTCGATCGGGCGGGCGGCCTGCGCCAGGCATTGCCCGGCCGTGTCGAAGACACCGGCGCGCACGCTGGCCGATCCTACATCTACGCTCACATGGTAGTGCGGCATTGACTGACTCCCCCTGCTGGGCCAGAGCTTGCGTTTCGATTCGGCTCTACCCTGGCGCCGACTGCTGTGCAGCGCCAGTGATCGCACACACGACTTTGGTCTTTTACGCCAAAGACGAATTGCGGCGGCTCGCCAACAGCGTCTGAATGGAAAATGACAACGATAACATTTTTCAGGACATGCTCATGTCCATCGGCATCGACACAGCGCTCAACAAGCACTCAACCGCTATTTCAGGGGGACGCATCATGTTCAGGAGCATTGCCCATCGCACCCGTCTGGCGCTTGCCGTCACGACCGCCGCCATGCTGCCGCTGGCCGCCAGCCCAGCGGTCCAGGCCGCGGATCAGGACAAAAAGGCCGACAGCGATCTCGTCATCGGCATGTCCTTTCAGGAGCTCAACAACGCCTACTTCGTCACCATGCAGGATGCCCTCAAGAAGGCCGTCAACGACATGGGCGCCCAGCTGATCGTGACCGATGCTCGCCACGATGTCTCCAAGCAGGTCAGTGATGTGGAGGACATGCTGCAGCGCGGGGTCGATATTCTGCTGCTCAATCCTACCGACTCGGTCGGCGTGCAGTCGGCGGTGATGTCCGCCAGCGATGCCGAGGTGCCGGTGGTCGCCGTGGATGCCCAGGCGGAAGGACCGATCACCTCCTTTGTCGGCTCGAAAAACCGCGATGCCGGCTATCAGGCCTGCCACTACCTGGCGGAGTCGCTCGATGGCAAGGGCAAGGTCGCGATTCTCGATGGCATTCCGGTAGTGCCGATCCTGCAGCGCGTCGAGGGCTGCCAGGCCGCACTCAAGGAGTACTCCGGCATCAGCGTGGTCGACAAGCAGAACGGGCATCAGGAACGCGCGCAGGCCATGAGCGTGACCGAGAACATGCTGCAGGCCCACCCCGATCTGGCTGGTCTGTTCAGCGTCAACGACATCGGCTCGCTGGGCGCACTGACGGCCATTCGCTCAAGCGGCGGCGACGTCAAGCTGGTCAGCGTCGATGGCAACCCCGAAGCGGTGTCGGAAATCGCCAAAAAGGGCTCGCCCTTTATCGCCACCTCGGCCCAGCATCCGCGTGAAATGGTCACGAAAGCGCTGGAGGTGGCCGTGGACAGCTACCACGGCAAGGACGTGCCCAAAACGGTCCCGATCGATGTCGAGCTGATCACGCAGGAGAACGCAGACAGCTTCCACTGGTAAGCGATGCTGACCGGAGCCGCGCTGGCTGTAGCGGCTCCGGCACCGCACGTCATGGAAAGGACCGGGAGGTCCCATGCCGCTACTGACACTCGACCACATCAGCAAGTCGTTTCCCGGCGTTCAGGCCCTCAGCGAGGTCAGCCTGGAAGTCCGGGCCGGCGAGATTCATGCCCTGCTGGGGGAAAACGGGGCCGGCAAATCCACCCTGATGAAGATCCTGTGCGGTATTCACGCCCCCGACAGCGGCGAGATACGCCTGGACGATCAGCCGGTCGAATTTCGCAACTATCGCGATGCCTGCGCCGCCGGCATCGGCATCATCTTTCAGGAGTTCAGCCTGATTCCGTGGCTGAACGCCATCGACAACATCTTTCTCGGCCGCGAACCACGCAATCGCTGGGGGCTGATCGATCATCGCCGCATGCGCCGTGAAACGGCCGAGCTGTTCGAGCGCCTGGGCATCGACATTGCCACCGACGTGCCCATCGATTCGCTGAGCGTGGCCGATCAGCAGTTCATCGAGATTGCCAAGGCGCTCTCACTCAACGCCCGCCTGCTGGTGCTCGATGAACCCACCGCCCCACTGACCCCCGGCGAAACCGAGCGCCTGTTCAGCATCATGCGCGAGCTGCGCCAGCAGGGCGTGGGGATGGTCTTCATCTCGCATCACATGGAAGAGATCTTCGAGATCTGCGATCGGGTCACCGTGCTGCGCGATGGCACCTATGTCGGCACGCGTGAAGTCGCCGAAGCCGACCACGGCCAGCTGGTGAAAATGATGGTGGGCCGCCGGGTCGATAATGTCTTCCCGCTGCGCCACTCCCATGCCGATCCCGAGCAGGTGATCCTGGAGGTCGAATCGATCCGCATGGTGGCAGGCGAACAGACAGACAGCTTTCACCTGCATCAGGGCGAAATTCTCGGCTTTGCCGGGCTGGTCGGTTCCGGGCGCAGTGAAATGGCGCTGGGCATGATCGGGGCCTATCCGGTCGTTGAGCGTCACATCCGCATGGATGGGCAGCCGGTCACGTTTCGCACCCCGGCAGATGCGCTGGCCCGCGGGATCGGCCTGCTGCCGGAAAATCGCAAGCGACAGGGGCTGATCCTGCCGTTCTCCTGCACCGACAACATCACCCTCAATCACCTGGCGCAGTTCTATCGCCCCGCCCCGCTGATTCATCGCGGCCGTGAACAGCACGCCGTCGAACGCCTGATGCAGACCGTGCGCATCAAGGCGCCCGATGCGGATACGCCGGTCGGCAAGCTCAGCGGCGGCAATCAGCAGAAGGTGGTCATTGCCCGCTGGCTTGAACGGGGCTGTCGGGTGCTGATTTTCGATGAGCCGACCCGGGGTATCGATGTCGGCGCCAAATCCGAGATCTACACCATGATGAAGCAGCTCACCGAGCGCGGTGTGTCGATCATCATGATCTCCTCGGAGCTGCCCGAGATCACGCACCTGTGCGATCGCGTCGCGGTATTCAGCAAGGGCCATATCGTCGCCGAACTCGAAGGCGATGCCATCGACGCCCACACGATCATGACCCACGCCACCCGAGGACATTCCGATGCAAAAGTCAGCTGAAGCCTCTCCCCGGGCCTCGCGCGCTGGACTGCGCCGCCGTCTGGCCCGCTACCGGCGATCCCCGGTGCTCTATCCCGTAATCGGCTTCGTGGTGGTCTTCATCGCCATGGCGCTGGTCAACGACAACTTCCTCAGTGCCAACAACCTCACCAATGTCGCTCGCCAGGGCTCGATCATTGCGATCATTGCGGTGGGCATGAGCTTTGCCATCTTCACCGGGGGTATCGATCTCTCGGTGGGGCCGGTCATGGCGCTTTCCGGCACCATCATGGCCGGACTGATGGCCGCCGGCTGGCCTCCGACGCTGGCCGTAATCGCCGGCCTGTTGCTGGGCATGGCGCTGGGCGCCTTCAACGGCGGCTGTGTCGCTTTCGGGCGCATGCCACCGATCATCGTCACGCTCGCCACCATGGGCATGGCACGCGGGCTGGCGCTGATCTACACCGGCGGCTATCCGATTTCCGGGCTGCCGATGGGCTTCTCCTTCTTCGGCCGCGGCGAGCTGCTGGGGCTCGAAGTGCCCATCCTGATCATGCTGCTGGTGTACGCCATCGCCTGGCTGGTGATGCATCACACTCCGATCGGTCGCTACATCTATGCCATCGGCGGCAACGAGGAAGCCACCCGCCTGACCGGTATTCGTGTCTCGCGCATCAAGGTGCTGGTCTACACCGTCAGCGGTCTGACTGCTGCCATTGCCGGGCTGGTCCTGACCTCACGCCTGATGAGCGGTCAGCCCAACGCCGGTACCGGTTTCGAGCTCGATGCCATTGCGGCGGTGGTGCTCGGCGGCGCGGCCATTTCCGGCGGTCGCGGTGCCATTCTCGGCACGCTGGTGGGCGCCATGCTGCTGGCCATTCTCAACAACGGGCTCAATCTGCTGGGGGTCTCTCCCTACCTCCAGGACGTCGTCAAGGGCGCCATTATCCTGCTGGCCATTTACATCGGCCGCTCTCGCAACAGCTGATCGCATGGAAGGAGCATCCCAATGTCACGGAACAACGCCACCTCCGACACCGCTACCGACAGCACCACCATGCAGGCCGTGGTCTGTCACGCCCCCGAGGACTATCGCCTGGAAAGCGTCGAGCGCCCACGCCCCGGGCCTAACGAGATCCTTTTGAAGATCGGCGCCTGCGGCATCTGCGCCAGCGACGTCAAGTGCCGCTCCGGTGCCGAGATGTTCTGGGGCGGCGAGTATCAGCCCGGTTGGGTGGAGGCGCCGGTCATCGCCGGGCACGAGTTCTTCGGGGAAGTGGTCGAGCTGGGCCCGGGTGCCGAGGAACATTTCAATATTGCCCGGGGAGATCGGGCCATCGCCGAGCAGATCGTGCCGTGCGGCAAGTGCCGCTACTGTGACAGCGGCCACTACTGGATGTGCGAGGTTCACAATATCTTCGGCTTCCAGCGTCAGGTGGCCGATGGCGGCATGGCCGAATACATGCTGGTGCCTGCCAATGCCCGGCTGCATCGCATTCCCCAGGCCCTGTCGCTGGCCCAGTCAGCCTTCATCGAGCCGCTCGCCTGCGGCATCCATGCGGTCAACCGGGGGGATATCCAGCTCGACGACACCGTAGTGATCGCCGGCGCCGGCCCGATCGGCCTGGCGATGGTACAGGTCGCCCGGCTCAAGACGCCCAAACAGCTGATCGTCATTGATATGCTGGATGCGCGTCTCGAGCTGGCCCGCAAGTTCGGGGCCGATGTGGTACTCAATCCCTCTCGGGATGACGTGGGCGAGGAGGTTCGCGCGCTGACCGGCGGCTACGGCTGCGATGTCTACATCGAAGCGACCGGCTCTCCGAGCGGGGTGCGTCAGGGGCTGGATATCATTCGCAAGCTGGGGCGCTTTGTGGAGTTCAGCGTGTTCGGCAAGGAGACCACGGTGGACTGGTCGATCATCGGGGACCGCAAGGAGCTCGACGTGCGCGGCGCCCACCTCTCGCCACGCACCTTCCCGGTGGCCATTGACCTGATGGCGCGCGGCCTGGTCACGACCGATGGCATCGTCACCCACGAGCTGCCGCTGGCCGAGTTCGAGGAAGGTTTCCGCATGGCGACCGCAGCCGAATCCATCAAGGTGCTACTGATTCCATGAGCGAGCAGAGCCACTACCCTTCACTCAACGGCCGGTGCTATGTGGTCACCGGCGCCACCAGCGGCATTGGTGAGGCTACCGCACGCGCCCTGATCGACCAGGGCGCGCGCGTGGTAGCGCTCGGCCGCAATGCCGAGGCGCTCTCCCGGCTGGCCGAGTACGGCTGCGAGACGCACCCGCTCGACATCACCGACAGCGCGCAGCTGGAACAGATGATTGGCGGCCTCGGCGTGGTGGATGGCCTGATCAACAGCGCCGGCATTACCCACGTGGAATCGGCGCTGACCCTGCCCGCCGAGCGCATCGACGCCGTCTTCCAGGCCAACGCCCGCGCCGCTGCCATTGCCGCACGCTGCGTGGCACGCCACATGATCGAGGCCGGCCGGGCCGGCAGCATCGTCAACGTTTCCAGCCAGGCCTCGCTGGTCGGGCTGGATGCTCATCTCGCCTACAGTGCCTCAAAGGCGGCGATGGACGCCATCACCCGAGCGCTCTGCCTGGAGCTCGGCCCGGCCGGCATCCGGGTCAACAGCGTCAACCCGACCGTTACGATGACACCCATGGCCGAAAAGGTGTGGTCGGCGCCGGAGAAACGCGAACCGATGCTCGCCGCCATTCCGCTGGGCCGCTTTGCCGAGATGGCGGATGTGGTCACCCCGATCCTGTTTCTGCTCAGTGACGAGGCCGGGATGATCAGTGGGGTGTGTCTGCCGATCGATGGGGGGTATACGGCGAGGTAGGGGTTGGGCTGTTGCCCTGAGGCTAGAGCTTCAGGGCGCAGGGTCCTGGAGGGAAGTGCATGACGCTATGGGGCGGTTCGGCGAAGTTACCATGAACGCGCATGGCGCGAAGTATTGCTTTACGGCACCATATACCTAACGTTTCAAAAAGAGGTGCGCGCTTTTTGCGCGTCCTTCTTGCTTGATTTGTCAGGCTTGGCCATTCGGTAGAGCTGTAAAACGGCGAGTCTTTTTATCTCAGACTCTATTGATGACCAGACTAAATAATAATTAATTCCATGTGAGAAAGGTTTATAAGCATCCAGATTATCTGAGCTGACATTCTCTGTGGGAATAGACGGATCGGCTAAACCCAAAATTATGATGGAGTCTCTAGAACTAGGCCTCACATTCCAGAAACGACTATTGGACAAGAATGGCATTGCCACTCCATTCAAGGATGATTCAATTTTTAGATAATTATTTAAGGCGCCCTCAATCTTTTTATAGTTATATGCAACTTCTTCTGTTATTGCATTTAAAGAATATCCGAACAGAGGGTTTTTATTGCTAATTTCTGTCACCAAAATGGTCTTCTTAGGGCTTCATAATATCAGGCAAGGTAGTTTTTTTATATAGAAAACAGTACCTTTTATTCTTCGCTTTTCTGCATAATTCTTAGCTGACTCTAACGTTGAGTGCATACACCCAGTGGAATACCGCGTCATACATGTACTATGCCAAGCATTTCGTCCAGTATGGACATAGTACACCAACCCTCTTGATATCTTCCGAACAGGGCCATCCTCAAGTAACGAAACGGATATTTGGTTTAGCTTCATACGAAAAGCCCAACGCTTGCAGCATGCGCGCCCATGTAATGGAGCCGAAGGCGCAATGTAGTGGGCGTCGCCGAGCCTGCACTTGTTAGGTTCTGTCTGAAAAGTCGTGGTTGTTACACTACTTCTGTCCACTGAGCAGGAGCCCGCCATGGCAGGCCGTTACGAGCTTTCCAATCAGCGCTGGCAGATGATCGAGGATATCTTTTCTCCCCCGCAGACCATAGGACGCCCGCGTCCCGGCCTGCCACATCAATTCGATCGACCGAAATATCGTCAGCGTAACGTGGTGGAGCTCCTGTTCGGCTAGCTGAAGGAAAAGCGCCGATTGAATACCCGTTACGACAAGCTGGCCAGCAGCTTCAGGGCCATGGTAACACTGGCCTGTATCGAGCGGTGTATGAGAGCCGACCTTTAAGACAGAACCTAGCACCGTGTCGAAAAAACTTGACTATCATTTCAGCGACTCCAAATCGTGTTCTATAGCTCGAAGCTGTTGAAGCACTGCGAAAGTATTGAAGTCGAAACCGCTCTTTTTGTCCTCGTTCGCGAGTCGCGCAATCTGGTTTATTTTATTTCCAATTTTTGCAAACTCTCGAACTAATGCCGGGCCGGCTTTGGGAATGGGCTTCTTTGAGTTTAACTTATTACCAAGCGCTAACTCTCTCAGCCATACTGCGACTTTCGAACCATTGGCATTTTCGGTAATTTGAGCTTTCTCAATTTCGGACAGCCTTATTTTTTACTAACTCTATTCTTTTCATATAACCACCTCCGTGTGATTTTTATTATTGCGTTGTAGGTCTTGGGAGCGAAGCCCATGAGCAAGCGACACTGAGACAACCGAGCGAAACGAGGAGTCTCTGTGTATGCTTGCTTTATCTCAACCATTTATTTAATTGTAATATGAACATTATTTAATGCGATTTAAATAAAATCAGTGCGTGTATTCAACTAACTACCAACCGATAATAGTATTGATTTTCTCTCAATCCTATGCTAGCTTCAAATTGCCTAGCAATTAGACCTTTGTCCTCGACAATGGGTCTCGGGGTATGAGTCATACCTTGCATTGAGTGGATGACAGCTCGTATTACGGTGGCTTTGGTTCGGAGTCCAGCCGTAGTCACGGCTGGACTCCGAACCAAAGCCACCGCGCTGAATGTAGGCTTAAATGCTTCGCTCGAGACAAGAACATAATGGTAATGTTTACGATGGTCCTCACAGCAGGGCCATTTCTTTTTTACGAGAAGCTGTACAAAAAAAAGAAATAACTATTGCAGGGTCAACTCCAAGATTGTTTTTCTTATGTGGAGCAAACATAAGAGAAGGTACGCTTTCAATCAGAAGACAACGTATAAAAGAGTTCATTGAAGATTCAATTGACAACTCAATCGTGGTTATTGCCGAACACTTCTTCGAAAACTACATTATGAACCACCGGGTAAAAGGAGACTATAAAAACTCGCTGGACTTCGAATTTGTATTGACTCAAATATCAGAAAAAGTTTTGATTGTTTTAGAAAGCCATAGCTCTTTTTGCGAGCTAGGGGCGTTCTCTCATAAAACCTTACGCGATAAGTTGCTTGTAATTAACGACTCGCGCCATAGAGAAACACCTTCCTTCATAAATACAGGTCCTCTATTAGCGCTCACTGAGAGCTACGGGCTGGAGCGTGTATTATGGTACGAAATGAAAGGTCAAGTGGACGAGGAGGACAGCGTAGCGTCGATTTTCTTAGCCTTAGAGAGTAGCATTGGCAAATCTGCTACTAAGATTGGTTCCCGTGTAGAAGTGAGCCCTGCTGAAGGCCCCACTAATCTTATGAAAGCTTTATTCATTCACGATATTATTCTTTTCTACAAGCCGGCCGATTACAAAGCATTAATTGAAATACTTAAAGAGATATTCGGGAAAGATAAAAGACTCGACATGGTGCGACATATAATTGCGATACTAACGTCTCTTAACTTTGTAAGCTACGACCGGGACACAGGGTTGATTCAAAGCAAAAAACAAACCCCGTTTTTAAAATATGGTGAGAAAGAAAGGCGCATAAAGTCCGGCCTTCAATTATCAAACCTTAAAGATAAAATGAGGGCCTAGCTATGAAGTTAATTAGAGATTTTTGCCACGAAATGGGCCTTCCTGAAGAAGAGTTTACGGTTTACGTCGATGATGCTAGAGAAAGAGTGAAAAAGGCTAAGATAAAGAAAAAAGATAAAACTACACGCGAAATAATAATTCCTTCATGGGAGCTTAAAATTATACAGTACTGGGTTATACTTAACTATTTGAGAAAACTACCAGCCAGCGAGTCAGCGACTGCATACTATAAAGGCGCAAGCATAATAAAAAATGCACAAGCTCATAGAAAAGGAAGTTACTTTGTTAAAGTGGACATTGAGTCCTTCTTCCCTTCCCTTACGTTGGATATTTTTATCACATCGCTAAAAAAAGATTTAGAGTCGAATCCTGAGAACGAAGTCATCAGATACCTTCTAGAAGCCACAAATGACGCTTCTTTCAATCAGTCCATTTTTTACAATGGCACGTGCGTGATAGGTTATCCCGCTTCGCCTTACATAGCAAACTATATACTGAAAGCCTTTGACGAAAACGTTGTTGCTGAATTAAATGAAATTTCAGGAAAGTTAGGAATTTTCAACTTTACAAGATACGCAGATGATATCGTAGTATCTTGCGAAAACAAGGGTAACAAAACTGAAGTTCTAAAAATTTTACACAACTGCCTAGAACAAAAATTTGACGGCGCCTTGAAACTGAAAGCAACTAAAACAAAATCGACCACTAGAAGTGGCGGGAGCACAATCATTACAGGGGTGCTCATTTGTTCTGATGGCAGAACAACACTTCCTAGAAAGTACAAAGACAAAGTGAGACTGCTGTTTTCACTTTATGCGAAAGAAATTTTAGAAAAAGAAGAAATCCCGGCTTTAACGGGACATTTAAATTACATAAGGTCGGTCGACCCAGTTTTTTATAACAAGCTATATTCAAAATATTACACTCAAATAAAAAAATTATCCTAGCCATATAGTTGTCATTCTAGATTAGAATTGCGCCTTAGGTCATATCGTTATAGCTATAAATAGCTTTGAGAGGGTGTCTCAGACTAAAATTACGCCTCGTAAACGCCTGCAAACACACCGTCTCTTTTTATCTTCATTTTCATACTTCGCCCCAAGTATCTTTGATATTCGAAGTGAGAAGTATAACTTTTTACTTGAAAACCTATTGATTTTCTGACAACCCTTTTCAGAATTTAGCATGTTTGAGAATGTCACGATGACTCCTCGTGCAAATTAACGCCAGCCGTAACCATCGCATTTGTAGAGAGCGAAGCGAGAGAAAAATGCGTCCTAGTTTACAGCATTGTTAGATTTCACTTACTCCGAACCTCGCTTTTGCAGCTTCCAATTGTTCCTTAACCCATTCTGGCCAATATATTTCGATTTGAATCCTGTTGGGATTTTTTAGCTCAAACTTCGGCTCAATGACACTGGCCCCAACTTAGTAGCAGTGTCCAGGGCAAGCTTCGAGACTCGCTCCCAAGCTTGAGCAGCAAGTTGAGTCAATTCCGTTTCTGGGAATTGATCCATGCGCCATTCCCGCTGAATGCAAGTATATTCGCCGCTACCATCCTCCTATATGTACAAAATCCCCAAGAAGTCCTTATCCTGTGCGACAAAGTGTATGTAGCGAAGAATCTCATCCTCACTATCCGCTAAGGGGTTAATGGGCATGCCCAGTCCCAGCTTCAGACCGCGGCCTCGTATGAAACCGACGGCACCCTTCCTCGCTGGCTTAAGCATCGCTCTGTATAATGACACAGTAATCAGCGTCAGGCCTTCGCCCTAAGCTAGGCGTGGGCTTCTTGTAACTCTTGATCAGACGCTGGTGCCGGTCGATACCTTCTAGTTCATATTGATCTTAGTTAGGCCATAAAAGCGTATGGCACCGTTGATCGCGCCGAGAATCTTCTCCTCACCAAACATGCATGAGAGGTTTGATCGTCACCCTTGAACGTACACCTCCCCTCCCGATAAAACAGGCCGCATGTACGTGGTTAGGCCACATTAAAATACGGCCCTGATGACGACGCGAGCCGTGCTGGTACACTCGGATAACACCGACAACAAGACCGTCTCACCTGACCCAGGGCGAGGCCCGAGGATATGACCGTGACCAGCTCGACCCTCGAGCGGCTGCTGGCGGCCGCCAATGCCTCCGATATCGATCGACTGCATCAACTGACCGCCCTCTGCGCGCTGGTGGGGCCGCTCTGCCAGCTGGTGCATACCCTGCAACGCGAGCGCGGGGCCTCCAGCATCGTGCTGGGCTCCCGTGGCCAGCGGTTCATCACCCGCTATCAAACGCACGTTGCCGACAGCCAAACGGCCGAGGCTGCCCTGCATGCTGCGCTGGAACACTGGATGACCGCGCCCGGCGAGGCCGCGCACGAGGTGCACGCGCGCGATCCTCGCCTGCTCAGGCGCCTGGCAGATGCCGTGAACGAAGCCGAAGCGCTCGCACGGCTGCGCGCCCGGGTGGAGCAGCAGCAGGTGACCGCCGACGAAGCCACGCGTTTGTACAACCGCACCATCGGCACGCTGCTGTCGGTGGTGTTCGAGGTGGCCGATACCGCCAGCGATGCGGACATTACCCGCGTACTGGTCAGCCTCTTCCATTTCATTCAGGGCAAGGAGCTGGCCGGGCAGGAGCGCGCCTGCGGTGCACTGGGCTTCACCCTCGGCCACTTTGATGAACCGCATCGCCACACCCTGCAAACACTAATCGATACCCAGAACGACTGTTTCGAGACATTCACCGAGTTTGCCGACGAGACGCTGCAGACCCGGTGGGCAGCGCTCATGGAGCATCCGGCGCTGACCACATTGAACCATCTTCGCTCACTGGCGCTGACCGATGCAGCACTGCCGGACGAGCTCACAGCGCCCGGCGAACAGTGGTACGCCCTGGCGACTCAGCGCATCGACGCCATGAAGGCGCTCGAGGATCAGCTCGTCGAGGCGCTGCACCAAAGCTGTCGTGAGGCGCTTGAGCGAGCACACCAGCGCAACATCGATAGCGTGACGACAGGCGCCGAACCGATGTCCCCGAGCGCTGGCACCCACACCACGCCTTCGGCAGAGCAGGCGATGGCGCGGCATTTCGACCGCTCGCTGCTCGAGCTGGTACAGGCGCAGAACAGCCGGCTCCAGCAGTTGAGTGATGAACTGGCAGACACGCGCAAGACGCTGCGTGAGCGCAAGCTGATCGAGCGTGCCAAGGGGCTGCTCATGGCGCAGCAACACATTGATGAAGACAGCGCCTATCGCCTGATGCGCAAGACCGCGATGGACCAGAGCCAGCCGCTGGTCGCGGTCGCCCGGGCCATGATCGAGCTTGCCGACCGCTAACCCGAAAGGCTCAAGGCTCAGCTTCAGTGCACACCAGCTCTCATATGCACCGCAAGCGGCCACCTCCCCTCTTTCACGTCACAACGCAATTCCTCTACTGGCCGATAGTTGCCTGAAATTCCAGCGTTCTTTCGATTGTGGCACTGGTCCTGCTCGGGATTGGGTACTCGGGCCAACGGCGGCTCGATCGGGCCATAGCCACGCCCAGCCCTGACATCGCCAATCGCGTCCTGCCGGTCGCGTACTCACTGGACAACGGCGTCCATCGACCCTCCCTATCCCCGGGGGCCGATGGGCGCCGTTGTCGTTTGTGGGCCGTCATCGCCGGTAGTGTCGTCAACCACGGAGAACGAGTGATGGACATCCGCCACAAGGCCAACAGGATACGCCTGGCCAGCTTTTCCACGCCCCAAATGCGCGCCTTCCACCTGTCGTGGTTCGCCTTTCACATCTGTTTTTTCGGTTGGTTCGGCATCGCCCCACTGATGGCCGTGGTACGCGATGACCTCGGCCTTACCAAGACCCAGATCGGCAACACCATCATCGCCTCGGTCGCCATCACCATTGTGGTGCGGCTGGTCATTGGTTTGTTGTGTGACCGCATCGGGCCCCGCCGCGCCTATACCTGGCTGCTGTGCCTGGGGTCGCTGCCGGTCATGCTGATCGGCCTGGCCGACAGCTTCGAAACCTTTCTGCTGGCGCGCCTGGCCATCGGGGCCATTGGGGCCTCCTTTGTCATCACCCAGTACCACTCCTCGATCATGTTCGCGCCCAATGTGGTCGGCACGGCCAACGCCACCACCGCCGGCTGGGGTAACCTGGGCGGCGGCACCACTCAGATCCTGATGCCGCTGGTATTTTCCGGTGTACTGATGCTGGGCGTGAGCGAAACCCTGGGCTGGCGGCTGGCGATGGTCGTGCCCGGCATCGTGCTGTTTCTGACCGGCATCGCTTATTACCGCCTGACCCAGGATGCCCCGGACGGCAACTTCGACGAGCTGCGGGCCCGCGGCGAACTGCCCGAGGCCAGTCGCGAGCACGGCGCGTTTCAAAGCTTCGCGGCAGCGGCGAAGGATATCCGCGTCTGGGCACTGTTTCTGGTCTACGCGGCCTGCTTCGGGGTCGAGCTGACCATCAACAACATCGCCGCCATCTACTTCTTTGACACCTTCTC